>NZ_JAYKZI010000005.1:0-280293 GCF_036662515.1 Arthrobacter sp. S2(2024) | reverse complement strand
GACCCGAGGAATACGGCAACACAGCCACCGCAGAGGAAGGCCTCTGGGCCCGCAAAGGTTGGGCAGGACGCACGTGACACGCGCGGGATTTACACACGTTTTGTCCTATAACCCGAACCCCAAGCTTCGAAGCACAAAGAAGGCCCGGACTCACTGAGTCCGGGCCTTCTTTTGCTTGAGTGGAGGACATACGGGTCGAACGTATCGAGGCCACCCCACTGGTGGATCCCCCTCGTATCCTGCTTCGCGAAGCCGGACGAGATATAGACCTTACACGGCCAACACAGTGCCCGCAAAATCCATCCCGCCAAACCGGCCGGAGACGTATAGCCTTGCAGCATGAGCCCTGCGCACCCGGAGAACTGGCCCGTCCTTGTCGTCAAAGGCGCCTCGGACAACGAGTTGTTGAAAGACATCAAGGCGCTCGCCGCAGCCGCCGAGGAGTCGGACGGCAATCCCCCGCTGTCAGAACAGACCCTGGTCATGCTGCGCGGGGCCGATGCCGGCGACCACTCTGTGCTCGCCCTGGCCCTGTACGCCCCGGACGAGCAGTCCGATCCCGCAAGCGGCCAGGACCTGGCGGGAATCGCCGTCGTGGTTGAAGCGGACGACGGGACCGGAGTCCTGGAAATGGCAGTGCACCCGAGCTACCGCAACCAGGGTGCCGCGGGCCGGTTGCTCGACTCGCTCCGGGACAGCCGCGGGCTCGAGGGGCTGAACGCGTGGTCCCACGGGAATCACGAGGCCGCCGCGGAGCTTGCGGCCCGCTACGGCTACGGTCCGGCGCGCGAACTGTGGAAGATGCGCCTTATGTCCTCAACCGCGGATCTGCCCGACGCCGGCCTGCCTGAGGGAGTCTCCCTGCGCGCCTTCGTGCCGGGTCAGGATGAGTCCGCCTGGCTGGCCGCCAACAGGGCGGCATTTGCCCACCATCCCGAGCAGGGCTCCCTGACCAGGGCCGACCTGGACGCCCGAATGGCTGAGGATTGGTTCGATCCCGCAGGTTTCCTGCTCGCCGTGAACCCGGCCGGGGAACTGCTCGGATTCCATTGGACCAAGGTGCACCCCCGGCAAGGACCCCATCCGGCCATCGGGGAGGTCTACGTCGTGGGTGTGACACCCGCGGCCCAAGGCCTGGGGCTTGGCAAAGCGCTCACTGTCGCTGGCATCAGGTATCTCCAGAGCCACGAACTGCACTCGGTCATGTTGTACGTGGACGCCGACAATACGGCGGCCGTCGCCCTTTACCAGAAACTGGGCTTCGTTCGTTGGGACGTCGATGTCATGTATGCGCCGTTAACCGGGAAGTAACCCGGAACCAAGGCGTATCTGAAAGGCTAGGACATCTAGGATTCCGGTACGTGGAATCCTTGTAGGGTTGAATCAAACCCCGCGCTGAACGAAGGAGAGCCCGATGAACCCGGACCCGGTCGGAACCACCAAAACCGAGGTCAAGGGCGCAACCTTGCCTCCCCGCTTCGGGTCTTCCGAAGTCCCGGCTGCGCGGGCAACCCAGGACCGCATCGACATTCCTGAATTTGCGCCCTCCCTGGAGCCCGAAGGCGACATCAGCCCGGACCGCTTCCTGGACCGCGAGCTAAGCTGGCTCGCCTTCAACTCCCGCGTTCTTGAGCTCGCGGAGGATCCGGACCTCTTCCTCCTGGAGCGGGTCAATTTCCTCTCCATCTTCGCCTCGAACCTGGATGAATTCTTCATGGTGCGCGTTGCCGGCTTGAAGCGCCGCATCGCCACGGGACTCGCGGTGCCCTCCCCCGCCGGACTGAGCCCCATCGAAGTCCTGGAGCAGATCGGCGATGCCGCCCGGAAGCTGCAGGAACGCCATGCGCGCGTATTCGCCGAGCAGATCCGCCCCGCTCTGGCCTATGAGCACATCCACCTCATGCGCTGGGACGAACTCGACGACGAGGCCCAGCACCGCTTGAGCATCATGTTCGGCGAGAAGGTCTTCCCGATCCTCACCCCCCTCGCCGTCGATCCCGCCCACCCCTTCCCCTATATCTCCGGGCTATCCCTCAACCTGGCCGTGATTGTCCGCAATCCTGTCAGCGACAAGGAACTGTTTGCCCGCGTCAAGGTCCCGGACCAGCTCCCGCGCCTCGTCTCGATCGACGGCCCGCGTGCCGGCGCGGTCCCGGGCCGCGTGGCACGATTCATCGCGCTTGAAGAGGTCATCGCGGTACATCTGGACAAGCTGTTCCCCGGAATGGAAGTCATGGAGCACCACACCTTCCGCGTCACCCGCAACGAGGACGTGGAAGTCGAAGAGGACGACGCCGAGAACCTCCTGCAGGCGCTTGAAAAAGAACTGCTGCGCCGCCGCTTCGGCCCGCCCGTCCGGCTTGAGGTCACCACGGACATCAACCCGAACATCCGCGCGCTCCTGGTGCGGGAACTCGGCGTCGAGGAATCCGAGGTCTACTCCGTTCCGGCTCCCCTGGACCTCCGGGGCCTGTCGGTCATCGGCGGAATTGACCGCGCCGACCTCCACTACCCGAAGCACGTGCCCCACACCTCGCGGTACTTGAACGAATCCGAGACATCCAAGGCCGCCAACGTCTTCGCGGCGATGCGCCGCCGCGACATCCTGCTGCACCACCCGTACGACTCGTTCTCGACGTCGGTCCAGGCCTTCCTGGAGCAGGCGGCTGCCGACCCCAAGGTCCAGGCCATCAAGCAGACCCTGTACCGCACTTCCGGCGATTCCCCCATCGTGGACGCACTGATCGACGCTGCCGAGGCCGGCAAGCAAGTCCTGGCCCTCGTGGAGATCAAGGCCCGCTTCGACGAGCAGGCCAACATCTCCTGGGCCCGCAAACTGGAGCAGGCCGGCGTACACGTGGTGTACGGCATCGTGGGACTCAAGACGCACTGCAAGTTGTCCCTTGTTGTCCGCCAGGAAGTGGATGGCCTCCGCAGGTATTGCCACATCGGCACGGGCAACTACCACCCGCGGACGGCCCGCTACTACGAGGACCTTGGCCTGTTGACCTCCAATGAGCAGGTGGGCGAGGACTTGTCCAAGCTCTTCAACCAGCTCTCCGGGTATGCTCCGAAGTCGACCTTCAAGCGGCTCCTCGTGGCGCCGCGCTCAGTGCGGTCCGGATTGATCGACAGGATCGAGACCGAGATCCGCAACGCCCGGGCGGGAATTGCCGCCAAGGTCCAGATCAAGGTCAACTCCATGGTTGACGAGGCCACCATCGATGCCCTCTACCGCGCATCGCAGGCCGGCGTAAAGGTCGACGTCATTGTCCGCGGCATCTGCTCGCTGCGTCCGGGAGTTCCTGGACTCAGCGAGAACATCACGGTCCGCTCCGTCCTGGGCCGCTTCCTGGAGCACTCGCGCGTGTTTGCTTTCGCCAATGCCAACGATCCCGTGGTCTACATCGGCTCCGCGGACATGATGCACCGCAACCTCGACCGCCGGGTCGAGGCGCTGGTGCAGCTCTCCAGCCGCGAAGATACAGCCGAGGTCATGGATCTGCTGCGCCGTTACATGGACCCCGGCACTGCCAGCTGGCACCTCGATAACGAAGGCCACTGGACCAGGTTCCACCAGGCCGAGGACGGCTCGCCGCTTCTGGACATCCAGTCCTGGCTGCTTGCCTCCCGGTCCCGCCAACGTGCAGTTGCCCGGCGGTAGGCAGCGAAAAGTTGAAGAGCGATACACCTATTGCGGACCAGACGGACCATCCGGGGGAGCCGATCGCCGTCACGGCGGCCGGCGCCATCCCTTGGCGCGTCACCAAGGGCACCCTTGAGGTCCTGCTGATCCATCGGCCCAAGTACGACGACTGGTCCTGGCCCAAGGGCAAGCTCGACGCCGGGGAAACCATCCCGGAGTGCGCCGTCCGCGAGATCAGGGAAGAGATCGGCCTCAAGGCTGCCCTCGGGATTCCGCTTCCTCCGACGCACTACCATGTGTCGGCCGGGCTGAAGGTGGTGCACTACTGGGCGACGCAAGTCAACGGGTCCATCATCAAGCCGGACGGCCAGGAAGTGGATGCCTACATGTGGGCCGCGCCGGACAAGGCGGCACGTTTCCTGAGCAACCCGACGGATGTGGGCCCCCTCCAGGCGTTGGCGAAGGCCCACCTCAATGGTGAGCTGGAAACATGGCCCCTGATTCTGGTGCGCCATGCCAAGGCCAAGCCGCGATCCTCCTGGACCAAGGCAGAGGGCAGCCGGCCGCTGGCCGTGACGGGCCTGCGCCAGGCACTGGCAGTCGAACGGCTTCTGGGCGTGTGGAAGCCGCTGCGGATCGTGAGCAGTCCCTGGGCCAGGTGTGTGTCCACCATCGCGCCTTACGCCAAGTCAGCCGGAGCCAAGGTGAAACTTGTGGAGGCCCTGACGGAACACAATCACCAGCGGAGCCCGAAGAAGACAGCCGCGATCGTCGAGGGCTTATTCGACAAGCAACGCGGGGTTGCGCTCTGCACCCACAGGCCGGCACTCCCCACCGTCCTGAAGACGCTCGGCGAGCGGATGGGCCCCGAGCTTCACGAGATGCTGCCGGCCCAGGATCCGTACCTGGCGCCTGGCGAGATGATCGTGTGCCATGTGGCCCGCGGAAACGGCCAGCGCGTAGTTGCCGTGGAACAGATCAAGCCCTTCGATGACTGACTCCAGTAAGCTGGGTGCGTGAGCATCCCAACCCCATATGAAGACCTCCTGCGCGACGTCATGGCCAACGGCACGCACAAGTCGGACCGCACGGGCACCGGCACTCGGAGCGTTTTCGGCCGCCAGCTGCGTTTCGATTTACGCCAGGGTTTCCCGCTCATCACCACCAAGCGAGTCCACTTCAAATCCCTCGCGCTGGAACTCTTGTGGTTCCTCCGCGGCGAGTCGAACGTGAAGTGGCTCCAAGAGCAGGGCGTCACCATCTGGGATGAGTGGGCAGACGCTGATGGCGAACTCGGCCCGGTGTACGGCGTGCAGTGGCGCAGCTGGCCGACTCCCGACGGCGGGCACATTGACCAGATCGCAGAGCTCATGAAGGGCCTGGCCGCCAACCCGGATTCGCGCCGGCACATCGTTTCGGCCTGGAACGTGTCCGAGATCAAGGACATGGCGTTGCCGCCGTGCCACGCGTTCTTCCAGTTCTACGTTGCCGACGGCAAGCTGTCCTGCCAGTTGTACCAGCGTTCCGCCGACATGTTCCTGGGCGTTCCTTTCAACATCGCCTCCTACGCGTTGCTGACCTGCATGGTGGCCCAGCAGCTGGGCCTCGAGCCCGGCGATTTCGTCTGGACCGGCGGGGACGTCCACGTTTACGACAACCATGTGGAGCAAGTCACCGAACAGCTCTCCCGGGAGCCTTGCGAGTACCCGCAATTGCGCTTCGCCCGCAAGCCGGACTCGATCTTCGACTACACCTTCGAGGATTTCGAAGTAGTCGGCTACCGGCACCACCCCGCGATCAAGGCGCCCGTGGCGGTATGAACGCCCAGGAAACTCCCGCCGCGGAGTCGCCTTCCCCCGGGGAGGCCGCGGAAACGCTCAACGGAATCGGCCTCGTGTGGGCACAGACCGGCAGTGGAGTGATCGGCAAAGGCGGGACCATGCCTTGGCACGTTCCCGAAGATTTGCAGCACTTCAGCCGGCTGACAACCGGGCATCCCGTCATCATGGGCCGGAAGACCTGGGAGTCTTTCCCCGCAAAGTACCGTCCCCTGCCCGGCCGCACCAACATCGTGGTGACCCGGCAGCACGGCTGGGCGGACACGCCCGACGCACGTGGCGCCGTCGTCGTCTCCTCGCTTGACGCAGCGCTCCTCGAGTCCCAGTTCGCACCTGGCGGCCAGAACGTCTGGATCATTGGCGGGGGCGAGATTTACCGGCAGTCCATGGACATCGCGAATGTCGCCGTCGTCACGGTCATCGATTCCGACACCGACGGCGACACGTTCGCGCCGGAGTTCGGCGAGGCCTGGAACCTTGAGTCGACAGAGCCGGCTGATGGTTGGCTGACCTCCAAGAACGGCACCAACTACCGGATCGCCACGTGGCGCCGGACGGAAGACTGAGAATGCTGAAGAAACCTGAGACCCTGTTCGTGCTCGGCTACATGTTGTTGCCGCTCTTCGCGCTCCTGTCCGCGATCGTCGGGCTCACTATGATCCTGGGCGGCAACAAGATCCTGGGGATCATCGTCCTGGTGGTGGTGACCCAGGTCTTCGCTTTTGGCGCGTTCTACGCCCTGCGCGCCCGCAAGGCGGCCCTGCTGGAAGAGCCCGACTCCTCACCCAAGTAACTCGCATTTGTTGTCGTTTTGAGCGCCCAAAACGACAACAACTGCGAGTCAGTTGGGTCGTGACGTAACCGACAGCGGCCGGGAGCCGCGAAAGTCTAGACTGGTTCAATGACTACAGCAGCTAATCCGTCCGTTGGACTGGTCGGTTGGCGTGGCATGGTCGGCTCCGTCCTGATGCAGCGCATGCAGGAAGAGGGCGACTTCGCCAACATCAACCCGGTATTTTTCTCCACCTCGAACGCGGGAGGTGCCGCGCCGTCATTCGCCGACGGCGCAGGCAAGCTCGAGAACGCGTTCGACATTGAGACTCTTGCCAAGCTGCCGATTATTGTCACTGCCCAGGGCGGCGACTACACGAAGCAGGTCCACGGCGAGCTTCGCAGCCGCGGCTGGGACGGGCTCTGGATCGATGCCGCGTCCACGCTGCGCATGAACGATGACTCCATCATCGTGCTGGACCCCATCAACCGGGACGTCATCGACGCCGGACTGTCCGGCGGCGTGAAGGACTACATCGGCGGCAACTGCACCGTCTCGTGCATGCTCATGGGGCTCGGCGGCCTCTTCAAGAACAACCTGGTCGAGTGGGGTACCTCCATGACCTACCAGGCGGCGTCGGGCGGCGGTGCCCGCCACATGCGCGAACTCCTGAACCAGTTCGGCACCCTCAACAACGAAGTCAGCAGCGAACTGGAGGATCCTGCCTCGGCGATCCTGGAAATCGACCGCAAGGTCCTGGCGACCCAGCGCTCCGGCGTCGACGCCACCCAGTTCGGCGTGCCGCTGGCCGGCTCCCTGATCCCGTGGATCGACGCCGACCTCGGCAACGGCCAGTCAAAGGAAGAATGGAAGGCCGGGGTGGAAACCAACAAGATCCTCGGCACCGGCAACGGAAAGCCGGGCAAGGACCACGTTGTCATGGACGGGCTCTGCGTCCGTATCGGTGCCATGCGCTCCCACTCCCAGGCCCTGACGCTCAAGCTGCGCGAGGACTTGTCCGTCACCGAAATCGAGAAGCTCCTGGACGCTGACAACGAGTGGGCCAAGGTTGTGCCGAACACCAAGGAAGCCTCCATGGCGGACCTCACCCCGGTTGCTGCCTCCGGCACTTTGGAGATTCCGGTCGGCCGCATCCGCAAGCTCGAGATGGGCCCCGAATACATCAGCGCCTTCACCGTGGGCGACCAGCTCCTCTGGGGCGCTGCCGAGCCGCTGCGCCGCATGCTGAAGATCGCTACCGGCACCCTCTAGCAGTCCTGCTTTCACCAACTAACTCGCAGTTGATGTCGTTTTGAACGCTCATAACGACATCAACTGCGAGTAAGTTGGGTGCCTCAACGCTCCATGAAGCGCAGGTACTTGGCGGCCTGGAGCTCGAAGGACCGTTTGGCCGCTGGTGTCAGGCCTTCCGGGGCGAACGGTTCGGGAACGACGACGGCGGTGCGGCCAGTGCCGCTGCGGGACCAGGTGCCCGCCACTTCGCCGCCGGACACAATCATGCGTTTGAAGACCCCGTTGCCGCCCGGAACGACCTTCTGGAAATGCTCCGGCGGCAGGACAAGGCTGCGGTCCGTATACCCGAGAAGGAATTCATCGAACCCCGGCAAGGCGAGGATGGTCCGCGAGCCGGGAACGCCGTCGTCGAGCAATGCGGCCGTCTCTCGCGACAGCCAATAGGACGTTGCACCAAAGACGAGCTCAACGAGTTGGCTGCGAATAGCCTCGTGGGCTGCCCGGACCTCGGATTTGGGGATCTGGGTCCACCACGCGAAGTCTTGGAGCGTGGCCGGTCCATGACTACGCAGATACCTGAGCAGAAATTCGGCAATCCCTTCTTCCCGCCCCAAGATCTTGGATTCCGGAATCCACTCGTCGAAAGCCACGAACAGTTGCTGTCCAAGGGCATTGCCCGCCGTCCCCGCCGGAGGTCCTTGGACCAGCCACGCGTTCTGGCACAGGATCCAGAGCAAATGGATCCCCCGTTGGGCCGCGGTCAGTTGGCCCGCGGATTCGAAGATCTTGAAAAGTTCCTCGCGCGTGGCGCCCGGGCTGCCAGCGACGCGTTCAAGGGCAAGGTCCCGGCAGGCGGCGATGTCTGCCTTTTCGATGCCGAGTTCCCGGTGCCGTGCGGCAACCGAACGCATGGACCGCTCCGTGGTGATGCCCAGGATCCAACGCAAGTCCTGCGGCGGAACCAGGTGCAGCGTGCCCCGCATGGGCCAGGACCGGACCACGGTGCCGTTCTCCAATGCTTCCAGCACTTTCGAGAGGCCGGAGCCGGGGACCCGCTGGCCCACTGCCCAGAACGCCGAGACAAGGTCCTGGGCCTGCATGGCACCCATCGTGGAGACGCATTCCTCCGGGCTGCTGAATCCCCCAAGCAATCCTTGGCTAGCGAGGCGCAGCCTGCCCATGACTTTGGGAGTGACCCGGATCTTCGCCGAAGCTGACATGGCCCCATCATAGGACGCTTGGCGGACAGCTTCGGTCCTCATGAGGACGCCCCAGGAACTCCCATGCCGCTCACAGGGGCCTACCAGCGGGCCCTCCTACGCTAGGGGAATGCTGTTCGGTGAGTTAGGTCCGCTGCTGCGGCCGCTCAGCCGGCGGTTAGCAGCCGCTGGTTGGTGCGCCGCCGCCGTCGGGCTTGTCTGCGGCCTGGCAATAGCGGTTGGTGCGGGGGTTCGACTGTCCCCGTCGATGCAGGCTGTCCAGGAAGTGGGACTTGCCGCCACCGGCGCCGCAGCCCTCCTCCTAGGCCTTGCTGCCGCGTGCCAGCCATCGTCCGATCGGCACGTTGACGACCCCGAATCAGGGTTCCAGACAAGCGCAAACGATCAAGTGCGCAGCTTCCTGCTCGCCGCCGTCGTCATGCTCCTGGGCGTGGCAGGCTTCGCGGCAGCCGGCTGGATTTCGCCCGGCGGTCCGTCGCCGCAGAGCATAGCGTTCAGCCAGATCTTCCTCTTGGGGGCCGCCAGCTGCGGACTGACCTTCCTGTTGCTCAACAAGGTCCTCCCGAGCGGAAAGCGCTGACGCGCATAGCCCTCGGGTTCCTACAGGGCGAGGCCGATCAGTAGCGGTTCCGGGTGCAGTTCAATGCCGAAGCGCTCGACGACGCCGCGGCGCACCTCGCGCGCGATCGCCACCATGTCCTCTGCGCTGGCTCCTCCCCTGTTGGTGATGGCCAGGGTGTGTTTGGTGGACAGCGAGGCGCGGCCTCCGGACACGCTGGATGGATCGAGTCCGAAGCCCTTTCCGAAGCCTGCCTGGTCGATCAGCCAGGCCGCCGACAGCTTGACGAGGCCATCGTTTCCAGCCGGGTACTTCGGCGCTCCCTCGGGCAGCGATGCGGCCGCTGCGGCCGGGACAATCGGATTGGTGAAGAAGGAACCCGTGGAATACGTGTCCCTGTCCGAAGCGTCCAGGACCATGCCCTTGGAGGCACGCAGCCGCAGGACTTCGCGCCGGACGTCGTTGGAATACGCGCGCTTCCCGGCCTCGACTCCGAGGGACCGGGCCAGCTCCGCGTAGCGGATAGGCGCGCTCATGCGTCCGAGCGGCAGCTGGAATTCAACCGTCAGCACCACGTAACGGGGTGAGCCCTCGGTGGTGGTCTGTTTGAGGATGGAGTCCCGGTAGCCGAACTTAAGCTCGGAGTTGGTGAAGGTTTGCACGGCGTTGCGTTCCCGGTCCCAGGTACGGACCGCTGCGATGGTCTGGGACACGTCGGCACCGTAGGCGCCCACATTCTGCACAGGAGTGGCGCCGGTGGCTCCGGGGATGCCAGAGAGGGCTTCCAGTCCGGACCACGCATGCAGCACCGAGTGCTCCACGAGGGTGTCCCAGTTGTGCCCCGCTTGGACCACCACGGAAACGCCCCCGCAACTATCCTCCGAGTTCACGGTGAAGCCTTGCGACGCGATCTTGAGCACAGTGCCGGGGTATCCGGTGTCCGAGATCAGAAGGTTGGATCCCCCGCCGATGATGAGCAATTTCTCGCCCGCGGCGTCCGCCGAACGGACGGCATCGATGATTTCCCCTTCGGTGCGGGCCTCCACAAAGGTGCCGGCAGGGCCGCCAACGGCGGCCGTGGTCAGTTCGGAAAGCATCGTCTGGGTCACCGAACAAGCCTAGCGGGGATTGCCTGCGCTGGCCGACTCAGGGACGGGCTTCCGCAAGGCTGGCCGGCTCAGGGACGTGCCGGCTCAGGCGCGCGCTTCCGCGAGATGGGCGCCAGGAAGAAGCTCGCGACGAGCAGGACCAGGACGGCGAGCAAGGAATGCAGGATGCCGAAGTGCTCCGCCAGCAAGCCCAAGAGCGGCGGACCGCAAAGGAAGGCCCCGTAGCCGATCGTCGAGACGACCGATACCCGGGCAGCTGCGTGCGCCGGATCGTCCGCGGCGGCGGACATGCCCACCGGGAACCCCAAAGAGGCACCGAGTCCCCAGATGGCCAGGGCCGCGAAGGCGAGCCACGGCACTGGGGCGAAGACGAAGAGCGCCAACCCCACCACGGCAGTGGCCGAGCACCAACGCATCACGGGCACCCTGCCGAAGCGGTCCAGGACCACGGTTCCGGCAAAGCGGCCTACGGTCATAAACGTCACGAAGATTCCATAGCCGATGGCGCCGGCAGCGTCGGATTGCCCGTGGCCATCGGCCAGCGCCAAGGCCACCCAGTCCCCCGCGGCGCCCTCAGCCAGGGCGAGCCCGAGGACGAGCAATCCAAGCAGAAGGGTCCGGCGTTCGCGCCATGCCCGGGCCACCATGCGCTTGCTGTCCAAAGGTTCGGCCGGGCCCTGCTGGCCGGGTTGGATGACGGGCAAGGGGCCGGTTGAGGGATCTTCGAAGGTGTCCGGCTTGTCGGGTTTGAAGGCTTTTGGGGTACCTCGTGCAGTGGAATGGCGGGTGATGTCCGCGCGGAACCAGGAAGCAGCTGTCACCACGGAGACGGCCACCACCAGGCCGGCCGCGGCCAGATGCCAGAAGACCGGCAGTCCCGCGGCAGCGGCCCACGCGCCGAGCCCGGCGCCCGCAACGGTGCCGAGGCTGAAGGATCCATGGAGACGGGGCATGATGTGCCGTTCAAGGGCGCGTTCCAATGACGCTCCCTCTACATTGGACGCCGTGTTCCAGCTGGCCGTGCCGAGGCCGACCACCATGAGTCCAAGCGCCACGGTCACCGGGTTTGCCAGCACGGACGTGCCAAAACCGGCGACCGCCAGGCCGAGGCCCACCATGGCGCCGCCGATCCGCGTGGTCAGTCGTGATCCGAGCCGGATCACGATCACCCCGGATGCGGACACGGAGAGGAACGATGCCACCGTCATGCACATCAGCAGGAGGCCTACCGTGCCGGGCGTCAGGTTCAGGCCATCGCGGATCGCCGGTAAGCGGGACACCCACGACGAGAAGGCCAGGCCACTGGCGCCGTACGCGGTCACCACAGCAGTACGCCACCGCGACAATTCCGCCGCGGTGGCGCGAGGAGCTGATTGTTGCAGCCGGCTCAAGCGAGTTTCACAACGGCCTGGGACTTCATGAGGACCTTCTGGCCGGCGAAGGTGACGGTCAGGTCGATGCGCGCGGTGCCGGCTTCGGCGTCGAGCGCTCCCACCACTCCGGCAACCTCGATCACGGCACCGGGCTCACTGGTACCGGTGGTGTCGGCGACAAGCACCGGTTTGGTGAAGCGCGTCTGGTAGTCGACGACGGCGGCGGGGTCGCCGGCCCAGTCGCTCACCAATTGCACGGCGGAGCCCATGGTGAACATACCGTGCGCGATGACTCCGGGAAGCTCGACGCCGGTGGCGAAGGATTCGTTCCAGTGGATCGGGTTGAAGTCGCCGGATGCGCCGGCGTACTTGACCAGGTCCTGGCGCGTGACCTCGATGTTGCGGGTGCCGATTTCCTGCCCGACGGTAAGTTCTCCAAGTTTCATGCTCATGGTTACTGTCCCTCTCCGCGGACCAGGATGGACGAGGTGGTGGTGGCGACCCTTTCGCCGTCCACCGTCGTGATTTCCGAACGAGTCGTGATCATGGCCCCGCCGCCCATGGCGCGGACGCCGTCAACGTGCAGTTCGGCCCGCAACTGATCTCCGGCAACGATCGGGCGGTGGTGGGTGAAGCGCTGGTCGGCGTGAACCACACGGCTGAAGTCAATCCCGGAATCGGGGTCCTCGATCAGCTGGGCGTCGGCCCGCTGGGCGACGATGATCGCGAAGGTCGGCGGGGCCACGAGGTCGCTGTGGCCCAGGGCCTTGGCGGCTTCGACGTCGAAGTGGGCGGGGTGGGTGGCCTTCACGGCCCGGGCGAACTCCCGGATCTTTTCGCGGCCGACGTCGTACACCTCTGCGGCAGGGTAGCTGCGGCCCTGCAAGTCCGGGTTAATAGTCATAGTCCAACCCTATCGGCCCGGGAGCCGGTACGTAGAGCCGGACAGCTACCCCGAGGCAGGCGGTCCGAACCATCTGGTGAGCGCGTCGGCAAGGCCCGCTTGGGTGCCGTCTCCCACCCAGGCCACGTATCCATCGGGCCGGATCAACACGGCGGCAGAGGGACTGACCTCGCCGAGTGCCGGAAGCTCCCACGCACCAAGGTATGTGGCATCTATCAGCTGAACACGGTCTGCCCACGGTGTGATGTCGATGGTGCCGGGTTCGCCGAGGTTGAGGAGCACCGGCCGGGCATCGTGCAGCAGGCTGAAGGCGCGAATCGGCCCGTCCGCGGTGACGAGGTCGAGATCGGGCATGCGTCGTCCGAGCAGCGGGTGCCCATTGCCGACGTCGTAATGTA
Source organism: Arthrobacter sp. S2(2024) (assembly GCF_036662515.1). Taxonomy (NCBI): domain Bacteria; kingdom Bacillati; phylum Actinomycetota; class Actinomycetes; order Micrococcales; family Micrococcaceae; genus Arthrobacter; species Arthrobacter sp. S2(2024). The sequence continues at coordinate 267,220 of NZ_JAYKZI010000005.1, read as the reverse complement.
CGTCGAGGCCGGATTGCATCGCGGCGAAGCGCTTGCGCGGTTCCTCCATGCCGAGCAGCTCGGCCATGACCTCGCCCACAGCCTTCGTGCGGTCGTCCGGGCGGCGAAGCGCGACACTCGCCATCGTATTGCGCAGCACGCGGGCGGCCACCGGATGGCGCTCGGCATGGTAGCTATCGAGGAGGCTTTCCGGCGATGTCCCCTTGACCACTTGAGCCAGCTTCCATCCCAGGTTCACGGCATCCTGCACGCCGGTGTTGAGGCCCTGTCCGCCGTCGGGCGCATGAACGTGCGACGCGTCGCCGGCGAGCAGGACCCGTCCGTCGCGGTAGCTTGCGGCCTGCCGGGTCATATCGGTGAACCTGGAGATCCAGATGGGACTGTGGACCCCGTAGTCCGTCCCGCATACGGCGATGAGCGCGTTGCTCAGGTCTTGGAGGGTCGGTTCGGTGGTGGGTCCGATGTGCTGTTCGGTCACCATGACCCCCACGGGCCCGCCATCCGCGTAGACCACCTTGCCGTCGAGAATCTTGTAATCCAGCTTGCCGAAGGAGTGGATACCGAAAGGATTGGTGTGGACGCCCAAGGGCGGCTGCTCGGCCATCTCGACCTGGGCGATCAGGGCACTGGTGGTCGGATCCCATCCGGGGAACTCGATGCCGGCTGCTTTGCGGACCAGGCTGCGGCCGCCGTCGCACCCGACGAGGTACTCCGCGCGCAACGGCCCGCCGTCGGACAACTCGACGTCGACGCCGGTAGCGTCCTGCGCGAAACCGGTCACCTCGCGTCCGTAATAGATCGGCACGGCCAGCTCGGCGACCCAGCCCGCCAGAATGCGCTCGATGTGGTTCTGCCACAGCCCGAGCCCGTAGTTGTGCCGGGTGGGAAAGTCGCTGATGTCGAAACGGACGCCGCCGAACCCCGCGACCTGGGCTACTTGCCCCTCGGACAGGAAGCGATCAGCGATTCCGCGCTGATCGAGGACCTCGATGGTGCGTGAGTGCAAACCGCCTGCACGGGATCCGGCGAGATCCTGGTTGGGACGTCGCTCGACGATCGCGACGTCGACGCCGGCCAACGCCAGTTCGCCCGCCAGCATCAACCCTGTGGGGCCTCCTCCGGCGATTACCACCGCATGCTTGGTCATCGCCATGTTCCGCCAGGCTACTTCTTCAAGCCCTTGCGGACCTGCTGTCCGCGGACCACCATGCCCACGACATGCAGGACCAGGCCGAGCCCGATCACGAACAATGACGTCAGCCCAAGGCCTTGGTTATGGGAGGTGTTGCCGATGATCGTCAGGATGATCCCGACGGCGATAAGCCCCATCGCGCTGAAAACCAGCGTCTTGTAGGCGGTAGAGGCCGTGGCCCAGAATTCGTTCAGCACCCCCCAAGTTTAGGGCACTTGTCAGAAGCGTCGAGTCAGGACCCAACACCAACGAACGCCCGCTCACAAATAAGCGGTTGGGGGCGGACGCTCGCGCACCTATGGCAAGTCGCGGGCGGACGCCCGCTCACCTATGGCAAGTCGCGGGCGGACGCCCGCTCACCTATGGCCGCCAATCCACCAACGCTCGCGCAGATCATCTGCAGGAGGGTTTCGGGAATTGCCGTCAAAAGTGAGCGAGCGTCCTGAAAAAACCGGATGTAAGTGAGCTAGCGTCGGCGGGAGCTCTAGCGTCGGAGGGAGCCCTTAGAGGGAGGGCTGGACCCCGAAGGCAACGGCAAGCTTCATGATCTTTTCGGCGCGGCCCAGGCGCGGGAGGTCGGAGCCGTCGCGGATGACCCTGCCGTTGGCTTCGAAGTCGTTCATGAAGTCGGTGGCCCAAGCGACGTCCGACGGCGTCGGGCTGATGACCTCGTTGATGACCGTGGTCTGGTCGATGGCCAGGCAGAGCTTGCCGGTCATGCCCATGGTCACCGTAATGCCGGTCTGCTCGCGCAGGATCGGATGGTTGGTGCCGACGGTTGGGCCGTCGATGGGGCCCGGCAGGTTGCCAACGCGGCTCGCGACGACGAGCTTGGCACGCGGGTAGGCCATCGCTTCCGGCGTGGCGGCCATGCCGGTGTCCCGGCGGAAGTCGCCCGAACCGAAGGCGAGGCGGAAGGCACCCTGCGCGCGGGCGATGTGGTTGGCTTCCTCGATGCCGAGGGCCGACTCCACGAGCGGGATGACCGGGGTCTTGCCGTCCATGCGGTGGAAGGACTCGGTGACCTGGTCCGCGGACTCGGTCTTGGCCAGCATGACGCCCAGCAGGCCGGGCGTGCCACGCAGTCCGGCGAGGTCATCGGCCCAGAACGGGCTCGTGGCGTCGTTGATGCGGACCCATGCCTGGCCGCCGGCGGTCAGCCAGTTGATGACGTTCTCGCGGGCAATGTCCTTCTGGGACGGGTCCACGGCGTCTTCGATGTCAAGGATGATGGCGTCCGCACGCGATGAGGCCGACTGGTCGAAAAGCTCCGTCTTCATGGCGTTCACGAGGAGCCAGGAGCGTGCAATCTCGGCGGGAATGTTGCGGGTGGACCGAATGGACTCGGCGGCGGTGCTAGACGTCATGTATCTACCGTATCCGGCCAGCCGCCGGGAACGCTAAGAATCGGGCACCGGTGTGAGCATCAATACGAACAAAACGATTGTGACAGGAGGCCCCGCCCCCAACTAACTCGCAGTTGTTGTCCTTATGAGCCGTCAAAACGACATCTAATGCGAGTTAGTTGGGTTTGGCGCGCTTTGGGGAGCCCGCAGCTCAAACCAGCTCAAACCAGCTCAACCCAGCTCAACCCAGCTCAACCCAGCGACGCAGGGCGAAATGTGTCCCCCTGTTGCCCGGAGTTGCGCGGGGATTTCGCCGGATTGCCCCCGGTTTCCCGGCGTTTCCGAGGGTTACTGCCGGGCTTCCCCTGACCAGTGGACATGCGCTTACATCGTTCCCACCGGCAGTTCGGTCTATTCCAGAACAGGTCCGGACCCACGAATTCCACTCCCCAGAAAGTAGCTCCCATGAAACTGCACCAGCCCCTGCTAAGCGTCGCGGCCGCCGTCGTACTTGCGCTGACGGTGACCGGCTGCGGCGGCAATGCCCAAGCGGGAGACCAAACAGCCGGTCAAGCCGAAGTCAAAGAACTCCGCTACCAAGGCTCGGCCAACAACGTCGGCCTCCCTGAGCTGGCGGCGGACCTCGGTTACCTGGGCGACATCAAACTCAACTGGGTAGGCAACACCACCAGCGGGCCCCAGGACATCCAGTCGGCTGCCACCAACCAGACCGACTTCGGCGGCGCGTTCGCCGGGGCCGTCGTGAAGCTGATCGAGGCAGGGGCTCCCGTGACCGCCGTCGTGAACTATTACGGCGAAGATGCCAAGACCTTCAACGGCTTCTACGTCAAGGCGGACAGCCCCATCAAGACAGCCAGGGACCTCATCGGCAAGAAGATCGCCGTCAACACCCTGGGCGCACATTCGGAAGCCGTCATCAACACCTACCTCAGCAAGAATGGCCTCAGCCAGGACGAAATCAAGCAGGTACAGCTGGTAGTGCTCGCGCCCAACGACACCGAAGAAGCCGTACGCCGCGGCCAGGTGGATGTTGGAAGCCTGGGCGGGGTCCTGCAGGACCATGCCGTTGCCGCCGGTGGACTGCGCTCGCTCTTCAACGACTATGAACTCTTCGGCACCTTTGCCGGCGGGCAGTACGTGCTCCGCAACGACTTCATCGACAAGAACCCCAACACAGCCCGGATCTTCGCTACGGGCGTGGCCAAGGCCATCAAGTGGGAGACCGAGACGCCGCGCGACCAAGTGATCGCGCGCTTCAAGAAGATCATCGACGCCCGCGGACGCAATGAGAGCACCGCGAACCTGCAGTACTGGAAGAGCCCTGGCGTCCCCGACAACGGCGTGATCAAGGACGAGGACTTCACCCGCTGGTCCGCGTGGCTGAAGAGCTCGGGGATCGTCAAGAACGACCTCACACCGTCGAAGTACTACACCAACAAATTCAACGATCTCGCAGCAAGCGCCCCAACCCCAAGTACCGCGAAGGGATAGTGATGACCGCCAAAATCAGCCTCCGAAATGTCACCAAGCAATTCACCGTCCGCCCCGGAAAAGGCGGCAGTGCCGGAGCGACAGGCAAACCAGGCGCGAAAGAGCCCACCACACTGACCGCCATTAGTTCCCTCAGCTTGGACGTGCGCGACGGCGAGTTCCTCACCTTGGTGGGGCCCAGCGGTTCCGGCAAGACCACCTTGCTGGACCTCCTGGCTGGCCTGTCCACGCCCACCTCCGGCGAGGTATTGGTGGACGGCCAGCCAGTGACGGGACCCGGAAAGGACCGTGCCGTGGTTTTCCAGCAGTACGCACTCTTCCCCTGGCGCACGGCGTCGGCCAACGTGTCGATCGGACTCGAAGGCAAGGGAACCGACGGCCGCAAGCTCAACCGCCGCGAACGTGCCGCCAGGGCAAGCGAATACCTCAAACTGGTTGGCTTGGCCGGCTTCGAGGACCGTTTCCCGCATGAGCTTTCGGGTGGCATGAAACAGCGGGTGGCCATTGCCCGGAGCCTCGCCTACGAGCCCGATGTGCTCCTCATGGATGAACCCTTCGCCGCCTTGGACGCCCAGACGCGTGAACAACTCCAGGACGAACTCCTGCGGATCTGGCGGGCCACGGGCAAGACAATCGTCTTCATCACCCACGGCATCGACGAGGCCGTGTACCTGGGGCAGCGCGTCGCCGTCCTCAGCGCCCGGCCCGGACAGCTCAAGGAAATCGTGGACGTGGACATCCCGGACCGCGACGGCGGGGACGACATCCGCTCGCACCCCGCCTTCGTCGAACAACGGCACAAGGTCTGGACCCTGTTGCACGACGAAGTCCGCCTTGCCCAGGATGCCGGCCATCGCAAGATCCTGCCGGACGGCACGGCCCCGGATGAAGTCCCGGGAACAACTCTCGAAAGGAGCGCGGCCTGATGACCACAACTCTCACGCAACAGCCCGCGGCGAGCGCCGCACCCAAGCAAGCTCCCGCCGTCGGGCACTCTGGTCCGGCGGAGACGGTGCGTTGGAGCACGACGGCGACTCTCGCCTTTGTGCGGACCGCAGCCGCCCGCGCCGGTTCCGGCCTGTGGAAGGCCGCGGGGATCATCGCCTTCCTGGCTCTCTGGGAACTCGGGCCGACATATCTGGCCAGCCCCTCGACCCGGGTATTCCTGCCGCCATTGCATGTGGTCCTGGAAGCATGGGGGAAGCTGTTCGAATCCGGCACCATCCAGGGGCATTTGGCCGCGAGCCTCACCCGTTCGGTGACGGGATTCGGCGCAGCCCTCGTGGCTGGCGTTACCCTCGGTTTGCTGATCGCCTGGTACGGGCGGCTCAATGCGGTGCTGAACCCGCTCCTGGAACTGTTCCGGAACACAGCCGCGCTTGCCCTGCTGCCTGTGTTCACGCTGCTGCTCGGGATCGGCGAGGAGTCCAAGATCAGCATCGTGGCCTACGCGGCGTTCTTTCCGGTCCTGCTGAACACGATCGCCGGGGTGAAGACGGTGGACCCGCTGCTCATCCGGGCCGCGAAGTCGCTCGGCCTCTCAAGCCTTTCGCTCTTCCGCAAAGTGATCCTGCCTTCTGCGGTGCCCACCATTTTCACGGGAATCCGCATGGCCGGCACGGCGTCCATCCTGGTGTTGATCGCCGCGGAAATGGTGGGGGCGAAGGCCGGGCTCGGTTACCTGATCGTGAATGCCCAGAGCAGTTTCCTCATCCCGGACATGTACGCCGGCATCCTCACGGTGTCCCTTCTGGGCTTGGCCGTGAATTTCCTCCTTGTAGCCCTGGAACGGCATTTCTCCCGCTGGCGGACCGCCGTCGGGAGCGGGTCCTGACCGTCAATCCATCCATCTAGTCACAACCAAGTCACAACAGAAAAGGAACAAAAATGTCCATCATTACCGAAACCAAACTCGAATTCGCCAAGCTCGGATCCCGGATCGGCGCCGAAATCCGCGGCTTCGACCTCAGCGGCGATCTCTCCCCGGAAACCGTGGGGCAGATCCGGGCCGCGCTCAACGAACACAAGGCCCTCGTTTTCCGGGAGGCCAACATCCTCAGCGACGAGGCCCAGGTGAAATTCGCCAGCCATTTCGGCCCGCTCACTACCGCCCATCCGACCGTGGCCTCCGTGGAGGGCGAAGAGAACGTCCTGCCCGTGGACAGCGAGAACGGTTCCGCCAACAATTGGCACACCGACGTCACATTCGTGGTCAACCCGCCGCAGGCTTCCACTCTGCGCAGCATCGATCTTCCGTCCTATGGAGGCGAAACCCTGATTGCTTCTTCGGCGGGAGCGTACGCAGACTTGCCGGACGAGCTCCGGAACTTCGCGGACACGCTCTGGGCGGTCCACACCAACGACTACGACTACTCGGTGCCGAAGAACCTGGAACATGAGAACGCCGATGAGCGCCGCAAGGAATTCACCCGCATCAAGTTCGAAACCGCCCACCCCGTGGTGCGTGTCCATCCCCTGACCGGGGAGCGCGGATTGTTCATTGGGGGCTTCGCGCAGCGCCTTCGGATCGTGGGGCTGTCCAACACCGAGTCGAAGGACATCATCCGCTTGCTCCAGGCTTACGTCACCCGTCCGGAGAACGTGGTGCGCGTGAACTGGGAGCCGAACCAGCTGGTGCTCTTCGACAACCGCATCACCCAGCACTACGCGCCGGACAACTACGACGGCCAGCCGCGCAAGCTCAACCGAGTGACCATCGCCGGCGACATCCCGGTGGGCGTGGACGGCAAGCCGAGCCAGTCGATCCAAGGTGACTCGAGCACCTACTCAGTTGTCGCGCCGCTGTAGTAGCACGCATGTGCTGTTGTAGCTGCCTTAGCCCAACTAGCTCGCATTTAATGTCGTTTTCAGGGCTCATAACGACATCTAATGCGAGCTAGTTGGGTTTAACGCGCTTTAGGGGAGCTTGCTGCCCCGCGCAGCCACCCACAGGCCATACCACTCGGCGCGCGTCATGGCTGCGGCAACGGCGGCAGCGTCCGCGCAGGCAGCGATCCGCGCCGGGTTGGAACTGCCGAGCACCGGGGAAATGCGTGCCGGATGCTTCATGAGCCACCCCAACAACACGGCCTCGGGAGTGACACCCTTTCCTTCCGCAAACTCGGCGACAAGAGCGGCAGTCGCAGCGTCCGCGGCAGTCGGGGCATCCGGCGTCGAGCCCGTGTACCGGCCCTGGGCGAGGGAACCGTAAGCCTGCAGCTCAATCCCCTGCGCGACGCAGTGTTCCAAAGTGCCGTGCGGGAAACTGTAGCCGAGGGCATCATCATGGTTGACCAGGACCGTGCTCTCGAGCCATGCCCGCCGGTGCAGGCTCATTTCCAGCTGGTTGGCCACGATCGGCACCTCCAGCCGGTCCTGCAGGAAAGCGATCTGCGCGCCCGACATGTTGGACACGCCCAATTGCCGCACCTTGCCTTCCGCCATGAGCTGCCCGACGGCGGACGCCACCTCCGCGGGTTCCATCAGGGGGTCGGGGCGGTGGAGAAGCAGCACGTCGACGTAGTCGGTCCTCAGCCGGTCCAGGCTTCCATTGACACGCTCCAGGATGGCGTCCTTGCTCAGGTCGTAGTGTCCGTCGACCCCAGGCTGGCTTAGCCGGATTCCGCACTTGGTCTGGAGCTGGATCTTATCCCGCAGCCCCGGCGTCTGAGCCAGGACTTCACCGAAGACGGCCTCGGACTTGCCGGTGCGGTAGATGTCGGCGTGGTCGAACAGGGTGATCCCGATGCCGATGGCGGCCTCGATCGCGGCCGCGGCCTGCTCGATCTCGGCAGCTGCGTATTCGCTGCCCTCCCAGGGACCTCCAAGGCCCATGCAGCCGTAGATGAGCCGGCCCGCGGCTGTTTCACTTTGTGCAGTCATTTTCCAACTCTTTCACGTGCAACTGGCCCGCAGTTGTTGTCGTTTACAGCCTTCAAAACGACGTTAACTGCGGGCCAGTTGGGTAGGGGGTGCGGGTTAGCGGGTTAGACGATCCAGGCGGTCGTGTTTGCCGGGAGCTTGCCGCCGTCGAGCGGTGCGCTGCTCACGACGACGGTGCCTTCCGGAAGTGCCACCGGCTCGGTGCCGAAGTTCGTCACCGACTGCCAGCCGTTGGGCCGCGCGAAGTGCAGCACCGACTCGTTGCCGGAGGGGATCCATTCAAGGTCCTCGGCCGCCCGCAGTTCCGAACGCAGTTCCAGGGCCTTGCGGTACAGCTCGAGCGTGGAACCGGGAACGTTGTCCTGCGCCTCCACTGCGTAGCCCGCGAACCATTCAGGCTGCGGCAAGTGGGCATGTCCCTCGCCGAAACCGAACGAGGAACCTTCGCTGGTCCACGGCAGCGGGACACGGCAGCCGTCCCGGCCGACGTCCACTCCCGGGTTGCGGAAGAACGCGGGGTCCTGGCGCTGGCCGGCCGCGATGTCGCCGACTTCCTGCAGGCCAAGTTCTTCGCCCTGGTACAGGTACGCGGAACCCGGCAGTGCGAACATGAGCAACGAGGCTGCGCGGGCGCGGCGCAAGCCGAGCTCGGCGTCGACCTCGGCGGCCGAACCGCCGTCGAGCAGCCATTGCTTGCCGTCCTGGCCCAGGCCGTCCCGGCCGCCGCCCGCGGGCAGGCCGTAGCGGGTGGCGTGCCGAACGACGTCGTGGTTGGAGAAAACCCAGGTGGACGAAGCACCGGATGCCGCGGCCTCGCCGAGGTTCTTGGTGATAATCGTGCGGAACTGTTCGGCGTCGAAATCGGCCTGGAGGAGGTCGAAGTTGAACGCCTGGCCCAGTCCTTCGGGGCTGGCGTAGCGGGCGCGGCGGTCCGCGTGGACCCACGCTTCGGCGACGGCCGTCCGGGGCGGGTTGTACTCGTTGAAGACCTTGCGCCACTCGGCGTAGATCTCGTGCACCTCATCGCGGTCCCAGAACGGGTGCTCACCCAAGGCGTTTTCGCCTTCCTTGGGCAGCTCGGTCTTGGAGGGCAGGACCTCCGGCAGGTCCTTCGTGAGGGCATGGGCGACGTCGATGCGGAAGCCGTCCACGCCACGGTCGGACCAGAAGCGGAGGGTCTTCAGGAAGTCTTCACGAACCTCGGGGTTGTCCCAGTTGAAGTCCGGCTGCTCCTTCGTGAAGATGTGCATGTACCACTGTCCCGGGGTGCCGTCCGGTTCGGTGATGCGCTCCCAGGCCGGGCCGCCGAAAATCGAGTCCCAGTCCGCCGGGGGCAGCTCGCCGTTCTCGCCCAGGCCGTCGCGGAAGATGTAGCGTTCACGGGCAGCCGAACCCTTCGGTGACGCCAACGCTTCCTTGAACCATTCGTGCCTGTCCGAGGAGTGGTTCGGGACGATGTCCGCGATCAGCTTGATGCCCGCAGCGTGCAGTGCGGCCGCCATCTCATCGAAGTCTGCAAGGGTGCCCAGCTTGGGGTCCACGTTGCGGTAGTCATCGACGTCGTAACCACCGTCAGCCAGGGCCGAGGGGTAGAACGGGCTCAACCAGACGGCGTCAATGCCGAGGGATTTCAGGTAAGGAACCTTGGCGGTAATGCCCTTGATGTCGCCCAGTCCGTCGCCGTTCGCATCCGAAAAACTGCGCGGGTAGATCTGGTAGACAGCCGCTTGGCGCCACCAGTTGGGATCGGCCATGCGCTCGGAGTCGTTGTGAGTTGCCATGGTGGCGGTGGAGGACAAAGGGAATCCTGTTCTGTGTAGACGCTTCGATGGATGGGACTTTTATTTAGAATCTAAATTTAGTACCTCAAGTATTATGTGACGCATACCTACAGAAGGTCAACAGCCATGCCTGATATCGCGACTGCCACTCCGCAGATGCTCCGGCGGTTCAACGCGGCCACCGTGCTCGGAGTCATCCGTTCCTCCAACGCAGTGACCGTTTCGGAGCTGATGGACGCTACCGGACTGACCCGCGCCACCACCCTTTCCGTGTGCGAAGACCTCATAGCCCGGGGCTGGATCCGCGAGTTGGAGAACCAGCGCGATTTCGGCGCGTACCAGAAGGGCCGCCCCGCACGGCGCTTCGAACTCGACGAAAGTGCCGGTTGCGTCTTGGGGATCGACGTCGGCGTCCTCAAGACCACTGTGGTGGTGGCCGATCTGCGCGGAAAAACGGTCGGGCGGGCGAGCAAGCCATTCCGCGGAAGGGAGATCGAAGCGGAGGAACGGATCGGGGTGATCAGCCAAACCGCGCTGCTCGCCCTCGAGGCTGCCGGAGTGGCGCCGGACCAAGTCCTGGCGGTGACGGTGGGGCTCGCCGCCCCGGTGGGCCGCGACGGAAACATCCTCGTCAGCCAGCCGTTCTGGCGCCTGTTCGACGTCGGGCTGAAGAAGGCCCTGCACGATCTCCACGGATGGGAGGTAGTACTGGAGAACGATGCCAACTTGGCGGCATTGGGCGAATGTTGGCGCGGTGCGGGCGGCGGTGTCCAGGACCTGGCCGTACTCCTGGCCGGGGAGCGTTTCGGTGCGGGCCTGGTGGAATCCGGCCGTTTGCTGCACGGTACTGCCGGGGGCGCGGGTGAAATGGCCTATCTGGACATGGTGGAGGGCGTGGGCTCCGCCGACGGCCTCGCCGCGCTTGCCAGGCTATGGGCGGCAGAAGCCCTGGCGGGAGAGTCGAAAACGACGCTGCGGACCGCGGCCGCGCCGGGCGGCGAGGTGACGGCCCAACACGTGTTCGCCGCTGCGGCCCAGGGTGACAAGGTTGCGCTGGACATCCTGGACCGGCTCTCGGACCGGCTGGCCCGGGTGGTCTCGACGGTGGCCATTTTGCTCAACCCGGAACTCGTGGTGATCGGCGGCGCGGTGGCGGATTCGGCATCGGTCCTTCTTGAGCCTGCCGCCCGGAAGCTGGCCAGCTACACAGCCACTCCCCCGCGATTGGCCGCGTCCCCTTTGGGCGATGCGATTGTGGGTATCGGCGCGGTGCGCCATGCCCTGGACCGCGTGGAGAAGAACTCCTTGGATCTGGTGTTGCGGCGAGCCTAGGCTCTTCGACGGCTTGACCGGGTTTCCCGTCGGCGCACTCGTCGGCGTCCTAGGCGCCCGGGGCTATTCCGGCATCGCCATCGTGCGGAGGTCCAGCTGGCGCAGGACCCTGTCCGCGACCTCGGGATCCATGCCGGGCTCGCTCCGCGCGGCGACCACTTCCTGGCGCGCGGCGTCGAGGGCGATGGTCTGGACCGCGATCGCCAGTTCCCTGCCGCGCTGTCGCTTTTCGGCGTCCGACTCGTTCTTCAATGTCCCGTCAAGCAACTCGGCATGCAGGCGGGTCATCTTTTCCTTGACGAGGGCCACCTTGTCCGCCGGCAACTCCTTCATCAGATCGTGTTCCTTCAGTGCGGAGATGGCGGCGGTCTGGGCGCGCTTGGCCAGGAGCCGCGCGGCATCCTTTTCGTGCGAACCGTCTCCGGACGCCTTGAGCACGCGCATGAGCCACGGAAGGGTCAGCCCCGGCAGCACCAGGGTGGCCAGCAGTACCGCGCAGGCGATGACCAGGATCTCGTGGCGGGCAGGGAAGTCGCTGCCCTCTGCGATAGTCAGAGGAAGGGCCAAGGCGAGGGCCAGCGTCGCGAGGCCGCGCATGCCGCACCACGTCAGGATCAGGACCTCCTTGGGCGAGGCCGGCTGCAGCAGGTTTTTCCGCTTGCGGGCCGAGATTGCCAAAAGCCCGAGCCAAGCGAAGCGGACAACGAACACGAGCACGCACACCGCCACGGCGGGGCCGATCATGCCATATATGGCCGCCCCTTCGTCCCGGATCACATGCCGGATCTCCAGCCCCACAAGGCCGAACGCCAGGCCCTTGGCGAGAAGTTCCACCACGTCCCAGAAGGCGGTGCGGGTGACGCGCTCGGCGGCGTCCTGGGACCGCGCGTGCCGCTGCGTTTCGAGGGCGGTGACGACGACGGCGATCACTCCCGAGGCGTGCAGCTCTTCCGCAAGGATGTAGGCAGCGAAGGGAATCACCAGGGTCACAGCGCTGCGGGCCACCATGGAGGTGACCAGCTGGGTGATGAGCCTCGTCAACCAGCCCATCGCTATGCCGACAATGACGGCAAGGGCAGCACCGATGACGAATTGGAGCACGACGCCGGCACCCAGCTTGGTGCCGGAAACCGTCGCCGCCACCGCGGCCTGGAAGATCACGATCGCGGCGGCGTCGTTGAACAAGCCCTCGCTCTGCAGCACGGTGATGAGCCTGCGCGGCATGTGGACGCGTCCGGCAACGGATTCAACCGCGACGGGGTCCGGCGGGGCCACCATGGCACCGAGTGCGATCGCCGCAGGAATGCCGATCCCCGGAATCATGAGCCACGCGGCACCGGCAACAACCGCCGTCGATACCACGACGAGCGCCACAGCCATGAGCAGAAGCGTCCGCCACCGGACCCGGAAGACGGCCCAGGAACTCTTCTGGGCGGTTGCGAACAGCAGCGGCGGAAGGAAGATCGGGAGGATCAGTTCAGGCGCAAGATCAAAGTCCGGGAAGCCCGGAATGAAGGTCATAGCCGCAGCCAGCAAGAGCATCAGCACCGGGTACGGGAGCCGCAAGCGGTCCCCCAGGCCCACGGCCACGACCGTTGCAAGAAGCAGTCCAACAATGAGTGCCAACTGGTCCATGTTCCCGATTTCCCCAGACGTCGTAGCGGCGGCGTCCCGGGCGCCTGCCGAGGGACTAGCCTTACCAACATATCCCGGCAGTGCGCGGTTAGGACGCGGTGAGGGCCTCCACCACGGGCACCGAGCCGTCCCTGAACTCGATGGTGCGGCGGACAGTCTCGGGCAGTTCCAAGACGGCGGCAGCCACCAAGGCAACATTGGCCCGTGAAGTTTCCGTCCCGGTACTCGGGTCCGCGGGGCTTACCTCAATGAGCGCAGACCCCGGATTGCTGGTCAGCGCACCCGGGCCAAGGATCGTCCAGTCGAGATCAGTAGCGCGCAGGTACTCGTCCGCCGCGGCTTTGGCCTCCGCGTAGGCGTAGAAGCTGTTGTCCTCGGGAACGCCGTGGCTGGGTCCTGCGCCGAAGTAGGACACCATCACATAGCGGGCCACGCCGGATTGTGCCGCGGCATCCATCGACCGGATGGCGGCATCCCTGTCTACGGCATAGGTGCGTTCCGGATTGCCTCCGCCTGCCCCCGCGGACCACACCACGGCGTCGTGGCCGTCAAGCGCCGACGCGATCTCCGACGTCGTCGAATTCTCGACGTCGAGCACCACCGGGGCCGCACCCGTCACTTCGACCTCGGGCGCGTGTTCCGGATTGCGGATGAAGGAAGTGACCGCGTGACCTTCGTTGCTCAGGATGCGGGACAGGTGCAAGGCCACCTTGCCGTGGCCGCCGATGATTGCGATTCGACTCATGGACCCATTCTGTCGCAGTGGTCAAGCGCAGTGGCCAAGCCCGCCCGCAGACGGTGGATGAATTCCCGGAAAATCGCCGCTCCGCATTTGCGGAGCCCATTGCTGAATTCGTCAGTTCTCCGGACAAATCTGACTACTGATTACTAAGTAGACTTAGTTTAAACAAGATCGCCACCCTGCCAAAAGGCCGGAAGTCCGGGCCTTGGGGGCACCCGTCCCGACGCCGAAGAAGACTTGCGAGTGTTTGGTGGCCGGCCGGAAATAAAAGCAAGTGGCACCCACTCGTGTGGAGCGAATTACCCATTCCTACACTCAAATCACCTGCAGCAGGAAAAGGAATACCTCATTTCATAAATCTCATTGATGGACTTATCCAAATAACCGGGTTACATCCCGTTGATGGATCTCTTCGAAATGGGCGGAAATGAGGGCTTCCTCAGTGCTGCGCATTTAAGCAAAAGGGTCTCAACGAGCGCCATCCCCTGCGCCTGCGTATCACTTCCCGGGGCCGCCAACCGGCCGGCCCCAGAAACGATGAGCTACGGGGATTCGACATGTATCAGCAGGAGTACAGACACGGCGGGATCAGTGGAGGCAGCGTCCTCGCCCTGATATCCGCGGGGGTAAGAACTGTCACCAGGTACAAGGCATCAATAGCCACTTGGGCAATTGTGGCGGTGGTCGCCATTGCGGCCGTGACGATGCAGAACTACACACAGGTCCTCGCCCCAGGCGCGAGCGCTGCAAACGCCACGCACGTCGGTTCGGGAGCCGGGATTGCCGCACCTTCCCCGGCGGTTGCCAGTCCGACGCCGGTTGACAGTCCCACGCCGGCACCGGCACCAGCCGCTGTCGCGCCGTCAGCTCCTGCAGCGGCGCCGGTCGCAGCCGCTGCTCCACCCGCTCCTGCTCCTGCGCCTGCTCCGGCGCCCGACACGAACGCCTACACGGTGGTCAGCGCCGACACCGTTGGCTCGATAGCCGCCCGATTCGGCGTCGACGTCGATGCGATGCTGGCAGCCAATGGGCTCAGTGCGTATTCCGTGATCGTGCCCGGCCAGGTGCTGAAGCTGACCGGGCCGCCGGTTGACGCGGCTCCGGCACCCGCTCCGGCACCGGCCCCCGCTCCGGCGCCTGCGCCCGCGCCTGCTCCGGCTCCGGCTCCGGCTCCAGCTCCGGCGGTGCGGACCATCTATGTTGCGGGCTCCGGCGGCCAGGCGGCTGTGGACAGTTGCATTGGCCCGATCCATTTCACTCCGACGGACGCCTATTCGCTTTTCATTACAGAACATGATTTCTGCGGCGGGTGGGCACGATTCTCGGGTATCGGCGTCGGCGAGACGGTGAGCATTCCCGGTTACGGCACATACACCGTGACAGCTCGCGGCCAGGTGCCCCAAGGCGGGACGACAAACAACGTCGCAGCAGTATTCGGCGGCTTCCCCCGGGCGATACTGCAGACGTGCATCCCGGGCACCAACCAGATGCTGGTCATCGCGCTGAACTAAGGGCGCTCCCGTCGGCGCGGGCTGGGCGAGCGCCCTTCCTGACCCTCTTTGAATTTTAGAAGGCCCCGTAGAGGGCGTGTCGTCGGGGTGTTGCGCGGGATCGCTTCTCAAAGAAGGTCAGGAAGGGAGGCACCCGGACTCCCTTCCTGGCTGAAAAAGCAGGCCGGAAGCTGAACGCTTCCGGCCTGCTTCTGCAAGGGTGGGCTTTCGATCTTCCCCACAAGACCTCGCTCAACAACCTCCGGTTTGGGAGACTGGATCAAGACCTGAGATTGGGGCGAACTTGGACGGACAGCAATGGATCTGGGTTGCGACGGTGCTGGTCGTCGCGGCGATAGTAGCCATTGTCATGGCCTTTGGCCGCCACTGACAGTCGCCGGTTGGTCGCGAATGCGTGCCGGACCTGGCCTTTCCGGACGGGCTCCGGCATCGTGGCCCGGAAGTGCCCGTGGCTCCGGGCGCGAGAGCTTCCTGTACTTCCGCTTCGAGCGCCACAGCACGAGCAGGTGGAGCGAGCACATCAGCACAACTGTGATGCCAACGAAGACCACAAGGTCAATGAGAAAGCGGCCAAAATCCACGAGCAGGGATGCCTTTCGGTCCGGACAACCTCCTGATCGTAGCTTGAGATGGCCGACAGACGAAACCGGCCCAATACAGGGTGAACCTCAAGGAAACACTAAGAAAAGATCAAGATTTCACTAAGACTGTCAGCTCGCGCGCCAACCAGGCGCCACATGCTTATGGAAGAATCTGTCTTGTTCAGGTAACTGAGGCCCCGGCCGTGATCTTCAAGAAGCGCCGCCACCTGAGGATTGGGGGACACCCAAGTGGCGGCGCTTCTAAAAACTATCGGCAGGCTGCGCGCGCTCTCAGCTTTTCAGCAGGATCTTTACGAAATCTTTACGGCAAGTGCCCAGCAAACTTGCGGGCTTCGCGAAGGCACAGGGCAGGCTTCACTGGCCGGCGGATGGGCTCCGGAGCGGACGGCTTCATCACCAAGCCCTTCCGTGCGCGGGAGATGCGGGCCAGTATCGCGCGATGACGCGCCGGCACCTGCGCCCTGCACGCCCACCCAATGGGTTTCGTTCGTCGCTGCCTGGCAGGAAACTCAATCGAGGAAGACACTGAAGGGCCACCGGCATCACGGCCGATGACCCTTCAGGCTGTCCTGTGATTTGGAGCTAGGCGGGGACGTCGAACCGCTGGCCTTCCGGCTTGGACGGCAGGATCATGAAGACGAGCAGCGCCAGTCCACCGAGGAACGGGACGAGGCCGATCAAGATCATCCAGCCACTGAAGTTCACATCGTGGAGGCGGCGGACAGTGAGGGCCAGAGACGGGACGACGACTGCCAGACCCCAGATGACCAGGAGGATGACGCCGACCATCGCCCCGGGACCCGGGACCATAGCTCCGGAGTCATTGACGGTGGCACCCGCGGAGCCAGCTACGGACATGACGATGTTCAGCACGGTGGTGACGACAACCGAGATGAGGGTCCACCACCAGTACTCGCTACGGCTGGCCCGGCCGGTGAACGTGGCGTACTTCTTGAAGAACCGGCGTGCCGCCTCGCCGATCGGTGCACCATAGTACGGGGCCCAAAGCGGAATGGCGCTGCCAAACTGGGTGGTTTGTTGCTGCTGGTACGACAATGGATCTCCTAAATAGACGAGTAAGTTCGAGGGTGATCGCGAGTTACGACGCGCCGTACCCACGTTGAGTTCCGTGCATAGGACTTGGACATCTTCGAAGGGCGCCGCCGCCTGAGAATTGGGGGAACCACAGGCGGCGGGCCATCTTTCTAGATGCGCACCACCCGAGAATTGGGGGAAACCTCAGATGGCGGCGCGTCCGAAACTATCGGCAAGTAGCGCCATTTCGTCACGATCTTTACGAAATCTTTACGGCAAGCACCCAGTGGCCTTGTGGCTACCGCCCAGATTTCTCCTCTAATTCACTTGGACCAACACCGGGCTGGGCCGGCCTAAGATGCGGGGGCGGGGGCTCCAAACGCGCGGAGGCCGTTGTTCGGTGTGCGCCGCGGGAGTGGTTACACCTTGGCGTCCATCAGCTAGCGCCGAAAACGAAAAACCCCCGGAATCTCGCGGATTCCGGGGGTTTTACTTGGTAGCGGTGGGGAGGCTCGATCTCCCGACCTCACGATTATGAGTCGTGCGCTCTAACCAACTGAGCTACACCGCCACGAATGAGAAAAACCTGCGTCAAGCCGGTCAAAAACCGCCTTGACACAGGCCCTCATTCAGAGCCCCCCACCGGAATCGATCCGGTGACCTCGTTCTTACCAAGAACGCGCTCTACCACTGAGCTAGGGGGGCAACGAGTAAATACTCTACCGGACGATTTCGCAGGCCACAAATCGGCTGCGGGACAGGGAAAAACGGTGCCGACACAATTTGCATCCGCCCCGTTTTCTTGGGCAGGAAAGGGTCCGAATCAGGGCAGTCGGAGCACTTGGCCAGGGTAGATGTGGTCCGGGTTGGGCACGGTGTCCGCGTTCACGGCGATCAGGGCACCCAAGTCAACCCCGAACTGCAAGGCGATGCCGCTGAGGGTATCGTCGGCCTCCACTACGACTTCCGTGACCGGCCCTGCGTTGGCGGCGGAAGCACCGGCGTCGGGCAGTGCGGGGCCGGGCGCCACGGGAGCCTCCACTGACGGCTCCGGAACCGGGCTTTGGACCGTCTCCCCCGTTGAGGCTTCAGCGGCCTCCTGTGGGGCCTCAGACGGCCGTCCAGTCGGCTTGTGTTCGGCCTTCTCGAAGCCGAGGTTCTTCTTCAACCCATCGAGGAATCCCATGAACCTAGCTTTCCACAGCCGGGCAAGCGCGGAACCTGGGCGGGCGTTAAAGTGGGGCCACCGTTAAACGGCCAGAGGCCGGCTCGAAAGCCGGCCTCTGACGAGAAACCAGGAACTAGTCCTGTTTACCACTTACCCTTGCGGTTGAAATCGCGGTTGCCCGCGTCGCCACCAGTGCGCGGCTTGCGTGCGCCGCGGTCGGCGTAGCTGCCCGTTCCGGTACCGGCGCTGCTGCGCTCGCTGTAGGAACGGCCGCCGCGATCAGCGGAAGTGCGCTCGCCACCGGAGTAGCCGCCACGGTCGCCTTCAGTCTTACGGAACTCCTTCTTGAAGCCACCGTTGCCCTTGAAGTTTCCGCCACGGTCACCACCGGAGTAGCCACCACGGTCGCCGCCGCGGCTGCCTCCGGAGTAACCGCCACGCTCGCCGCCACGGTCAGAGGCCGGCTTGCGGCCGTTGTCCAGCTCGAGGTGAATCAACTCGCCGCCGATCCGGGTGCGGGACAGGGCACGCAACTGCTCGGGGCTCAGGTCCGCCGGGAGCTCCACCAGGGAGTGGTCCGAGCGGATGTCGATGCCGCCGATCTGTGCCGAGGAGATGCCGCCTTCGTTGGCAATGGCGCCAACGATCGAACCCGGCATGACGCGCTGGCGGCGTCCGACGGCGATCCGGTAGGTGGCGTTGCCCTCCGTCAGGGCGCGGGTCGGGCCACGGGAACCGAAGCCGTCCTTGGAGCGCTCGCGCTTCTGGAATTCCGGTGCAGCCGGCAGTTCCTTGACCAGGAGCGGCTGGCCGCCCTGTGCCATGACGGCCAGTGCAGCTGCGATCTCCGAAGCCGGAACGTTGTGCTCCTCTTCGTAGGAAGAGATCAGGTCGCGGAACGCGGCAACGTCCTCGGACTCGAGGGTCTCCGTGATCTTGTCCGCGAACTTGCCAAGGCGCAAGGTGTTGACCGTCTCGGCAGTGGGCAGGTGCATCTGCTCAACCGGCTGGCGGGTGGCCTTCTCGATCGAACGCAGCAGGTACTTCTCCCGCGGCGTCATGAAGAGGATGGCGTCGCCGCTACGGCCTGCACGGCCGGTACGGCCGATTCGGTGGACGTAGGACTCGGTGTCGTGCGGGATGTCGTAGTTGACCACGTGGCTGATGCGCTCAACGTCAAGGCCACGGGCCGCGACGTCGGTGGCGACCAGGATGTCGATGCGGCCTTCCTTCAGCGCGTCGACAGTCCGTTCGCGCTGCTGCTGCGGAATGTCGCCGTTGATGGCGGCGGCCTGGAAGCCGCGGGACTTCAGCTTGTCAGCCAGGTCCTCGGTAGCCATCTTGGTGCGCACGAAGGCGATAACGCCGTCGAACTCTTCCACCTCGAGGATGCGGGTCAGGGCATCGAGCTTGTGCGGGCCCATGACCTGCAGGTACCGCTGGCGGGTGTTGGCGCCGGTGGTGGTCTTGGACTTGACCGAGATCTCGGCAGGGTTGTTCAGGTACTGCTTGGACATACGGCGGATCTGGCCCGGCATCGTGGCAGAGAACAGCGCAACCTGGCGGTCTTCCGGGGTCTGCTGGAAGATCTGCTCAACGTCCTCGGCGAAGCCCATGCGGAGCATTTCGTCGGCTTCGTCCAAGACGAGGTACTGCAGCTCGGACAGGTCCAGGGAACCCTTGGAGATGTGGTCGATAACGCGGCCCGGGGTACCCACAACAACCTGTGCACCGCGGCGAAGGCCAGCAAGCTGCGGGCCATAGGCGGAGCCACCGTAGACAGGGAGAACCGTGAAGTCATCGATGTGCTTGGCGTACGAGGTGAAGGCCTCGGCAACCTGGAGCGCAAGCTCGCGGGTCGGAGCGAGGACCAGTGCCTGCGTCTTGCGGGACGGGCCGTTCAGGTCGTGGAGTTCGGCCAGGCGGGACAGTGCCGGTACTGCGAATGCTGCAGTCTTACCGGTGCCGGTCTGGGCGAGGCCGACGACGTCGCGGCCTTCGAGCAGCAGCGGAATGGTTGCTGCCTGGATCGGAGACGGCTTCTCGTAGCCGACGTCCTGCAGGGCCGCAAGGACGCGGGGGTCGATTCCGAGGTCGACGAAGCGGATGCCCTCTTCCTCTTCTTCGACAGGCGATTCGGCCGGAACCGCAGCCGGGGCCTTGGCGGAAGCCTCGGCGGGTGCCTCGGCCGGGGCCTCAACGGGCGCTGCAGCCTCGATGAACTCAGCGGCGGGTGCGGCGGTTTCGGCGGGTGCGGTTTCGGCGATCTCGACGGCGGTCTCTGCTTCTTCAGCAGACTCGGCGACGAACGGGTCGTTCAGGTTTTCGGGCATAGGGGAAAGTTTCCTCATCCATAGGGGGCCAGTCGGCGCGGCCCGGTTGGGCTTGGCCGCAGTACACGTTGCGGGCAAAAGAACCCGAAGGCTCTGGTGCTCGCAAGAAGTCCGGCGCTGTCGCAATCCCATGGCAGGACTTCCCGCTGCATCTCTTGGCTGCTATCTCAGCAGTCTGTACAGCGTTTTCTTCGCCCGGCTCTCCCTATGAAACTGCCCACACACATTTTGCGGGCCCCAACACTGACCAGTCCTGCCTCAAGAATTGGGCAGGAAAAAGGGATTTCCGGAGTGGGGGATAGTTCTAGTGTAGGGCACAGATTGGTCCCGCGGCGACATAACTGCCGACGGCGGCGGTGAGCTTGCGCACAAAGCCGCGCCGGGCGCCCTCAAGACCGCCTCTCAGGACGGCCGTTCGAGGGCATCTTCAGGCGTCCACCCCGTTGCGGCGCATGAGCTTTTCGAAAGAGTCGTGGTAGTCGGACTGCAGCAGGATTTCTCCGTCCGCCTCTGCGTCGAGCAGCAATTGCATGTCATCAAGGGTGGGGTTGCTGAACCACTGCCCCACCGTGATGCCGTGTTTCGGCACAAACAGTTTGTGGATGTAGTCACCGGCCGAAATGGTGCCGGTCTTCACTACGCGCAGGTAGGTGCCGACCCGCCCTGCTTCGGTGAAGCGCTTGACCCACTGTGGTTCGTTCATGCGGCGCTGGAACGTTGCACACGGCACACGCGGGGACGTGACCTCGACTTCGACGTCCAAGCCGATCTTCCACCGTTCGCCGATCACCGCACCGCTGGTCTCGATTCCGGCAACGCGGAGGTTCTCCCCGAAGATCCCGGCGGGCATGTCCCGCTGGAGTTCATTCGCCCAGTAATCGGCATCCGCCTGGGAATACGCGTAGAGCGCCTGGTCCTCGCCGCCGTGGTGGATCCGGCTCGCCTGGATGTCGCCGTGGATTCCCAGCTTGTGGACCTTCACCGGCCCGTCAACGGGGCGCTTGTCAATGGCCGTCACTCCTACCGACCCTTCGGGATCGGGCAGGAGCTCGTATACCCGGCAAACAGCAAGCAACGATGCGGTATCCATGACTACAGTCTACGTACGCAGCTACGGATCGAAGCGATATCCCATGCCGGCCTCGGTATGGAGGTGTCGGGGCTGTGCAGGGTCGCGTTCGAGCTTGCGCCGGAGCTGGGCAATATAGACACGCAGGTACTGGGTCTCCTTGGCGTAGGCCTGTCCCCAGACCTGTGTGAGGATCTGCTGCTGGCTGACCAGCCGTCCGGCGTTGCGCACCAGCAATTCCAGGATGTTCCATTCCGTGGGCGTCAACCGGACTTCCGCGCCGTCTTTGGTGATCTTCTTTCCGGCCAGGTCAACCAGGAAGTCGGCGGTCTGGAGCGTCGGCGCTTCATGCCGGGGCGCTGCCCGCCTCGAGGCTGCACGGAGCCTGGCCAGGAGTTCGTCAAGGCCGAAGGGCTTGGTCACGTAGTCGTCGGCCCCGGCATCGAGGGCCTCAACTTTGTCTTCCGAACCGTGGCGGGCAGACAACACGATGATGGGCATGGTGCTCCAGCCGCGGATTCCCTTGATCACGTCCACGCCATCCATGTCCGGCAGGCCGAGATCGAGCACCACGATGTCCACGGGCTGCTGGGCCGCCGCCTTGAGTGCGTCCGCGCCGTTGCCGACGCTGATGGCACGGTAGCCGTGGGCATGGAGATTGATCTGCATTGCCCGGGCGATCTGGGCNAGCACCACGATGTCCACGGGCTGCTGGGCCGCCGCCTTGAGTGCGTCCGCGCCGTTGCCGACGCTGATGGCACGGTAGCCGTGGGCATGGAGATTGATCTGCATTGCCCGGGCGATCTGGGCTTCATCTTCCACGATCAGCACGAGGCTCATGGCCGCCCTCCCGTCCACAGAGGGAGTGTGACCACCATGGTCAGCCCGCCTCCCGGCGTCGCCTCGGCCATGAGCGTACCGCCCATGGCCTCGGTGAAGCCCTTGGCGACAGCGAGTCCCAGGCCGATTCCGCTGCGGCCGTCACGGCTGGATGGAGAATCATCGAGGCGTTGGAAAGGCTGGAAAAGCTCCAGCACGGCCGCGGGCGCTATCCCCGAGCCATGGTCCATCACCCGCAGTTCGCTGGCCGGCCGACCATCCACCATGATGCCCGCACCGGTCCGCGCCACCAGCACAACATCGGAATCGGGCGCGTATTTCACCGCGTTCTCCACGAGGTTCGCGACGACGCGTTCCAGCATCCCGGCGTCGGCCTCTATATACGGAAGGTTGGCCAGTAGCTCGTTGCGTATGCGCTCCCCCGGCACCCCGCGTAAAGCCTCCGGCAGGATCTGGTGCCAGCCCAGTCCGCGCAGCAGCGGGTTCACGGCATCCGCGGTGATACGGGACATGTCCAGCAGGTTATCCACCAAGTGATCCAAACGGTCCGCGTAGTCCTCGATAGTGGCCAATAGTTCGCGCTCGTCTTCGGGAGCAAAGGTCACGTCTTCCTGGCGCAGGCTGCTGACGGCAAGCTTGATGCCCGCCAAAGGAGTGCGGAGATCATGGGAGACGGCTCGCAGGATGGAGGTCCGCATCTTGTTGCCTTCCGCCAGGCGCGCGTTGTCCTGCCTGCTCTTGACCAGCTGCTGGCGCTCCCGCACGGCCACCACGAAGGCGCCGAACGCGGCGAGCATGCGGCGGTGCTGTTCGGAGAGCGGTCCGCCCCTGAGCAGGAGCGTGTAGTTGCGATCGACGACGGCGGCATGGTCGGCGGCCGCATGGGTCACCGGCGGTTGAATCCCGGAGCTTGCAAGGACCTTCCAACCCGGTCCGGTGGCGTCCGGCGAGTCAAACGTGGAGAGCAGCGTCATCGCTTCCATGCCGAGGTTGACGCGGATTTTGTCCAGGAACGACTCGAGGCTGCCGTCCGAGCTCAGGATACGAAGGGCCAATTCGCTCAGTGCCCTCGCCTCGGCTCCGGAATGCGCGGCTTCCTGGGCCCGTCGGGTCGCCAAACCGACGGCGAGCGCCACGCCGCACGCCACGGCAAGGAAGATGACCAGGGTGAAAAGCGTGGCGGGATCCGCGATGGATAGGGAGCCCACGGGATCGGCTGAGAAGTAGTTCAAGAGCATGCTGCCGAGGACGGCGGACACCACCGCCGGCCACAACCCGCCGATTGCGGCAACGGCGGCGGAGACGGCCAATTGGAAGAGCATGATCATGGCGAAGTTCCGGTATTGCAACGCGGAGACCAGGACTTCGATCGCAGAAGGTAGCAGCAGGGCCAGGACCAGGCCCGCCAGAATTCGGGGTCGCCCGATTCCCTTGACTGCCGGTAGCTGCAGCCCAATTGCGTTCACATCCGCGGCGGCCATGGCTCAATTCTGGCACGGCGCAGGTGCCGCGCCAGCGCCGACGGTCCTTACAGGACGCTGCGGGGAACATGTCCGGCCTTAGGATGCTGGCATGAGCCATTCAACGACGAATACCTCCGATGTCCTCGCCCTCGATTCCCTCTTGGGTTCCGAGGAACTGGAGCTTCGCGAGAAGGTACGCGATTTCACGGACCAGCGGATCCGGCCGAACATCGCCCGCTGGTACGAGGACGCGGTGTTCCCGCGGGAACTGCCGGCGGAACTCGGCGAACTCGGCGTCCTTGGCATGCATCTGGAGGGCTACGGCTGCCCCGGCCGCACCGCCGTCGAATACGGCGTTGCCGCCATGGAACTCGAGGCCGGCGATTCCGGCATCCGGACCTTCGTGTCCGTCCAAGGCTCCCTGGCCATGACGGCGATCCACAAGTGGGGCAGCGAAGAGCAGAAGGAACAATGGCTCCCGCGCATGGCTGCCGGCGAACTGATCGGCTGTTTTGCCTTGACGGAGCCGACGGCGGGTTCGGACCCGTCGTCCATGGCCAGCTTTGCGCGCCGCGACGGGACGGGCGACGACGCCGGCTGGGTGCTGAACGGTTCGAAGCGCTGGATCGGGATGGCATCGATCGCGGACGTCATGGTGGTGTGGGCAAACACCGACGACGGCATCCGGGGCTTCCTGGTTCCGGCCGGCACCCCGGGAGTCGCCGTGACTCCCATCGACGCGAAGCTCTCCATGCGTGCCTCGATCCAGTGCGATGTGGTGTTCGACGCCGTCCGGCTGGGTCCGGAGGCACTCCTCCCGGGTGCCATGGGACTCCGCGGCCCGTTCTCCTGCCTCAACGAGGCGCGGTACGGCATTGCCTGGGGTGCCATGGGCGCTGCCCGCGACTCCTACGAGGCCGCGCTCGAATATGCCGGAAGCCGCATGCAATTCGGCAAGCCCTTGGCCGGCTACCAGTTGACCCAGGAAAAGCTCGTGAACATGGTCCTGGAGATCCAGAAAGGTACCTTGCTCGCCCTGCACCTTGGGCGGCTCAAGGATGCGGGCAAACTGCACCCGGAGCAGATCTCGGCGGGCAAGCTCAACAATGTGCGGGAGGCAATCAAGATCGCCCGCGAAGCGCGCACCATCCTCGGTGGCAACGGCATCACGCTGGACTACCCGCCCATGCGCCATGCCAACAACCTGGAATCCGTGCGCACTTACGAAGGGACGGACGAGGTGCACACGCTGATCCTTGGCCAGCACATCACGGGGGTCCCGGCTTTCCGCTAGCTCCGCGCGCGGGGGGACCAGCCCAGCGAGCTAGGCTCCGACCGAAACCGGTTCCTTCTTTCCCGCGTCCTTGCGGATGGTGGCGCTGATGACGGCGGCCACCGTGCACATCGCTGCGGCGCCGATCCATGCGTAGGTGTAGTGGCCAGTGGCATCGCGGATGTAACCCGCGAGCAACGCGGCCGCAGCGGCCCCGAGCTGGTGCGCGGCAAAGACCCACCCGAACACCACCGAGCCGTCCGCGCCGAACACCTTCCGGCAGATGGCCGCCGTCGGGGGCACGGTGGCCACCCAGTCCAGGCCGTACACCACTACGAACAGGATCATGCTCGGTTGCACGGTGGAGCCCAGAAGCACGGGCAGCACCAACAGCCCAACCCCGCGGAACTGGTAATACACAGCCAGGAGCACCTTGGGATTGAAGCGGTCCGTCAACCAACCGGAGGCGATGGTGCCCACGATGTCGAAGATCCCGACGACGGCCAGCAACCCGGCCGCGGTGGTTTCCGGCATGCCGTGGTCGTGCGCCGAGGGGATGAAGTGGGTGCCGATCAGGCCGTTGGTGGTGGCACCGCAGATGGCGAAACCGGCAACCAGGGCCCAGAAGGTGCGCACTTTGCTGGCGCGTTTGAGGACCTGCAATGCCCGCACCGCCGCGTTGGGCGTCTTGGCGCCTTCCGCGTTGGCGGCTTCCGGGACCGGGGCGGGCTCCGCCGTCGTCGCTTGCTCTTCTTCGGCTCCGTAGGGCTGGACCCCGACGTCGGCAGGTGAGTTCTTCAGCCAGCGCAGCACGAGCGGCACTACGGCAAGCGCACCCGCTGCGATGAGGAGCGAGGCACCGCGCCAGCCCGGGCTCTGGGCAAGCACCGCGATGAAGGGCAGGAACACTAGCTGCCCGGCCGCGCTGCCCGCCGTCAGGATGCCGATCACGAGTCCGCGGTTCTTGGAGAACCACGTATTGGCGATGGTGGCCGCGAAAACCAAGGCCATGGAGCCGGTGCCCAGCCCGATCAGGACGCCCCAGGTCAGCAGGATCTGCCACGACTGGTTGACGAACACCGTCAGGGCGGAGCCGAGACCGATCAGGCAAAGGGCAATCGCGGTGACGGTGCGGATGCCGAAGCGTTCCATGAGCGCCGCAGCGAACGGTGCCGTGAGCCCGAACAACACCAGGTTGATGCTGACTGCGAGCGACAAGACGGTTGTTGACCAGCCGAATTCCTGTTGCAGCGGCACCATGAGCACACCGGGCGCCGCCCGGAAACCGGCCGCGCCTACGAGTGCCAGGAACGCGACGGCGGCGACCATCCAGGCGGGGTGGAGTCGCCACTTCCGAGGAGTCTTGCCAGCTGGTTTGCCGGCGGAAAGTTCGGTGGGATTGGGTGCGGTCATGCGGAGGGCTCCGATTCGTCCAGGAGGTCACGTCTGGCGGGGGCGGTGGCCAAGGCCAACGGGTGTTCGGATCGCGTGAGGCTATGCCAGCTGGTGTTGGCGGCGGTCAGGCGGGACCCACAATGGGAGCACGTATCGGCCGACACCGTCGGCAGTCCACAGCCGTTGTGGATCACGCGCATGTGGGCGTTGTCCGCCGGCGCATCGAGATGCTTTTCGGACCAGATGATGATGGCGTTCAAGACCGGCAAAGCATCTTCGCCCTTGGGCGTGAGGACGTACTCCTGGCGAGTGCGCGCGCCGTCCAGGTAGGGCCGTTGGGCAAGGAGGCCCGCTTCAACCAGCCAACCCAGTCTTTTGCTGAGGACGTTGTCCGCGATGTGGAGGCGGGTTTTGATGGCATCGAAGCGGCCGTTGCCGAAGAAGACTTCCCGTAACACCAGGCTTCCCCAGGGGTCCCCGAGGATATCGAGGCCACGAGCCAGGCTGCACGTCCGCTCGGACCAATCGGATCGTAAAGGCATGGTTCGAGATTAGCTGGCTTTTCTAAAGAAAGCTAGATTACTTGGTGAGGGGCTTTCAGTCGGTGATGTTGCCGATCGCCTGCTCGAGGTCCGCGATCAGGTCCTCGACGTCCTCGATGCCGCAGGAAAGCCGGATCAGGTTGACAGGCACGGCCAGCTCAGTGCCCTTGACCGAAGCGTGCGTCATCTCCGAGGGATAGTTCATGAGGGACTCGATGCCGCCCAGGGACTCGGCCAGAGTGAAGACCTGGGTGGACTCTGCCACCTTGCGGGCCGCAGCTTCGCCGCCCTTGAACTGCACGGAAAT
The DNA here is from genome assembly GCF_036662515.1 of Arthrobacter sp. S2(2024). Classification (NCBI taxonomy): domain Bacteria; kingdom Bacillati; phylum Actinomycetota; class Actinomycetes; order Micrococcales; family Micrococcaceae; genus Arthrobacter; species Arthrobacter sp. S2(2024). Next base: position 240,260 of record NZ_JAYKZI010000005.1, on the reverse strand, counting down.
CATGCCGCCGAACTTCTTCATCTGCTTGGCCGCGAGCTCGTGGCCGGGGTGGGAAGGCAGTCCCGGATACAGCACGGCTTCAACTTCTGGACGCTCCAGCAACCACTCGGCCACGGCCTGGGCGTTCTCGCTGTGGCGGTCCATGCGCACGCCGAGCGTCTTGAGGCCACGCGTGGTCAGGAACGCATCCATGGGTCCGGACACGGCGCCGACAGCGAACTGCACGAAGCCGATCTTCTCTGCCAGTTCGGCGTCCTTGACCACGATCGCGCCGCCCACCACATCCGAGTGGCCGCCGATGTACTTGGTGGTCGAGTGGACCACGACGTCGGCACCCAGGGCGAGCGGGGTCTGCAAGTAGGGGGACGCAAAGGTGTTGTCGACCACCAGGAGGGCACCGGCGTCGTGCGCTACTTTGGCGAGCGCTTCGATATCGGTGATCTTCATCATGGGGTTGGAAGGCGTTTCCACCCAGACTATGCGGGTCTTGTTCGCCGCGACGGCCGCGGCAACGGCGTTCAGGTTGGACATGTCCACTGGTGTGTTGCCGATGCCCCACTCACCGAGCACGCGGTTGATGAGCCGGTAGGTTCCGCCATACGCGTCGTTGCCGAGGACGATGTGGTCGCCGGGCCGGGCAACAGCACGGATCAGTGAGTCCTCCGCTGCGAGGCCCGAGCTGAAGCTGAAGGCGTGGGTGCCGCCTTCGAGCGCGGCGAGCTGTTCCTGCAGCGCATCTCGGGTGGGGTTGCCGCCGCGGCCGTATTCGTAGCCGTCGCGCAAACCGCCTATGCCGTCCTGGGCATACGTCGAGCTGAAGTGCAGCGGCGGAACCACGGCGCCGGTGCGCGGTTCGAACGCCTGGCCGGCGTGGACGGCACGCGTGTTGAATCCTGCTTCGTTTGCAGACATATGAACTCCTAGTGTCAGTTGCTCAGGTAGGCGAGAAGGTCGTGGCGGGTCAGGATGCCCACGGGAGCTCCAACGAACGTCACCATGACGGTGTCGACGTCGGACAGCAGCTCGCGTGCGGCGGAAATGGTCTCCAGGGAGCCGATCACGGGCAGGCGCTCCCCCATGTGCTCGGAGATCTTGTCGGTCAATTTCGCCTCGCCACGGAACAGCTTGGAGGTCAGCGTGCGCTCATCGACAGCGCCGAGCACCTCGCCCATGACCACGGGCGGCTCCTGCGAGAGGACCGGGATGTGCGAGACCCCGAATTCGTTCATGATGTTGATGACATCGCGGACGGTCTCGTTGGGATGGATGTGGACGAGGTCCGGCATTTCGCCGGTCTTGGACTTCAGGACCTCGCCCACCGAGGCTTCCTCGCCGCCGGAGAGGAAGCCGTAGGAACGCATCCACTTGTCGTTGAAGATCTTCGCCAGGTAGCCACGGCCGGAGTCCGGCAGGATCACGACGACGACGGCTTCCTCGCCAAGGTCTTTGGCCACCTGCAACGCGGCAACCACTGCCATGCCCGAGGAACCCCCTACCAGGAGTCCTTCCTCGCGGGCCAGGCGCCTTGTCATCTCGAAGGAGTCGGCGTCGCTGACGGCGATGACATCATCCGGCACAGTCTTGTCGTAGTTGGCCGGCCACATGTCCTCGCCGACGCCCTCCACGAAGTAGGGCCGCCCCGTGCCGCCCGAGTAGACCGAGCCTGCCGGGTCCGCGCCGATGACCTTGACGCGGCCGCCGTCGGACTCCGGCCGGTTGGCGGACACATCCTTGAGGTAGCGCCCGGTGCCGGTGATGGTGCCGCCCGTCCCGGCGCCGATCACGACGTGGGTGATCTTCCCGTCGGTATCACGCCAGATCTCGGGCCCGGTGGTTTCGTAGTGGCTGCCGGGGGCTGCCGGGTTGGAGAACTGGTCCGGCTTGTAGGCTCCGGGGATCTCCGACACAAGCCGGTCGGAGACGCTGTAGTAGCTTTGCGGGCTGTCCGGGGCCACGGAAGTGGGCGTCACGACAACTTCGGCGCCGTACGCCTGAAGTACGGCACGCTTGTCCTCGCCCACTTTGTCCGGGACAACAAAGATGCATTTGTAGCCCTTTTGCTGGGCCACCAGGGCGAGTCCGACGCCGGTGTTGCCCGAGGTGGGTTCCACGATGGTTCCGCCCGGCTCGAGCTTTCCGTCCCGTTCCGCTTCCTCGATCATCTTCACCGCGATGCGGTCCTTGATGGAGCCACCGGGATTCACATATTCAAGCTTCACCAGAATGGTGGCTTTGATGTCCCCGGTCACGTGGTTGAGCTTGATGAGCGGTGTATTGCCAATGAGGTCCAGGACGGACTGGGCGTACTTCATAGGTACCAAGTTACCGCTTGGTCGGGACTGCTCCGGTGCAGCGGAGGACTCAGCACGTGGCACAGCTGACTCCGCCGGGCTCCGGATGCTCGATCGTCGTCGGAGACTTGCCGGCGCAGAGCGAGATGGCGCCGGGTTCCATGCGGGGCCTTCAGCTTGTGGTCGCCGATGCCCGCGCCGCACGCGAGGAATTGCTCGGCCGCGGGGTCGAGGCCAGCGAAATCACCGTCTTCGACGAGCGCGACGGCGGCACGTTCTTCGGCTTCAGCGATCCGGACGGCAACACGTGGGCGGTGCAGGAACTCAAGGTCCGGGCCGAGAAGCCGCTGATTCCGGCGGAGTCCCGCGGGCGCTTCGGAGAGTAGTTTCGGGAGCGTAGGGCCAGCTCCGCGTAAAGGGCCGGCCCGAGCAACCCACTCACTCTGCCGGTGCAGTGCCTCCTGCCGAAGAGTCCGTCTGCCAGAGGCCGAGGATGTTGCCTTCGGTGTCCTTGAAATAGGCGTAGTAACCCATGCCTGGAACGGCATCCTTGCCTTTGACCACAGAACCGCCTGCACTCTCGATTTGGCCAAGCGAAGCCTCGATGTCTTCGACGTCAACGGTGATGATGGGCGTCTTCAGTTCCTCTGTGCGCGGGAACAGTGCACCATTGATGGCCCCTGGCGCGCTCGGCATGCCCGTCTGCGGGTCCGAAGGCGTGGTGATGGCGATCGTGTAGTCCATTTCCTGCATGGGGTTGAGCATCCAGCCGAAGGCACCCTGGTAGAAAGTGTTGGCCCGCTCCTTGTCGTCCGCGGGGATTTCAAAATGCACTACACCGGCCATTGGTTCTCCTGAGATTGTCATGGAAGGCGCGGACGCCCCGCGCCACACGTGGAGTCTAGTCGGGTGGGTTTCGCGGCGTAAGGGCTTGAGCGCGGCTCTTTTCGAGTGTTGTCACACGAGCATGCGACCATGAATGAATGACCATCGTCGATGCCCCACCCGCCGCAGCGGCTGCGGCCGACGCATCCGTGCGATGGCACCCCGGCGGCCCCTTCGACCTCCTGCAGACCGTGGGAATCCTCATGCGCGGCAACGGCGATCCGTCCTTCGCTGCACGGCAGGACGGGGTGTGGATGGCCTTCACGACGCCGGACGGCCCGGCCACGCTGCGCCTCACCGCCGCGGGAACCGGCCAAGACACCCGTGTCGATGCCCAGGCGTGGGGCCCCGGCGCGGGCTCCGCCATTGCCTCCGTGCCTGCGTTGTTGGGGAGCGGGGACGACTGGTCCGGCTTTGATGACGCTGCGTTCCATGCCACCCTCCCGCGCATGGTCCGGGAAGCCCGACGCCGGAACCTCACCGTCCGTTTGCCCACCACCGGCCGCGTGGTGGACTCCCTCGTGCCCACGATTCTTGAGCAAAAGGTCACCACTATCGAAGCCCGCCGGGGCTACCGCTACCTGATGTACAGGTACGGCACCGCAGCGCCAAGCGCAGGCCGCCTCCCGACGTCGGGCCCCTCGGGGCTACTCGTGGCGCCGACCGCAGCCCAATGGTTAGCCATCCCTTCGTGGGAATGGCACAAGGCAGGCGTTGGTCCCCAGCGTTCGGCGACGGTCATGCGGGCGCTGCGATCCGCCGTCGCGCTTGAACGGCTCGCCTCACTCAGCGCGGTTGAAGCCTGGGCCAAGATGCAGACCATCCCGGGCATCGGCGTCTGGACGGCCGCCGAGGTGGTCCAGCGGACCCATGGCTGCCCTGATTCGATCGCGGTGGGCGACTACCATTTGGCCTCGTACGTCGGTTATGCGCTCACAGGCAGGAAGACGGACGACGCCGGAATGATCGCCCTCCTGGAACCGTGGCGTGGGCACCGGCAGCGGGTAGTCCGGATGCTCGGGCTCAGCGGCTTCCGCAAGCCGACCTTCGGACCACGGATGACCATCCAGGACCACCGAGGGCACTAACGCCACCAACGCCCCCCAACGCGGGGTCACTTACGGCCCATGTTGCCGCCCAACATGGGCCGTAAGTGACCCCGCGTTCGGAGTTTCGCGCGTTTGATCCGGACAATCAGGCCAGAGAACCCTTCGGCCAGATCATCGGCGTTGGCCTTGAAGTAGGACCAGCCGGCATTGGTGAACGCTTCGTCCCTCCGGTTGTCCCGTGTCTGCTGTTCCCGCGTGAGATGTGGTGCGCCGTCGTACTGCACGGCGATCCGAAACCGCCGGTACCCCAGGTCCGCGGACGGCGACCACGGATCGTCCGGGTCGAGGCGGAGCTGCAGTTCCGGTTCAGGCAATCGCGCATCCGACATTGCGAGCCGCAGGAATGTCTCCGGAAACGAATCTGCTCCAACCCGCATGTCTTCAAGGGCAAGCCGGGCCTTCTCCACGCCTTTCATGTTCGGATGCTGCCGGATCAGGAGCCGCAATCCTTCCTTGGTGGCGTAGGCCTCCGTCCTTCCTTCAAGGCCAGGCCGAGGCCTACGGATCAGCTGATCGCCCATGGCAATCACGTACCGCAGCGGCAACTGATGCGCCAGGTCAAGCCACGTCCGGGACGGGGAGGACACCGGGATACCGCCTATCTCCGTGACTTCGCCCTGGAGGACACGGACTCGGTGCCCCGTCACCCCGGTCCGGCGGACCCGGGGAAGCTCATGGGGCTTGCTCAGGTGGACCGTCTCGCAGTCGCCCAGCCACGGAGGAAGGCCGAGCCGGGTCAGTACCGCAGCGCTCTCATGGGACACCCAGGCGCCCGGTGTTGCCGCGGCAAGGACCCGCGCCTGTTCGGCAAACTCAAAGTCACGACCCGCAGGCAAGTAGATCAGCCGCCCGCCGTCGGACATATCCCTGGCCCGGAGCCGCTTCGGAGCGACGCCAAGCACGCGGGATTCATAGACCGTGAAAGGACGGTTACTAAGTTCCTCCGGCAGCGGCATGATGCGGACCATGGGATCCAGTTTGTCCGCAATTTGACCCCGGCAAGGAGTTATCCACAGGCTGACTTCCAAGCAAGCCAACGCGGGGTCACTTACGGCCCATGTTGCCGCCCAACATGGGCCGTAAGTGACCCCGCGTTGGAATTAGAGTCCAAGGCGGGTGATCGCTTCTTCGCGCATGTCGATCTTGCGCACCTTGCCGGACACCGTCATGGGGAAGCTCTCCCTGATGTCCACGTAGCGCGGGATCTTGTAGTGGGCCAATTTGCCGCGGCAGAACTCCTGCACTCCGTCCAAGTCCAACGCTGCTCCCGGTTTGAGGATGATGCAGGCCATCAGTTCCTCGCCGTACTTGGGGTCAGGCACCCCGATGACTTGGACGTCCTGGATGGCGGGATGGCGATACAGGAACTCCTCGATTTCGCGGGGATAGATGTTCTCCCCTCCGCGGATGACCATGTCCTTCATGCGGCCTTCGATGATGATGAAACCGTCCGGGTCCATCCGGGCGAGGTCGCCGGTGTGCATCCAGCCGTCGTCGTCGATGGCCTCGGCTGTCTTCTCCGGCTGGCCCCAATACCCGGCCATCACGGCGTAGCCCCGCGTGCACAGCTCGCCGATCCCCCCGCGTTCCAGGGTTTCGCCGGTGCCCGGATCCACGATCTTGGACTCGAGCCTGGGCATCGTGCGCCCTACAGTCGTGGTCCTTTGCTCCAGGGTGTCGGCCGCGAGGGTCATGGTGGATACGGGAGAAGTCTCGGTCATGCCGTAGCAAATGGCCACGTCCCGCATGTTCATCTCGGCGATGACACGCTCCATGACCTCGATAGGGCATAGTGAGCCGGCCATGACGCCGGTACGCAGCGTCGAGAGGTCGTAGGACGCGAAATCCGGCAAAGCCAGCTCGGCGATGAACATGGTGGGCACGCCATACAGCGAGGTCCCGCCGAAATCCTGCACCGCTTCCATGGCGGCGGCCGGGGTGAATCCGCGGCCGGGAATAATGGTGGCCGCCCCGAAGCTCAGGGCGTTCAGGTTCCCGATGACCATGCCGAAACAGTGGTAGAAAGGCACCGGAAGGACCACGCGGTCGCGTTCCGTGTATCCCAACAGCCTGCCGATTTGGTTGCCGTTGTTGAGGATGTTGTGGTGCGTCAGGGTGGCGCCCTTGGGGAAGCCCGTGGTCCCCGAGGTGTATTGCAGATTGATGGGATCGTGCGGGTCCAGCTCCGCCATCCGAGCCTTGAGCGCTGAGGGGACGACGTCGTCCGCCCGCTTGAGCAGTTCGGCGTACGTCAGCTCGGCGTCAGTTTGCGGTTCGCCTGCGTTAAGCATGTCCAGTCCCAGATCGGGAAGAAACACGAGCTCCCGAAGCTCGGGGCAACTGGTCAAGGCCTCCCGGGCCATGGCCGCATAGTCGCTGTTCTTGTCCGATGGCGCGGCCACCAGCATCCGCATGCCGTTTTGGCGGACCACGAATTCGAGTTCATGGCTGCGGTACGCCGGATTGACGTTGACCAGGATCGCCCCGACCTTCGCCGTGGCGTATTGCAGGATGGTCCATTCGGCGCAGTTCGGGCTCCAGATGCCTACCCTGTCACCCTTCGCGACGCCCATGGCGAGCAGCGCACGCGCGAGGCGATCGACGTCGTCGTTCAGTTTTTCGTAGCTCCAGCGCCTGGCCTCATCGCCCGGCACCACGGCGGCTTCGATGAGCGCGTCCCGCAACGGAAACCGCGCCGCGACGCGTTCGAAGTTGGCGCCGATGGTCTCTTCAAGCAGCGGGACGTCAGTGTCCCCGGCTGTGTAGGAAAGCATGAACGCACGCTACCAACTCCGGGGGGCCAAGAGAAGACTTTTGCTTGGAAGTCCTACAAAATATTTCAGGGCGTTGCCGGGCCAGCCGGTAATGTGAATCCCATGAGTGCACCCATTGACCTGCAGGCCACGTTCATTCCCAACGACGGCGAATTCTTCCGCGTGAAGCTCGCGCTGGAAATCGCGATCGACGAAGTGGTGAACGAACCCGGCTGCATCCGCTACGAGCTCACCGAAGCCAACGAGGACAAGCTGGTCCTGACCGAGCAGTGGGCATCCGAGGAGCACCTCGACACCCATTCCAAGGGCATCGCCGTCCAGGACCTCAACGAATCCCTCAGCGCCCTGCTCGCGGAGCCGGTGAAGCTCGAGCGCCTCTAACTAGCATCGGCTGTTGCCCACTGGAAAGTGGGCAACAGCCGATGGCGTTTGCTAGGAGTTTTCGGCGCGCTGCTTTGCGATGTGCGCGTGGACCTCATCCATGTCGAGACCCTTGACGGCCTCGATGACCTGCTCCAGCTGTGGTCCGTTCAGTGCGCCCGGCTGGGAGAACACGAGGACCTTTTCGCGGAAGGCCATGAGCGTGGGGATCGAGGAGATACCGGCTTCGGCGGCCAGCTGCTGCTCGGCCTCGGTGTCCACCTTGGCGAAGAAGACATCGTCATGCTTCTCGGAAGCAGCCTGGTATGTGGGGGCAAACTGCCTGCAAGGGCCGCACCACGCAGCCCAGAAATCCACCAGGACAATGTCATTGCCCTCGATGGTCGATGCGAACTGCTCGCCGGTGATGTCAACTGTAGCCATGCTTCCACGGTACGCGACCGCACCGCCTAAGTCGCGCTTGTTCGCTACCCGGCAAACCGGGAATAAAGCACGACGCCGGGCAGCTCGTTTGGGGCCGCCCGGTACCGTCGGCTAGTGCCAGAGGTGAGGGGCGGCCTTCCTGGCACCGGGGAGCGCGTTGTTCTCGCGCCACTCGTGGATCCATTCCGGAAGCTCGAGGTCCGCGGGGGGCTCGCCGAACTCGGCCAGGATTTCCTCCTGGCTCACGGGCCGGCCCTTGGCGACAAGCCGTGTGGCAATGTGCGCGCGGGCGTAGATCTCGCCGTCGGCCACCATTCGTTGTTCAAAGTAGATCGCCTTCGAATCGAGCCCGATGATCTTCGACTCGATGGTGTATTGCTGCCAGAGCTGCAACGACTTCCGGAACGCGATGGTCTCCCCAGCTGCCACGGGGCTCCAGCGGCGTCTGCGCATCTTTTGCCAGATCCCCGCGCGCACCATGAGGTCGAAGCGTCCAAGATCCATCAGCGAGAAATACATGCCGTTGTTGACATGCATCGCAATGTCGATGTCCGTGGGCAGCACTCGCATGGGCAAGGAAGACGTGCCCCAAACGCTGAGCCGGCTCCGCCTGGACGAGGTGAACAAGAGCAAGAGGGTTCGGAGAAGCAAATGCATAACCGCAATGTTACTCCGCAGTAACATTTCGGGACAACCCCGTTTTGTGTGTCGCTACATGGCATGTCGTTTACCGCCGGTTCACATGCCGAGGGAAGAATGTCTGAAACAAATTGCAGAAGGCACCAAGGAGATCCCGTGAGCACCACCCAAACCATCAGGGCACACGCAGAGGTGTGGCCGGAACTTCCGCTCCACCAGGAGTTGGTGTTGCAGGACACCCGCGGCAACAGGATCGTAGGCACCTTGGACGGCATGACCGAGGATCGCAGCACGCTCTGGATCCAGTTGTCCGGAGGCCTGGGCCGTCAACTCGTCCATCACCAGGACGGATACTGGCTGGAACCGGGCAGCGCGAGCTAACTGGGCTTTCGCCGTCGACACGCAAAATCCCTGTCGACACCGGAATTCGTGCGTCGAGAATCCACCAGCGCCGCGCAAAGGATTTTCCGCGTCGAACGGCCCCGCGCGCCTCGAACGGGGCCTCCCCAGAAAACACGGACAAAAAAATCCCCGGAACCATTGGTTCCGGGGATTTAATTTTGTGGCAGATGAGGGATTCGAACCCCCGTAGGCGTTGCCAGCTGATTTACAGTCAGCCCCCTTTGGCCGCTCGGGTAATCTGCCGAACTTCAAAGAAGTCACTCCCGATCATCGCTTCGTTTCCGATCCGGTAAGCGCGAGCAAGACAACCTTACAGAACTTCTGCCGAAGAATCGAATCGAGCCCTCAAGGGCCCAAAATCGGCGGAAATCTCAGGCTAACCAAGTATCCGTCCTGCAAGTTTGGCCTCGAAACTGGCCGCCTGCTCCAGCGTGATCTGGTTGAGCTGCACGGCCCGCAACAAGTCCGCGTGGACGCCATCCATCCGCGACGCCGCGTCCGGGACCGGGCTCAGGACCACGGAGGCGGCGAGCGCTGCGGCTGCAACCGCGCCTGCGGCCGTGGCGGCAGCGACTCCGATTGAACCGGCGGCGGCAGCGGCTGACTTGGTGACGTAGCGGACGGCCTGGTTGCTCATGGTGCTCCTTTTCAGGACGGGCTCTTCAAACTGATACAACTCTGTCGGGGCAGTCTCAGTTCCGGCCATGCGTGTGCTGTGAGCGAACTGTGAACGTTCAGCACACGCCGGGCGCTTCCGTACTAGGCTGGATGGCAGACAAAACCGCCCGTTTCCGGGCCACCCCCAACGATCACAAGGAGAGTCATGGCAGGCGAATCCACATTCGACGTCGTCAGCAAGGTAGACAAGCAGGAAGTCGCCAACGCGCTCCACCAGTCCCAGAAGGAAATCGCCCAGCGGTACGATTTCAAGGGCGTCGGCGCGGAGATCGACTTCAGCGGCGAGAAGATCCTCATGAAGGCCAACTCGGAGGACCGCATCCTCGCTGTCCTGGACGTGTTCCAGTCCAAGCTCATCAAGCGCGGCATCTCCCTGAAGTCCCTCGACCAGGGCGAGCCTTACCCCTCCGGCAAGGAATTCCGCCTGGAGTGCTCCATCAAGGAGGGCATTGCCCAGGACATCGCGAAGAAGATCAACAAGATCATCCGTGACGAAGCCCCTAAGTCCGTCAAGTCCCAGATCCAGGGCGACGAGCTCCGCGTCACCTCGAAGTCCCGCGATGACCTGCAGGAGACCATGAACATCCTCAAGAAGTTCGAAGAGGCCGATCTCCAGTTCGTGAACTTCCGCAGCTAGGACTCCGCGGCGGCCCAGGCCGCCATCCGGAAGTACGACGACGGCGCGTTGCCCCCTGAGCGGGCAGCGCGCCGTCGTCGTTAACGGAGACAGGCGCGTCACTGCAGGCAACTTTTTGGGGTCGAGGCCTGGCGAAGGCCCCGGGATTCCGCGACTGCACCGATCCGCGGAGGTCACAAGATTGCGGCGCGTGACATCCACCCCAAAATAATTACGACACGTTTCTTTTGCGCAATCCCTCCGAACGGGTACTGTACTTCCTTAGGTGAGCCTAAGTGTGGCTCCCCTAACGAAGGATTCCACATGACCGCGAACTTCCTGATCGGCCTGCGCGAGGGCCTTGAAGCCACCCTCGTTGTGGTCCTGCTCATGGCCTACCTGGTCAAGACGGGACGCCGCTCGCTGCTCCCCCGGCTCTGGGCCGGCGTCGGCATCGCCGTGGCCGTATCCATCGCCTTCGGCGCCTTGCTCACCTTCGGTCCGCAGGGACTGACTTTCGCCGCGCAAGAGGCGATCGGGGGCGGATTGTCGATTGCCGCCGTCGGGCTCGTCACCTGGATGGTCTTCTGGATGGCGCGCACCGCCCGCAGCCTCGGCGGCGAGCTGAAGTCGCAAGTGGACAAGATGGCCGACGGCGCCGCGTGGGGCCTCGTGGTGGTGGCGGCATTGGCGGTGGGCCGCGAAGGACTTGAGACTGCGCTGTTCCTTTGGGCTGCTGCCCAGGCCGCCGGCGAGTCGTCGCAGCCGCTGCTAGGCGCGCTACTCGGCCTGGCCGTCGCTGCCGGGCTCGGATACCTGCTGCATCGCGGCGTCCTCAAGGTCAACCTCTCGCGGTTCTTCACCTGGACCGGAGTCGGCCTCATCGTGATCGCGGGCGGTGTGCTCGCCTATGGCATCCATGACCTCCAGGAAGCCGGAATCCTGCCGGGGCTCCACACCCTCGCGTTCGACGTCTCCGCGGCCATCCCGCCGTCATCCTGGTACGGCACCCTGCTGAAGGGCACCCTCAACCTGTCCCCGGCCACCACGTGGCTCGAAGCCGGGGCCTGGCTGCTGTACGTGATCCCTGTGCTCTATTTCTACATCCGCACCAACGGTTCCTCGCCGCAACAGTCCACCGGCAACGCCCCGACGGCCCAAGCCGCCAACGCTGCCTAAAAGCTTCCCGCACCCCACAACAGAAGGAAACCCCCATGCCTGGCACTCCCCTGCCCAAAATGTCCCTGCCCACAACGGCTTCACGCCGCCGGACGTCCCTCGCCCTCGTCGCCGCTGCCGCCGCCGTTCCGCTCGTACTCACCGGCTGCACGGATAACACAAAGACGCCGGGCGCCAGCGCCTCCGCCGGACCGATCCAGGTCACCAGCACCAAAACCGAATGCAAAGTCTCCACGGGCAGCGTCCCCAGCGGCAACCTGAGCTTCGCGGTCAAGAACGACGGCACTGAAATTACCGAGTTCTACCTCCTCGCCGAGGACGGCCTGCGGATCGTCGGCGAAGTGGAGAACATCGGTCCCGGCCTGACCCGCAACCTGGTGGTCACTGCTCCCGCGGGCAAGTACACCACCGCCTGCAAGCCGGGCATGCAGGGCGACGGTATCCGAGCCGCCTTTGAGGTCACGGACTCCGGAAACAAGACCGGCGTCGATGCCGATTTCCAGAAGCTTGTGGACACTGGGGTTCAGCAGTACACGGCGTACGTCAAAGACCAGACTGAGCAGCTTGTGACCGGCACCAAGGCCTTCGCCGATGCCTACGCGGCGGGCGACGTAACGAAGGCCCGCGAACTGTACGCCGCAACCCGCATGCACTGGGAACGGATCGAACCCGTAGCGGAATCCTTCGGGGACCTCGACCCCAAACTCGATGCCCGCGAAGCCGACCTTGAACCGGGCCAGGAATGGACCGGCTGGCACCGCGCGGAGAAGGACTTGTTCCCGCCGTCGGGCTACACAGCGCTGACGGCCACCGAGCGGGCCAAAATCGCCACGCAGCTCGTTTCCGACACCGAGGAGCTCGGCAAGCGCACCCGCACTGTGGTGCTCTCCGCGGACAAGCTCGGCAACGGCGCCAAGGAGCTCCTGGACGAAGTCGCGCGCGGCAAGGTCACCGGCGAAGAAGAAATCTGGTCCCACACGGACCTCTGGGACTTCCAGGCCAACATCGACGGCGCGCGGATAGCGTTCGAAAACCTCAAACCTGCGCTCGCGCAGAAAGACCCGGCCCTGGCCACGAGCCTCGACGGGAAGTTCGCTGCCCTTGAGGCCGAACTCAAGAAGCACGCCAAGGGTGACGGCTTCGCGTACTACAACGAACTCAGCCCCGCCGAGGTCCAGCAGCTCGCCGCGCTGGTCGACGCCTTGGGAGAGCCGTTGTCCAAGCTCACCTCAGCCGTGGTCCTGTGAGCGGCTGCCCTTTCAACCACGAGACCGCTGAGGCGCCCGACGGCGGGACCGAGGCTGCCGCCGTCGGGCCGGCCAACGCGGCCGTTGCGTCCGCTGCCAAGGACGACGGCGGCAAGCGCGGCATGTCCCGTCGCGGACTGTTCTCCCTCGCCGGCGTGGGCGGTGTCGGTGCAGTGGCAGGCCTTGCCGCCGGATACCTCAGCCACGATGCGGTGGCAGCTGAGGCGGCCCCGGCCAGTGCTGCGAGCGACGTGGTTCCCTTTTACGGCGAGCGCCAGGCCGGGATCATCACTCCCGCCCAGGATCGCCTCCACATCGCTGCCTTCGACGTGACGGTCGAGGACCGCGCCGCACTGATCCAGCTCCTGAAGGACTGGACCGCCGCAGCCGAAGCCATGACCACCGGTCGCACGACCGGCGCGACTGGCGCCGTCGACGGCCCCTACGACGCGCCGCCTGAAGACACCGGGGAAGCCCTCGATCTGGCGGCCGGCAAGCTGACGTTGACGTTCGGCTTTGGCCCGGGCCTCTTCGAAAAGGACGGCAAGCCGCGCTTCGGGCTGGAGGGCCGCAGGCCCGATGCCCTGATCGACTTGCCGCATTTCCCCGGCGATGCCCTCGAGGCCGCGCGTACCGGCGGCGACATTGTGGTCCAGGCGTGCGCCGACGATCCGCAGGTCGCCGTGCACGCGATCCGGAACCTCGCACGCATCGGCTTCGGCAAGGTGCGCGTCCGCTGGTCCCAGCTGGGGTTCGGCCGCACCTCGTCGACCTCCCTGGCCCAGACCACCGCGCGCAACCTCTTCGGCTTCAAGGACGGCACGGCCAACCTGAAGTCGGAAGACACAGCACTCCTCAACGAGCACGTCTGGGCCACCGCCGGAACCCGCCCGGGTGAAGCGTGGATGGCGGGAGGCAGCTACCTTGTCTCCCGCCGGATTCGGATGCATATCGAGATCTGGGACCGGACCTCGCTCCGCGAACAGGAAGGGCTGATCGGCCGCACGAAAGGTGCCGGAGCGCCGTTGTCCGGAGGGGAAGAATTCACGGTGCCGGACTTCGCAATCAAGGGCCGCGATGGCGAGCCGCTGATTCCCATCGATTCCCACGTCCGCCTCGCCCACGCGGACCAGAACAACGGCGTGAAGATGCTTCGCCGCGGATACAACTACGCCGACGGTTCGGACGGGCTCGGCCACCTCGATGCAGGCCTGTTCTTCATCGCCTTCGTCAAGGACCCGCGGACGCACTACGTGCCCATGCAGATGACGATGGCAAAGAGCGACAAGCTGGCCCTGGAGTACCTCAAGCACACGGGCTCCGGCCTGTTCGCGGTGCCTCCGGGCATCAAGGCGGGCGGCTTCATTGGTGAGGGCTTGTTCGCATGAAGCCGCCCGTCGTCGGACGCGGCCGGTAGGGCGATCTACGGGACCGCTGGCTAGGAAAGCGGCCGTCCGGCCATCCGTTCGAGCCGCTCGATGCGCTCACGCATGGGCGGGTGGGTGGCGAACAGCTTGGTCATGGCACCGCCGCGGAACGGGTTGGCAATCATCAGGTGCGAAGTATTCACGAGGCGCTGATCCTGCGGCAGCGGCACCTGCTTCACGCCTGCTTCGATCCTGCGGAGGGCTGAGGCGAGCGCCAGCGGATCGCCGGTGAGCTCCGCGCCGTCGTGGTCGGCGTCGTACTCCCTGGTGCGGGAAATGGCGAGCTGGATCAGCGAGGCGGCAAACGGCGCCAGGAGGGCCATGGCGATCATGGCAAACGGGTTGGCGTTCCGCCGGTCCCCGCCGCCGAAGAACAGCAGCATTTGGCCCACCGAAGTAATGACGCCGGCGACGGCGGCCGCGATGGACGAAGTGAGGATGTCGCGGTTGTAGACGTGCATGAGTTCATGCCCGAGGACGCCGCGGAGTTCGCGCGCGTCGAGCAAGTTCAAGATCCCCGCGGTGCAGCACACGGCGGCGTTCTTGGGATTGCGTCCCGTGGCGAAGGCATTGGGGGTCATCGTCGGAGAAACGTAGATCCGCGGCATGGGTTGGTTGGCCCTCACGGAGAGCTCCCGGACGATTTGGTACAGCTGCGGTGCCTCCGCTTCCGAAACCGGGTACGCGGCCATGGAGCGGATGGCGATCTTGTCGCTGTTCCAATATCCATAAGCCGTTGTCGCGACGCCGATCACTGCCATGATCCAGATGGGTCCGGCGCTGCGCGTGCTCGCCCCGATCAGGGCACCGAGTCCCAGCAGCACCGCCCAGAGCACACCGAAGAGCGCTGCGGTCTTCAGGCCATTGTGATGATTATGCACTTCACTACTTTCTTGCAGTACGGCTTTTGGTTCTGTTCCGATTAACGCCGACGGCGGCCCGGACGTTCCGCCCAACTAGCTCGCATTTGTTGTCGTTCTGAACCACCATAACGACAACAACTGCGGGCTAGTTGGGCGCGGGGCTGGGTTCGGGCTAAGGCACCGGGTGGAGCGAATCGTACTGGAGGAATCCACGCTGACCGCGCGCCACCAGCCACGCAAGCACTGCGCACAGCACGCCGCCGAGAAGCAGCACCCAGCCTTCGCTGAGAACTTTCGTGACTCCACCGGAGAGCATGTCCCCCACGCGCGGACCACCGGAAACCACCACAATGAACACGCCTTGCAACCGTCCCCGCATGTGGTCCGGAGTGGCCGATTGCAGGATGGTCGTGCGGAAGACCGCGCTGACGGAGTCCGAGATCCCGGCAAGGGCACAACACAAGGCCGCCGGGATGATCCACAGCGTGACGCCATCGCGCCCTGCGTCCCCGGCCAGGACCACCACCAGCCCGAAAGCAGCAATCGAGAAGCCCCATCCTGCCACGGACCACACCACCGCGCTCCCCTGGCGCCGCACCCTCCCCAGGGGCCCGGAGAACAGTCCCGCCAGGAAGGCGCCGACGGCCACGGACGCGAGCAGCACACCCACAGTGGCGTCACCGCCCCCGATCATCGTGGCTCCGATCGCGGGCATGAGGGCACGGGGCTGGGCGCAGATCATCGCAATGAGGTCGATGATGAACGTCATGCGAAGGTTGGGCCGGGTGCCCAGGAAACGGAAGCCCTCGACGACGGAGCGCAGCCCGGGTGCCGACGCGTTCTCCGCCGCGGGAAGGGCCGGGAGCTTGAACAGGCTCCACAGCGCGAAGGCGAAGCTGAGCGCATCGATCGTGTAGGTCCAGCCAAAACCGCTCGACGCGACCAGCACACCGGCCAGCAGGGGGCCTGCCGTCATGGAAATGCCCATGTTGAGCATGCTCAACGCGTTGGCGGCGGGCAGCAGTTCCTTGCGGACCAGCAAGGGAATAATGGCGCTGCGTGCCGGTCCGTTGATGCCCTGCGCGCCGCTCTGGATAGCGACGAGGAGGAACAGGATCCAGACATTGTTGAGCTGGAACCAGGCCTGGAGTGCCAGGGCCACGCTGCAGGCCCACAGGACGAGGGACGCAACAATGGCGACCTTCCGCCGGTCATAGGCATCCGAAAGGGCGCCGCCGAACAAGCCCGCAATCACCAGCGGAACCAGGGCAAAGATGCTGAGCAGTCCCACGTAAAGGCTCTGTTGGGTGATGCTGTAGACCTCGAGGCTCACGGCAACCAGGGTCAGCTGGGATCCGACCATCGACACCGAAGACCCCAGCCACAGGCGGCGGAATGCGGGGCTTTCGCGAAGCGGGGTCATGTCAGCCAAGAGTTTTGCCACCGTCCAACCCTACCCACCAAGCCATCCGCCCTCCCGGAGCGCCGCGGGGGCAGGGTTCGCAGCTGCGGTGCGGTCCGCCGTCGGGCCCGAGTCCGGCCCGCGAGCGGGGTGCCGTCGCGCCCGAGTGCCGGCCCGCCGTCGGCGGGTTCATCCGAAGTTAGCCTCACCTTATTGTGAAGTACTCATAATAAGTGCTTCAATGGGCGTATGGCAGATCACACGGCAGACCAGGAAGAGTGGGCTTCCGCCCTGCATTCCCACGGACGCCGCGTGACCAAGCAGCGCTTGGCGGTCCTCGCGGCCGTTCAGCACAATCCACATTCCCCGGCCGAAGGCATCCTGGCTGCCGCGCGCAAGGAACTTCCCGAACTGACAGCGCAGTCTGTTTATGTGGTGCTGAGCGACCTCACGGACCTACAGATGCTGCGACGGTTCGAACCGCCCCACTCTCCCGCGCTGTATGAGACCCGAGTGGGCGACAACCACCACCACGCCGTCTGCATCAGTTGCGGCCGGGTGGAGGATGTCGACTGTGCCGTCGGCCATGCCCCGTGCCTCACCCCGCACTGGGATGAGCACTCCAAACCCATGACCATCCAGATCGCAGACGTCCTGTACCAAGGCATCTGCCAGGACTGCCAGGCCAAACAACAGCTTCCTACTCACACGCAAGTAACCACGAAATAGGAGAACGATGACCGCGAACATCTCGACCACCCAGTCGGGCGCCCCCGTCACCTCGGACGCGCATTCCAAGTCCGTTGGTGCCGATGGTGCCATCATCCTGACCGACCACTACCTGGTGGAAAAGCTCGCCCAGTTCAACCGCGAGCGCGTCCCGGAGCGTGTTGTCCACGCCAAGGGCGGCGGCGCTTTCGGTACCTTCAAGACTTCCTCGGATGTTTCCAAGTACACCAAGGCTGCTTTCTTGCAGCCCGGTGTCGAGACGGACATGCTCATCCGCTTCTCCTCCGTCGCAGGCGAGAACGGCTCCCCTGACACGTGGCGCGACCCCCGCGGCTTCGCCGTCAAGTTCTACACTTCCGAGGGCAACTACGACCTCGTGGGCAACAACACCCCGGTGTTCTTCATCCGCGACGGCATCAAGTTCCCGGATTTCATCCACTCCCAGAAGCGCCTCCCGGGCACCCACCTGCGCGACGCCGACATGCAGTGGGACTTCTGGACCCTCTCCCCCGAGTCCGCACACCAGGTCACCTGGCTCATGGGCGACCGCGGCCTGCCGGCTTCCTGGCGTGAAATGCAGGGCTACGGCTCGCACACCTACCAGTGGATCAACGCCGAGGGCGAGCGCTTCTGGGTCAAGTACCACTTCAAGTCCAACCAGGGCGTCAAGACCATCACGGGCGACCAGGCTGAAGAGCTGGCCGGTTCGGACGCGGACTTCTACATCCGCGACCTCCAAGAGAACATTGCCGCCGGCAACTTCCCGTCGTGGGAACTGCACGTCCAGGTCATGCCTTACGAAGACGCGAAGACCTACC
This sequence comes from Arthrobacter sp. S2(2024), assembly GCF_036662515.1. Taxonomy (NCBI): domain Bacteria; kingdom Bacillati; phylum Actinomycetota; class Actinomycetes; order Micrococcales; family Micrococcaceae; genus Arthrobacter; species Arthrobacter sp. S2(2024). The sequence goes on along the minus strand of NZ_JAYKZI010000005.1, from coordinate 222,397 downwards.
GCTTCAACCCGTTCGACCTCACCAAGGTGTGGCCGCACGCGGACTACCCGCTGATCCACGTTGGCACCATGGAGCTCAACAAGAACCCGGATAACTACTTCGCGCAGATCGAGCAGGCCACCTTCGCGCCGTCGAACTTCGTTCCGGGCATCGCCGCCTCCCCGGACAAGATGCTGCAAGCCCGCATCTTCTCCTACGCCGACGCACACCGCTACCGCGTGGGCACGAACCACGCCCAGATCCCGGTAAACCAGCCGAAGAACCAGGTCAACAACTACAGCCAGGACGGCGCGGGACGCTACCTGTTCAACGCTCCTTCGGTTCCGGTCTACGCACCGAACTCCGTGGGTGGCCCGGCTGCTGTTGAGCCGCAGAACCCGGCCGGCGGCTGGGAGAACGACGGCGAGCTGACGCTCTCCGCACACTCCCTGCACGCCGAGGACGGCGACTTCGTCCAGGCTGGCGCGCTCTATCGCGAGGTGTACGACGACGGCGCCAAGGCCCGTCTGCTGGACACCATCACCGGCGCCGTCGGTGGCGTCAAGAGCGCCGACATCAAGGAACGCGCCATCCAGTACTGGACCAACGTGGACGCCGAACTCGGTGCCAAGCTGCGCGCCAACCTCGGCGCGGGCGAAGGCGAGTCGGCTGCGGAAGCAGCGAACAAGCTGTAACAACGGCCTCCAACGAAGCAACCCCGCTACGGAATTTACGTGGCGGGGTTGCTTTTTTGGCATGAATAGCGGGTCTTGTTTAGCGTTCCTCGGCGGGTTTTCCACATAGCAAACAATGGCTCTGGCTAGCTCGGCATGGTGATCCATAGGATCCTTACATGAGCACATTTACCGGGATCCCCGCGGAGGCGATCGCCTTCTATGCCGAACTTGAAGAGAACAACAACCGCGAATGGTGGCTGGAGCACAAAGACATCTACGACTCCGCCGTGAAGGAGCCATTGACGCTGTTACTGGAGGAGCTTGAGCCAAGATTCGGGCCAGGCAAGGTGTTCCGTCCGAACCGGGATATCCGTTTTTCCCAGGACAAGTCCCCCTACAAGACGGCACAGGGAGCGTTTGCGGCAGACAAGGAGGGCGTCGGCTTCTACCTCCAGCTCAGTGCAGACGGCCTGTTGGTCGGGGGTGGATGCCACTCGCGCACCCCGGAGCAGATTGCCCGTTTCCGCGCAGCCACGGATTCGCCGGCCAGCGGGGAGCAACTGCAGAAGATCGTCGATTCCATCGCCGCGGCAGGTTTCGCGGTGGAAGGCGAGAAGCTCAAGACCGTGCCTCGTGGTTTCGACAAAGACCATCCCCGGGCCGAGCTTCTGAAGCACAAGTCGTTGTCCGCAGGCATGACCTTGGGCGAACCGGAATGGATGTCCGAGCCCTCGGCCAAAGAAGAAATCGCCAAGCGTTGGGAGGTACTGCGCCCGCTTGTGGAATGGGTCAACGAACACGCGGCGCCGTAAGCGTAGGGCCGTGAATCTAGCCAAGCAGTGAGCCCGGTCCCGGGATCAAACCTTGCTGAGGCTGTCTTCGTCGTCGCCGCTCTTGTCGGAAGCCGCGGCCTTGTCGGACATAGCGGCGTTCCCGGCCACAGCGGCTTTCGCCGATGCGAACTTCTCGTTCAAGCGGGAGTGGCGCTGTCCATAGGCAAAGTAGATGGCAAGTCCGATTGCCAGCCAGATGGCGAAGAAGATCCAGGTCTCCACTGCCAGGTTTGTCATCAGGTAGACGCACAGGACGGCAGAGACCACGGGAAGCACCTTGCCGAACGGAACCCGGAAAGCCGGCTTCAGATCTGGACGCTTCTTACGCAGGACTAGGATGCCCAGGCTCACCATGACGAAGGCCGAAAGGGTACCTATGTTGATCATTTCCTCGAGAAGATCCACGTTGGTCAGGCCAGCGACGATTGCCACGGCAGCGCCGCAGATGATCTGGAGGCGGACCGGCGTCGAACGCTTGGCACTGGTCTTGGACAGCGCGCGCGGGAGCAGGCCGTCACGGCTCATGGCAAGGACCACCCTGGCCAGGCCCATGAGCAGCACCATGATGACGGTGGTCAAACCGATGAGCGAGCCAAACGCAATGACCTTGGCCGCGTCCGTGTTTCCAACCGCCTCGAAGGCCGTGGTCAGGGTGGGGTTCTTGGCTTCGGCCAGTTGGGTGTAAGACACCATGCCGGTCAGGGCCAGGGAGACCAGGATGTACAGCAGCGTCACCAGCGCCAGGCCGCCGAAGATGCCCCGGGGCAAGGTCTTCTGCGGGTTCTTGACCTCTTCCGCTGAGGTGGCAACCACGTCGAAGCCAATGAAGGCAAAGAACACCAACGCTGCGCCGGCAAAGATGCCCAGCGTTCCGTACTGCGCCGGAACCGCACCAGTGAGGAAGCCGAAGAAGGACTGCTTCATGACATCCGCGCCGTCGTTGCCCCCGGTAGGCTGCGATGCCGGGACGAAGGGCGCGTAGTTGGAGAACTTCACGTAGGTGAACCCGACAACAATCACGAACAGCACCACGGCGATCTTGATCAGCGTGAACACGTTGCCCACCCGTGCGGAGAGCTTCGTGCCGAGCACCAGGAGCACCGTGAAGATGGCGACAATGAGGAAAGCACCCCAATAGAGATCCACGCCGGCAACGTTCACGGCCGGCGGCATATCCACACCCATAAGCGCAAACACTTTGCTCAAGTAGATTCCCCAGTACTTGGCGATCACCGCAGCAGCGGTAAAGAGTTCAAGGATGAGGTTCCAACCAATGATCCAAGCGAGGACTTCGCCCATGGTGGCGTAGGTGAAGACGTAGGCGGACCCAGCAACCGGGATCGCGGTAGCGAATTCGGCGTAGCACATGATGGCCAAAGCACACGTGACGGCTGCGACAGCGAACGAGATGGTCACGGCCGGACCGGCGAAGTTCGCAGCGGCCTTGGCGCCGACGGAGAAGATCCCGGCGCCGACCGCAACGGCGACGCCCATGATCATCAGATCCCACGTGCTGAGGGAACGCTTGAGCTTGCGTCCGGGCTCATCGGCGTCCGCAATGGACTGCTCGATCGATTTGGTCCGGAAGAGGTTCATAGAAAAGTCCACAATCTTGATGAGGTGGTAGAAACAGACTCATCAAGAGTAGTGTCCAGCCAATGGACCCCCACATTTGTCCCGAATCGTGAGACACAAGCACGGTCCATCTTCAGAGATTGGAGACGTTCCAATCCATCAACGTGGAACGGATAAGGAAGCGCTTCCCCTCAGGCGATTCCACTGAGAACCCACTCCCGCGGCCGTCCACTACGTCCACCGTCAGATGCGTGTGGGACCAGTAATTGAACTGCTCCCGGGACATCCAGAACTCCAAAGGCCGCGGCCCTTCGGGCTCGCCAATGTCGAAAAGTCCGAGCAGAACGTCCGAATCACCGGTGATGAATTCGCCGGCGGGATAGCACATGGGTGAGGAACCGTCGCAGCAGCCACCCGATTGGTGGAACATGAGGGGACCGTGTTGCTCCCACAGCTTCCGGAGCAGTTCGATCGAAACGGCGGTGAGCGCCACCCGGGAAAAGTCTTCCCCGGGCAGCGTCACTGCGGCGTCAAGCCGGTTGTGGGGCATTAGAACCTCAGCACCACGCGGCCGTCGATCTTGGCATGCTTCATTTCGTCAAAGACCGCGTTCACCTCGGAGAGCTCCCGCGTGGACACGGTCGGGTGGATCTTGCCCTGCGCGTAAAAGTCCAGGGCTTCCTCCAGGTCCTGGCGTGTCCCCACGATCGAACCACGGACGGTCAGGCCCTTGAGCACGATCTCGAAGATCGGCGCAGGGAAGTCTCCCGGCGGGAGTCCGTTGAAGACGATGGTCCCGCCACGGCGGGCCATGCCGATCGCCTGCCCGAACGCCGAGGGGTGCACTGCCGTGACCAAGACGCCGTGGCAGCCTCCGGTTTCCCGTTGAATGACTTCCGCCGGATCTTCGTGCAGGGCGTTGACGGTGAGTTCGGCGCCGTGTTTCCTGGCGAGGGCGAGCTTGTCGTCGGCGATGTCCACAGCGGCAACCCGCAGGCCCATGGCCACGGCGTACTGGACTGCGATGTGTCCCAGGCCGCCGATGCCGGAAATAGTGACCCATTGGCCCGGCTTGGCCTCGGTCATCTTCAATCCCTTGTAGACCGTGACTCCGGCGCACAGCACCGGGGCGACCTCTACGGGGTCCGAACCTGCCGGGATCCTCGCAGCGAACCGGCTGTCCACCAGCATGTACTCACCGAAGGAACCGTCCACGCTATAGCCGGCGTTCTTCTGGGCTTCGCACAGCGTCTCCCAACCGGTCCGGCAGAACTGGCAATCGCCACAGGCGGACCATAGCCAGGCGTTGCCCACCAGGTCCCCGACGGCAAGGTCGGTGACGCCCTCGCCGAGGGCAACCACTTCACCCACGCCTTCGTGGCCGGGCACGAACGGCGGTGAAGGCTTGACCGGCCAGTCCCCCTCGGCGGCGTGCAGGTCTGTGTGGCACACGCCGCTGGTGATGACCTTGACCAGCGCTTCTCCTCGACCGGGCGTGGGAAGGGGAAGTGACTGGATCTGAAGGTCTTGTCCGAATTCTGTTACTACGGCTGCTTGCATTGTCGTCGTCATTGGCGAAATCCTTGCGTCGTTAAAACTAGATGTGCGGTGTAGGTGCTGCTTTCCTGAGGGGTGGCCAGGGTGGGCCGGCGGGGAGGGATCTGTGCTGGTCCCGCCCCGCCAGGTCAAATGAGGCTTAGAAGAAGCCGAGTTTGTTTTCGTTGTAGCTGACCAGGAGGTTTTTGGTCTGCTGGTAGTGGTCCAGCATCATGGCGTGGTTCTCGCGTCCGATGCCGGAGGACTTGTAGCCGCCGAACGCGGCACCGGCCGGGTAGGCGTGGTAGTTGTTGACCCAGACGCGGCCAGCCTGGATCTCCCGGCCTGCCCGGTAGGCAACGTTGCCGTTGCGGGACCAGACGCCGGCGCCGAGTCCGTAGAGGGTGTCGTTGGCGATCCCGATGGCGTCGTTGTAGTCGCTGAACTTCGTCACGGACACCACGGGGCCGAAGATCTCTTCCTGGAAGATCCGCATCCGGTTGTGGCCTTCGAAGATGGTCGGCTGGACGTAGTAGCCGCCGGCGAGGTCACCGGAAAGCTCGGTCCGGGCGCCGCCGGTGAGGACCTTGGCGCCTTCCTGCTTTCCGATGTCGATGTAGGAGAGGATCTTCTCCAGCTGGTCGTTGGAGGCCTGGGCGCCGATCTGGGTGTCGGTGTCCAGCGGGTTGCCTTGGATGATCTTGTTGGTGCGTGCCACGGCGTCGGCGATGAAGGAGTCGTAGATGCCTTCCTGGACCAGGGCGCGGGAGGGGCACGTGCAGACTTCGCCTTGGTTGAAGGCGAAGAGCGTGAAGCCTTCCTGGGCCTTGTCGTAGAACGCATCGTTCTGCGCGGCGACGTCGTCGAAGAAGATGTTCGGGCTCTTGCCGCCCAGCTCCAGGGTCACCGGGATCAGGTTCTGTGACGCGTACTGGCTGATGAGCCGGCCCGTGGTGGTCTCGCCGGTGAAGGCGATCTTGCGGATCCGCGGGCTGGAGGCGAGCGGCTTGCCGGCCTCGACGCCGAAGCCGTTGACCACGTTCACGGCGCCGGCGGGCAGCAGGTCGGAGATGAGTTCCATGAGGACCAGGATGGAGGAGGGGGTCTGCTCGGCGGGCTTGAGCACGACGGCGTTGCCCGCGGCCAGGGCCGGGGCGAGCTTCCACACAGCCATGAGGATCGGGAAGTTCCACGGGATGATCTGGCCCACGACGCCCAAGGGCTCGTGGAAGTGGTACGCGGTGGTGTCCTCGTCCAGCTGGGACAGGTGGCCTTCCTGGGCACGGATCGCGGAGGCGAAGTAGCGGAAGTGGTCCGCCGCCAACGGAATGTCTGCGTTCAGGGTTTCGCGGATGGGTTTGCCGTTGTCCCAGGTCTCGGCGACGGCCAGCAGCTCGACGTTTTCATCGATGCGGTCGGCGATCTTGTTCAGGATTGCGGCGCGTTCGGTCGCGGAGGTCTTGCCCCAGGACGGTGCCACCTTGTGCGCGGCGTCCAGTGCCAGCTCGATGTCCTCGGCCGTGCCGCGGGCCACCTCGCAGAAGGCCTTGCCGGTCACCGGGGTGATGTTCTCGAAGTACTGCCCCTTGACCGGGGCAACCCACTCGCCGCCGATCCAGTTCTCGTAACGGTCCTTGAACGTGACCTTCGAACCCTCGGCACCCGGCTGTGCATAAACAGTCATCTGTAGCTCCTTTGCTGCGCATGATGGTGGCTTTGCTGTGCCATCAGCGTAGGAGCGGGGAGGTTGCAAGCAGGTTGCAACCTTGTGGTTCAGATCACGTCGGGGCAGTACTCCCCTGCCGGGCCCGGAAAGCTAGAGACCTGCAGGGAAATTGTAGGAGCTCGGAACCGGCGAAGGTGCGGAACCGAAGGAGAGCACCACTTCGTCGTGGGCCTTGAGAACCACGTCAGACACCGGCGCACTCTGTTTTACGCCGTTCAGGTATACGGTCCAACCTCCGGTTCCGCCGTGCGGTGCTCCGGTGGCGTCCTTGCCGTCCAACACTCCCCATTCGCTGAGGACTTGGCCGAGCGTGTACTTCAGGCCGGCGGTGGGCGCTTCGATGTGGATGACGCCAGTCGTGTCGTGGGTGTGAAGTGCCGAGATTCCGTTGGGTTGCCCGTCGGCCCCGAAACTGAAACCAATCTCGGCCGGGACCGGGACGGCTTTGCCATCCACCAGGACGTCCAGATGGGCGTGGTAGTGCTCGGCGGTGCCTTCGGCGGTCAGGATATCCAGACCTGCGGACTTGATTCTCTGGGCGCCCGCCGCGGGATCAAGTCCCCAGTCGGCGGCAGCCGTGGTGGCCGAAGCCGAGTGCGTGGCCGAAGCCGAAGGCGTTGCCGACGCGGGGGCTGTCTGGGCGGGTGCCCCGCAAGCTGTGACTCCGGCAAGGAGTCCGGACACAGTCAGGGCAACGGCGAGGCGTTTGTTCAACACGGAGGAAGCTTCTTTCGTTTGGCTCGCTTCTACGATACGGTCCAAAACTCCGTATTGCCCGAGTGCCACACGAGGGCCCGCCTCAGGCCGACAGTTCGCTTTCCAGTCGTTCAAGCTCGGCGACAACGGCGGCCCGCTTTGGCGAGCGCGGCGGCAGGAGCCTGAGGGCGGCAAGCCGGACGTCGACGTCGTTTTTCGCCTCGGGCAGTCCGGCATACTTGAGCAGCGCCTCGGCACTGCCGTCGTTCAGGACCGCCTCGCGCAGGAGCGCCGAAACCTTCTCGCGGAGCTCCACGATGCCGGGCGCTTCCGAATGCGGAAGGACGGCGCCTTTGTAGATCTCCAGCGCGATGCGGTGGGCGCCCCGCTGCAGGCAGGACAGAACCTGGGCCGCATCCTGGCCAAGGTCGATCGGGAGCCGGTAGGGGCGTGATTCCGGGACGGCGGCGGGGTCGAGCTCGTGGAGCACCTTGCGCAGGCGCACCATTTCGGCCCGCAACGTCACGCTCGAGCCATCCCCCGGATAGAGGGCCAGGGCGAGCTCCTCGGCACTGAGCCCTTCGGGACGGGTTCCCAGCAACGCCAGGATCTCGCTGTGCCGTGCGGACAGCGGAATGCTGCGCCCTCCGATGCTCAACAAGGCCTGGTCCCGGCCGAGCAGCTGGAGGCTGTTCCGGTACAGTCCTGTCCCCTGGCGTGAGCCGACGGCGGAAGGCGAGTTCCGGCGTCGGGCAGGCGCAGAGTGCTTAGTGGCCGCGAGTTGGAGCCTTTCCACCCGTAATTGCGCCTGCGCGGCCGCCACGGTTGCTTCAACGAGGGAAAGTGTGTGGGGTGCGACGGCCGCTTCCGTGCCGGTGATGTCGACGACGCCGAGCAGGGCTCCGGAATCAGGGTCATGGAAGGGCACCGCGGTGCAGCTCCACGGGTGGACGGAGCGCTTGTAGTGCTCGGCACCGGAGATCTGGATTCCACGGCCCAAGGCGAGCGCCGTGCCGGGCGCACTCGTGCCGACCGCGGCTTCGGACCAGTCCGCGCCGGCGACGAACATCATGCCTTCGGCGCGGCGCCGCATCGCGGGATTTCCGTCTACCCACAGCAGGCGGCCCAGCTCGTCCCCCACGGCGACCAGCAGCCCGCTCTCATAGCTGGGCTGGATGAGGAGCTTCTGGATGACGGGCATGATGGTGGCCAGCGGGTGTTGGCGGCGGTATTCCTCGAGCTCGTCGAGGTCGATGACCAGCGGCGCCTCGGGCTGGTCCGGGTTTGCTTTGAGCTGGGCGGATCGCTGCCAGGATTCCTTGATCAGGCTGCGTAGACCCGGAAGCTCCGTGGCGTCGGGAAGCCCGTAACGCCACGATTCCAAGTGTTCGTGCCCGGCGCGGGCATGACGCTGCAGCAGCTCGGCGGCGTCATTGACCGAAGCTGCCGGATGGATCGGATTCTTCATCGAACTCCCAAAACCGGACGCAGCACAGTACGGGCCAGTCTAGTTGCGACGCCGGGGTTTGTGTACCCGCTCACTCCGGGTGGATTTCGTACGACTCGACGTCACCCAACGCTTCGATCCGGGGTACGGGCAAGCCGACTTCCGCGACGAGTTCCGCGAAACTGTGGCCGCTGCTGAAGCGGTCAAATGTTGCCCTGTCCGGGCAGGTGTCGTAGACCGAGATGCCACCCTCAGTGGATAGGCACACGTGGATCTTCAACGCACCGGGTGGCAGGAGGCCCACCATGCGCTGGTGGCCTTCCAGCAGTTGAGCGGGATCTCCGTCGAAATGGTAGACGCCCATGAACATTGCTTCTCTCCTGTCGTGCTTCAGCTTGAGTGCGGTGCCGCCAACGCCCGCTCGAGGGCTTCAGGTTTGCGGTCCGCCCAGGGTGCGGCCTTCTCGAGCTGGCCCGCCAAGCGAAAGAGCGTGGCCTCGTCTCCGAACCGGCCAAGGAAGGACATGCCCACCGGCAGGCCGGCCGAGTCGACTCCGAGTGGCACCGACATGGCCGGGTTGCCCGAGATGTTGGCATATTCGCCGTCGAACATGAGGAAGCGGCCCGCTTCGCGCTCGCCGCGCAGCGGTTCTTCCTCGGTTCCATTCAGCGTTCCGAGGGGCAACGGTGGCCAGCCGACGGTGGGTGTCATCCAGACGTCGAATTCCTCGAAGAATCCAGCCAGGCGGCGGCTGAAGCGCTGCAATTCCCCCATGCCGAGGAGATACTGGCCACCTGTCAGAGCCCGCGAGCGCTCGAAGTCGGCTGCGGTGAACGGCTCGATCTCACCGGCTTCCGGAGGCCTACCCATCCGCTGCGTCCAGTACGCCTCGATCCACGCGATCGCGCCACCATAGACGGCCCTGACCGCCCGGTGCCCGGCCCGTCCCAGGCCCTCGGGGTGCGCTTCCGTGACACTGTGGCCCAGCCCGGCCAGCAATTCCACGGTTTCCTCGAACACCCCTAGGTAGTCCGGATGCACTTGTTGCCCGGAGTTGGGCGTCGCGGTTGCGGCGATGCGAAGCTTTCCAGGAGCAGTTCCGGCCTCAAGCAGGAATGGCCGGGCCCGGGGCGGCGCCCAATATGGATCGCCGGGCGACTGACCGGCCGTCGCGTCAAGGAGCGCCGCCGAATCACGAACGCTCCGCGTCAGCGCATGTTCGACGGCGAATCCCCCGGCCACGTCGCCATACTCCGGGCCCATGGGAACCCGTCCGCGGGTCGGCTTGAACCCGAAAACCCCACACCAGGCGGCCGGGTAGCGCAGGGATCCGCCAAGATCGTTCCCGTGCGCCATGGGGACCATTCCGGAGGCGACGGCGGCGGCGGACCCGCCGCTGGAGCCGCTGGTGGACAGCCCCAGGTCCCAAGGGTTTCGGGTGGCACCATGCAAGGCCGGCTCGCAATGCGGGCTGAGCCCGAATTCCGGTGTGTTGGTCTTCCCGAGGATCGCAAGTCCGGCTTGGCGGTACCGGCGGGCAAGTTCCTGGTCCTGGCTTGAGACGTTGTCCTTCAACCAGCGGGAGCCTTCGTTGAAGGGAGCTCCGGCGATCTCGAGCGAGAGGTCCTTCACCAGGAAGGGAACCCGGGGAAACGGAGCGCCAGGAGCCGGGCCTTCTGCTCCGGGCTCCAGGTGCGCGACGATGCAATGCAGGACCGGATCGATCTCGCGGATACGGTCACGGCCGGCGTCGAGCAGTTCGCCCGGCGAGATCGCGCCGCTCTGCACCAGTTCTGCCTGCCCGACGGCGTCCGTCCAGCGGAGCTCCTCGTCCATGGCTCATTTTAGGACCGGTCGGCCGGGGCCGCTAGGCGCGGTCCGCGAGCCGATGGGCGCGGTGCGCGGCTAGCCGCTAGGCGCGGTCCGCGAGTCGTCAGGCGCGAGCCGCGTCCCCTAGCCGCGCGAGATCTCGATCATGTCCTCGCGCGGGACCACCTTGATGCGTTCGCGTACGACGCCGGCGTCCGGGTTTTCGGCGGTCCATGCGGCACCGAGGGCTAGTTCGTGCGCATCGAGCTTGTTCCAGCCTTCCCAGGTGGTGTACTCGATGCCCCGCTCTTCCAGGAGGTTGATGATGGCCTGCGGGTCCGGGTTTTCGGCCGGGGGCAGGGTGAGGCGGTCCTCCAGGAGGCAGCCGATGGTTTCCAGTGCATCGCCCTTGGTGTGCCCGATCAAGCCGACGGGTCCGCGCTTGATCCAGCCAGTTGCGTAGATACCGGGCACCGGCTTGCCGTCGGCGTCCAGCACCCGTCCGCCGTCGTTGGGAATGACGCCGCGGCGGGCATCGTACTCAAGCTCGTCCAGCGGCGATCCGTGGTAGCCGATGGCGCGGTAGACCGCTTGGATCGGATAGTCCACGAACTCGCCGGTGCCCTTGACGTTGCCCGTGCCGTCCAGTTTCATGCGCTCGAACTTGATACTGGAGACTTTCCCGGAGCCGTCTTCGGAAACGATCTCCACCGGGCTGTGCAGGAAGTGCAGGTGCAGGCGGCGGGACGAGGGCTGCTCGGCTTCGGCATGTTCTTCGACGAGCCAGTTGGTCAGAGTGTTGACCATGGTCTTGATCTGGTTGTTGCTGCGGATGGCCTCGTCCGAGGCTTCGTCAAACTCGAAATCTTCCGGGTACAGCACAATGTCCACGTCGTTAGAGTGCGAGAGTTCGCGCAGCTCCAGCGGAGTGAACTTGATCTGGGCGGGGCCACGGCGTCCGAAGACGTGCACATCCGTGACCGGGGAGGCCTTGAGGGCGGCATAGACGTTGTCCGGGATTTCGGTCACCAGGAGGTCGTCGGCGTGCTTGGAGAGCATGCGGGCCACGTCCAGCGCCACGTTGCCGTTGCCGATGACCGCCACTTCCTTGGCATCCAGCGGCCATTCGCGGGGCACGTCGGGGTGTCCGTCGTACCAGGAGACGAAGTCGGCGCCGCCGAAGGAGCCTTCCAGTTCGATTCCCGGGATGTTCAGGTCCGCGTCCTTGATGGCCCCCGTGGAGAAGATCACCGCGTCGTAGAACGAGCGGAAGTCGTGCAGCGTAAGGTCGCGGCCGTACGTCACGTTGCCGAGGAAGCGGATGTCTCCGCGGTCCAGGACCTTGTGAAGCGCGTTGACGATGCCCTTGATGCGGGGGTGGTCAGGAGCTACGCCATAGCGGATCAGGCCGTACGGCGCAGGGTATGCCTCGAAGAGGTCGATGCTGACCTCAACGTCGCCGTCCTTGACCTCGTTCGATTTGGTCAGGATATCCGCGGCGTACACGCCGGCCGGTCCTGCGCCGACGATGGCGACGCGCAACGGACGTTTTGAGGTGGTTTCGGCCGAGTTGGACACCGTGAACCCTTCTGAGACGGGAATCCGCCCCGCGTGGTGGGGCGCGCAGTTTCCAATTCTAGTTCTCGGTTGCGGCCGGAGTGTCAGTACGTGGCGCGAGGTGACACAACGGGGCGAGGAAACTCACAATAACTTTCCGGCCGTACGGTCAGGAATACCTCCGCAATATGTGATGTTCTTGACTTTGTGTCTACGCCCGAGCAAACCGCGCCCGCCCCGTCCGCCACCACCGCTTCGAATGCTGCAACTGCAGCTTCCGCCGCTGCCACGGCGAAGAAAGAGACGACGGCGGGCGTCGTCTTCGGTATCGGCGCGTACGGTCTGTGGGGGCTGCTTCCGCTCTACTTCCTGGTGCTGCACCCCGCCGGAGCGGTGGAAATCGTCGCCAACCGGGTGGTGTGGTCGCTCATTTTCTGCGCCCTGCTCATCACCATCACCCGGACATGGCGCCTCCTCGGCAACGCCTTCAGGGACCGGGCGGTCCTTGGCCCGCTCGCCATCGCTGCCGGGCTCATCGCCATCAACTGGTTGACCTACACTTTCGGCGTTACCACCGGCCACGCGGTCGAAGCCTCGCTCGGTTACTTCATCAACCCGCTCGTGTCGGTCCTTCTTGGGGTGTTCGTCCTGAAGGAAAAGCTCCGCCCGCTCCAGTGGGCCGCCGTCGGGATCGGCTTCATCGCCGTCGGGGTCCTGACGGTCTCCTATGGCAAGCTGCCGTGGATCGCCCTGGTCCTGGCGTTCAGCTTTGGACTCTACGGATTCGTGAAGAAGCGCGTGGGGCCGAAGGTCAATGCCATCACGAGCCTCACGGTGGAGACTGTTGTCCTCGCTCCGATCGCCGGCGCCACCATGATTGTCCTCGGCCTCACGGGAGCCGGAACATTGGGAAGCAACGGCCCGGGCCATTTCTGGCTTTTGGCGGCTTCGGGCATCATCACCGCCGTGCCGCTCCTCTTCTTCGGGGCCTCCGCACGCCGACTGCCCATGACCACCATCGGCCTCCTGCAGTACTTCGCGCCGGTCCTCCAGTTCATCGTGGCCCTGGCCGTCTTCCACGAGGCCATGACGCCGGACCGCTGGGTGGGCTTCGGCATCGTGTGGCTGGCCCTACTGCTCCTGACCCTCGACATGCTGCGCACGGCACGCAAGAACTCGGTCATCAGGAAAAGCGCACGCCTCAGCGCGGCCTAGTCCGCTTGCCTGCCTGGCGCCCATACCGGACATGCCCCTCGTTAAACGCCAAGGATGGACATAGTCAGACTATGTCCATCCTTGGTGCGTAGAGGTGGGCAGGTCCACCTGAAGGTTTGCGGCTAAGCGTTGGCCTTGATGGCCGCTGCCAGGACCTCAAGGCCGTCCAGGAGCAGTTCGTCGCTGATCACCAGCGGCGGCAGCAGGCGGATCACGTTGCCGTAGGTACCGCAGGTCAGGATGATGACGCCTTCCTGGAGGCACGCCGCGGCAACGGCCTTGGTCAGTTCGGCGTTCGGCTCCTTGGAGCCGGCCTGGACCAGTTCGATCGCCAGCATGGCACCGCGTCCACGGACGTCGCCGATGACCCCACCTGCAGAAGGATCAGCCGCGAGTTCGCGCAAGCGGCCGAGTGCGACTTCCTCGATGTGGCGGGCGCGGGCGTTGAGATCGTGCTGCTCCATGGTGCCGATCGCAGCAAGGGCTGCGGCACAAGCAACCGGGTTGCCACCGTAGGTGCCGCCCAGGCCGCCCGGGTGGACGGCGTCGAGCAGGTCCGCGCGGCCGGTGATCGCGGACAGCGGGAGACCGCCGGCGATGCCCTTGGCCATGGTGATGATGTCCGGGACAACGCCCTCGTGGTTGACGGCGAACCATTCACCCGTGCGGCAGAAACCGGACTGGACCTCGTCGGCAATGAAGACGATGCCCTTTTCCTTGGCCCAGGCGGACAGTGCCGGCAGGAAGCCCTCAGCGGGAACGATGAAGCCACCCTCACCCTGGATCGGCTCGATGATGATCGCGGCAACCTGGTCGCCGCCGATCTGCTTCTCGATCATGGTGATGGCGCGCTTGGCGGCCTCCGCACCGGTGATCTCCGGGTTTTCCTCGCGGAACGGGTAGCTCATCGGCATGCGGTAGACCTCGGGCGCGAACGGGCCGAAGTTGGTCTTGTACGGCATGGCCTTGGCCGTGAGTGCCATGGTCAGGTTGGTGCGGCCGTGGTAGGCGTGGTCGAAAGCGACGACGGCGTCACGGCCGGTTGCCAGGCGTGCCACCTTGACGGCGTTCTCCACTGCCTCGGCGCCGGAGTTGAAGAGCACGGTGCGCTTCTCGTGGTCGCCCGGGGTAAGGCGGTTCAGCTGCTCGGCGACGGCGACATAGCCCTCGTACGGGGTAACCATGAAGCAGGTGTGGGTGAAGTGCGCAGCGGCGTCCTGGACGGCGGCGACGACGGCGGGGTCCGAGGCGCCGACGCTCGTCACCGCGATGCCGGAGCCGAGGTCGATGAAGGAGTTGCCGTCGACGTCGCGGATGATGCCGCCGTCGGCGTCCTCAACGTAAACCGGCACGCCCGAGGACACGCCGGCGGCGACGACGGCCGCGCGGCGCTCGTTCAGGGCCTGGGACTTGGGGCCGGGGAAAGCGCCGTTGAGGCTGCGCTTCTGGTCCAGGCGGTAGGTGATTTCATGTGCTGTTGCGGTCATGATGGTTCTTTCTTTCTTATGCTTGCCGTGTTTGGGCGTCGGGCGTTGCGCCTGAGTCAGGCATCTGAGTCATGCGTCCAGCGCACTCATCACGTGCTTGATGCGCGTGTAGTCCTCGACGCCGTACATGGACAGGTCCTTGCCGTAGCCGGACTGCTTGAAGCCGCCGTGCGGCATCTCAGCAGTCAGCAGAATGTGCGTGTTGATCCAGACCGCGCCGAAGTCCAGGTCGCGGCTCATCCGCATGGCGGTGCCGTGGTCCGTGGTCCAGACGCTGGATGCCAGGGCGTATTCGACGTCGTTGGCCAGCTCGAGTGCCTCGGCCTCGGTGGTGAACTTCTGGACGGTGATGACGGGGCCGAAGGTTTCCTTCTGGACGACGTCGTCAGTCTGCTTGGCGCCGGTGATGATGGTCGGCTCGAAGAAGAAGCCCTTGTCACCCGCACGGTGGCCGCCGGTTTCGATCTTGCAGTTGGCCGGAAGGTGCTCCACCACCGAGTTCACGGCGTTGAAGTGGTTCACGTTGTTGAGCGGGCCGAAGTAGTTCTCGTCGTCGTTCTGCGAACCGGTGTGCAGCGTCTTGGTGTGCTCCACCATGGCGGCAACCATGTCGTCGTGGATGGAGTCCTCGATCAGCACACGGGTGATGGCCGTGCAGTCCTGGCCGGCGTTGAAGAAGGCGAATTCGGCGATGGCGGCTGCGCTCTTCTTGATATCGGCATCCTTGAAGACGATGGCCGGGGCCTTGCCGCCGAGCTCCAGGTGGGCACGCTTGAGGCCCTTGGCCGCTCCACTGGCTACGGCAATGCCGGCGCGGACGGAACCGGTGATCGAGACGAGGCCCGGGACCTTGTGCTCAACCATCATGGAGCCCGTGGCCGCGTTGCCGAGGACCACGTTGAGGACGCCGGCCGGGAAGATCTCCCCCGCAAGACGTGCCAGGACCAAGGTGGATTCCGGAGTGGTGTCGGAGGGCTTGAGGACAACGGTGTTGCCTGCTGCGAGGGCGGGGCCGATCTTCCAGATGCCCATGAGGAACGGGTAGTTCCACGGTGCAACCTGGGCCACGACGCCGATCGGTTCGCGGCGGACGTACGAGGTGTGGCCCTCGAAGTACTCGCCGGCGGACTTGCCTTCCATGATGCGCGCGGCGCCCGCGAAGAAGCGGAGCTGGTCTGCGCCCGCGGCAACTTCCTCGGACGCGATGAGGGCGCGGACCTGGCCGGTGTTGCGGTGCTGCGCCTCGACGAGCTCGTCGCTGTTGGCTTCGATGGCATCAGCGAGCTTGAGCAGCATGAGCTGGCGCTGGCCCGGCGTGACATGCTTCCAGGACTTGAAGGCTTCCTTCGCCGCGTTCATGGCAGCATCGACGTCGGCCGCCGTGGAGACAGGCGCATGGGCGACAATCTCCCCGTTGGTGGGGTTCACGATGTCGAGCAATTCGGTGCCTGCCGGCGTGACGAACTCGCCGTTGATGAAGTTCTGCAAGGTTTGGACCACGGTGTACAACCTCTTTCGGTGTCTAGGCATTGGTTGCAGCTGCTCCGAGCCTATGCCAGCACCCCGCGGCGCGGAATAGTCAGGTGCACACCCTGACCACCACGACTTAGTGCGAATGACCAGTGCGGGGATATCCTTTTTGGCATGGCAATGTCAATCGCCGCGCTCGTCGCCGTCCCCTCCCTTCGGCTCCGCAAAGCCGGCCTCGCGGAAACCACCTGGAACGAAGATATCCGCTGGGTGGCCGTGACCGAGCAGGAGGATCCCCAGCGCTTCCTCAACGGCGGCGAGTTGATCCTGACCACCGGGCTCCGGCTCAACGGGGCCGCTGAACAACGCCGCTTCGTGCGCCAGGTCCAGCGCGCGGGAGCAGTCGGCATCGGTTTCGGCACCGGGCTGACCCACGAAGCCGTGCCCCCCGCCCTCGTTGCGGAAGCGAACCGCTGGGGGCTGCCCCTCGTGGAAGTCCCGTACGAGACCCCGTTCATTGCCATCGGCAAACTCGTGGCCGATTCCCAATCCGCCGACCACTACTCCAAGCTGGAGCGCCTTATCGCCGGCCACCAGATCCTGGCCCGGGCCCTGCTGACCGGTGGCGGGCTCGGGGAATTGCTCAAGCAATTGGGCAGCATGCTCCGGTCCGACATCGCACTCACCCAGTTCAGCGCGCAGCTCTACAACAGCGTGGCCGGCAACCCCGCGCCGACGGCCGAAGACTGGGCATCCTTCCCCATCCCGACAGGACGCCGCGACGCCTGCACCCTCTGGATCAAGCAACCCTTCGGCGACACCGGGATTGTCAGTTATGCGCAGAACCTGATCAGCGTGGAACTCAACAACATGGTCAAACAGCGCCAGAGCCAGCGGGCCTTGGCGGGCCAGGTGCTTGACGATGTCATCCACGGAACCCTGGACACCGTCGAGGGCGCCCGCCGCCTGGCCGGCGTCGGAATCAACAGCACCCGCAAGAACGTGGTGCTCCTGGTGGTCTCCGCCGCCCACCACAAACAGCTCAGCAGCACATCGCTGCCGCAGTCGCTCGACGGCGGGGTGACCGCCGTCGTCGGGAAGGACCTGGTGACGGTAGTGCCCGACGACGGCAGTTCCGCGAGCGCGCTCGCCAAGGACCTCAGCGATCACCTGTTGGAAGCGGGAATCCACGCGGTGATCGGGATCGGCGGCGCGTACACCAAGCCGAACGGCGTGCGCTGGAGCTATTTCGAAGCGCGCGACGCCGTGGCGCACGGTTTACCGGTCAACGAACCTGAGCGGCTCAGCCTGACCTCTCTGTTGCTGGCGAGCGAGGACGTGCCGTTGGCGGACATGGCCAGCGAAGCGCTCACTCCCCTGCGCAAGTTCGACGCCACGCACGGCTCCGAGCTCGTCTCGACCCTTGAGAGCTACCTCAACCACAACGGCTCGGTGGCCGCCGTCGCCGAAGCCCTGACTTTGCACCGCAATACGGTGCGCTACCGCTTGGCGCAAATCACCGACCTCACCGGCTACGACCCCGCCCAGACGCCGGACCGCGTGCAGCTGTGGCTTGCCCTCGCGGTGCAGCGGCTGGGTGCCCGGAACCCGCGCTAAGGTCCCCTGCCGCCGTCGGCCAGCCCCGCCGCCGTCGGCCCAACTAGCTCGCATTTGTTGTCGTTTTCGGGGCTGAAAACGCCATTAAGTGCGAGTCAGTTGGGCTCCTGCGCAGCGTGGAGAGATTCACCACAAAACTTCCCGCACCAAACGTCAAACGTCTAACCTTTAAGCATGGCCTCGACTCACCCGACTCCCCACGCAACGGAAGCAACAACTGTGCCCACCAGCGGCGGTACGGTGGCGCCGAAATCCCGGGTGGTCGCCGTCGTCGGGATCATCGCCGTCATCCTGATCGGCCTGAACCTGCGCGCCGGCATCACCAGCGCGGCGGCGCTGTTCCACGATTTGCAGGCGTTCCTCGGCTACGGGGCGCTTGTCGCGTCGATTCTTCCGTCGATCCCCTTGCTGTGCTTCGCCGTGGCAGGGCTGGGAACCTCGTGGCTGTCGCGCCGGATCGGCGTCGAGAAGTCCATCCTCGTTGCGCTGGCCATGCTGGCCGCCGGACTCCTCGTCCGCAGCATCCCCGCGACCGGCGCCCTCCTCGCCGGGACCGTGCTGGCGATGTCCGGCCTGGCGGTGTGCAACGTGGCCATGCCGTCGTACATCCGCGAGCATTATGCAAGCAAGACGTCCATGATGACCGGCCTCTACACCTTCACGATGTCCGCAGGTGCCACCTTCGCGGCAGCGGTCAGCGTCCCCTTGGCCCAACAGCTGGGCTCGCCCTCGATGGGCCTGGCCGCATGGGGACTCCTTGGCGTCGCCGCACTTCTTGGCTTCCTCCCGATGGTCCTCCACACCCATCGCACTTCACGGAAGGCCAGCCAGGAGCACGTGTCGATGTGGCCCCTCCTGCGCACCCGGCTGGGATTCCTCATCACTTCCATCTTCACGTTGCAGGCCCTCCTGGCGTATGCCGTGATGAGCTGGTTTGCCTACATCCTGACAAGCCAAGGACTCAGCGCCTCGGAGAGCGGCCTCCAGTTCGGGCTCATGCAGCTGGTTTCGGTGGCAGCGGGCATGATCCTGCTGGCCATCGGCTCGCGGCCCGGCATGATGCGGCCTGCCCTGTACCTGGGTAGCGGGACCACTCTTCTGGCCATCCCCGCAATGCTGTTGCTCCCGACGTCGTTCGCCGCGGTTCCCGCCGTGATGTTCGGTTTCGGGCTGGGCATCTTCCCCCTGGTCCTGGTGATCATCAGCCGCAGCGGGCGTACGACGGCGGAGACCACCGCCATGTCCACCGTCGCCCAGTCCGTGGGGTACTTGATTGCGGCTTTGGGTCCGTTCGGCATGGGCCTGCTCCATAGCGCCACCGGTGCTTGGACGCTCCCCTTGGCGCTCCTTGCCGCGGTTGCCCTGGCCCTCATGGTCACCTGCCACCAGTTGACCAGCAAGCGGACGCCGATCAAGGCCGGGCCAAGGCCTGTCGCATGAGCCTCACACCTTCGCACCGGCCCGTCCTGGCCGATGAGGTCACCCGCCAGCTGCGCACCATGATCCAGTCCGGGGAGTGGCCCCTGCAGGAGAAGATCCCGGCCGAGCCGGAACTCATGGCCTCGCTCGGAGTCTCGCGCGGGACGCTCCGCGAAGCCATCAAAGCTTTGGCGCACAGCGGCATGTTGGAGGTTCGCCGCGGCGACGGAACCTATGTCCGGGCCACCAGCGAGATCTCCGGCGCGGCCCAACGAATGTACAAGGAACACACGCAGGAGCACGTGGTCGAGGTCCGGGTGGGGCTGGACACCCAGGCCGCCCGACTGGCCACGAAGCACGCCACGGCCGAGGACATCGCCGCAATGCGTGCCCTCCTCCAAGTACGCCACGACGCATGGCTCGCGGCCGACTACCCCGCGTGGGCCCGGGCGGACTGGGATTTCCACGAACGGGTGGCCCTGGCTTCGGGCAACCCGCTGCTGCACCAGTTGTATGTGTCCTTCGGCGGGGTCTTCCACGACGACCTCCTGCGCCAACAGCGCAAGGCCGGCTTCAACGGCATCCCCCACGAAGGCCATGACGAGCTCGCCGACGCCATCGAGGCACGCGACGAGGCCGCCGCCGTCGCGAGCGTTTACCGCAACCTGGACTTCGCCGCGGAATGGCTCACGCACTGACCCTCGCTCACACATGGCTGGTTTTCCCCAACGCCCGCTCACATCTATCGCGGTTTTGACCGACGCCCGCTCACATCTGACCGGCTTTGACCGACGCCCGCTCACATCATGTGAGCGACCGTCTATAGGAAACACCCCAAAGGTGAGCGGGGGTTTCACGAAAAGCCGTCATAGCTGAGCGAGCGTCCGCAGTGGCCCGGGCATCTAGGCCGGCGCGGCGCTCACCAGCTCGACGCCGGCATGAGCCGCCTCGCGGAAGAGTGCGTCGATGAGCACTACGCTGCGGCCGGCACGATGCAGCAGGCTTGCGGCGACGCTGGCCCGGTAGCCGGAAGTGCAATGCACCCAGATCCTTGAGTCCGGCAGTTCGTCCAGCCGAAGCAAAAGCTCGTGCAGCGGAACGTTCACGGCCCCGAGCACATGGGAGGCGGAAAATTCCTCGGTTCGGCGCACGTCCAGAACTGTTTCACCGGAAGCCCGGTCCCGCTCCAGCCCCGCCCAGTCGGTGATCGGATATTGCACCAAAGCAGTGGCTGGTGCAAGAGCCCCAGGATCGTCGCCGACAGCTGCATCCGGGGAGTCGATTCCGATCCTCGCGAGGTCGCGGATTGCCTTTTCGACGTCGTCATGGGCACCTAGCAGGGTCAGCGGCTGGTTCCACGGCAGGACCCAACCGAGGTAGCTCGTGAAGCTCGAGCCTGTCCCGTATTCAAAGGCCACACTGCCGCGCAGGTGGCTCGCGGCGAATGCGACCCGGTTGCGCAGGTCCACCACCCATTCCCCTGCCTCGAGCCTGCGCTCCAGTTCCGCGGACTCCACCGATTCCGACACCTGGAGCGTCGCGGGGCCCGGGCCTAAGGCATTGAGCGGGCTCATGTGCGCGTAGTAGCTCGGGTAGGCCGTGATATTCGCCAGGAGGTGCCGGACAAAATGGTCTTCGTCCGGGTCGGTGAGCGCATGGTTGGTGGCTGCCTGCTCGCCGATCGTCGACGCGGGGATCCTGCTCGCGGGACCGATGGAGCAGAACGAACCGAAGCCATGGGTGGGATACAGGATCGCGTCCGGTGCTGCCTCGGCAACAAGCCGCCGGACCGAGGCGTATTGGTCATGCGCCAGCCCTGCGGTATCTTCCGGGCCAATCAAATCGGTCCGGCCCACCGAACCGTACAGCAGGCTGCCACCGGAGAACACCGCTTGCCGGACGCCCGCCCCTGGATCGGGGTCCGAAACAATATAGGCCAGATGCGTGTGCGTATGGCCCGGCGTGGCCACCGGTTTGACGGAAAGCCTACCTACAGCGAACGCCTGCCCCGGAACAATCGGTTCATGTTGGAAAGCCACCTTGTCCGCGGCATTCACCAAGTAGCGGGCGTCGTGATCACGGGCAAGGATGAGGCCACCCGTGAGGTAGTCGTTGTGGAGGTGGGTCTCAGCGACATGCGTGATGGCAACCCCCGCAGCACGCGCTGCTGTTTCGACGCGGTCGGTATCACGCTGGGGGTCGATCACGAGCGCCACAGTGCCGTCATGAACGAGGTAGCTGCGGTCCCCCAGTGGGGTCGTTTCGACGACGACGACGTCCATGCGGAGAGTCTAACCCCGATAAAGAACAACGCGGGGTCACTTAGCGCCCATTCCGATGCCCCGGATGGGCGCTAAGTGACCCCGCGTTGCTTGGGGCCCCGTTGCTTGTCCTAGACCTGTGCGGCCACGCCGTCGCGGGAAATGTCCACCATGTCCTCACGCGGCACAACCTTGATGCGTTCGCGCTTGACCTCGACGCCGTGCGACGTGCCGGCCTCGGAAGCGGCGGCACCCAACGCGAGCTCGTGGGCGTCGAGGGCCAGCCAACCTTCCCAGCTGGTGAACTTCACGCCGCGGGCGTCCAGGAGCTCGACGACGGCGTCCGCCTCGGGAACGGCGGCCAGCGGCAGGTTTTCGCGGTCTTCCAAGAGGTACGTGACCGTCTCCAGTGCGTCACCCTTGGTGTGGCCAATGAGCCCGATGGGTCCACGCTTGATCCAACCCGTTGCGTACAAGCCCGGAACGTGCTCGCCGGAAGCGTCCAGGACACGGCCGCCGTCGTTCGCAACGACCCCGCGCCGGTGATCGAACTCGACGTCCGGCAGCGCGGAACCGAAGTAGCCGATGGCGCGGTATACGGCCTGGACCGGGTAGTCGACGATCTCGCCGGTACCGCGCGCGTTGCCGGTTCCGTCCAGTTCGGTGCGCTCGAACTTGATCGCGGCAACCTTGCCGGGAGTCTCCGCCGAGTCCACGATCTCCACCGGGCTGTGCAGGAAGTGCAGGTGCAGCCGGCGGGAGGCCTTGAGCTCGGAAAGGTCCTCGGGCTGCTCGGCGATCCAGTTGGTGAGGGTGCCCACCATGGTCTTGGTCTGGTTGTTCGTCTGGATCTGGCGGTCAGACTCGTCGTCGAACTCGAAGTCCTCGGCGTAGAGGATGATGTCCACGTCCTTGGAGTGGGACAATTCGCGGAGCTCCAGCGGGGTGAACTTCACCTGCGCCGGACCGCGACGGCCGAAGACGTGGACGTCGGTGACCGGGGAAGCCTTGAGGCCGGCATAGACGTTGTCCGGAATTTCAGTGACCAGAAGGTCGTCGGCGTGCTTGGAGAGGACACGGGCCACATCCAGTGCTACGTTGCCGTTGCCGAGCACGGCCACCGATGTGGCCTCAAGCGGCCATTCGCGGGAAACGTCGGGGTGGCCGTCATACCAGGAGACGAAGTCGGCGCCGCCGAAGGAACCTTCCAGCTCGATGCCCGGAATGTTCAGGTCCGCGTCCTTGATGGCGCCGGTGGCGAAGATGACGGCGTCGTAGTGCGTGCGCAGGTCTTCGATGGAGATGTCAGTGCCGTAGTCGACGTTGCCGAAGAAGCGGATGTCGCCGCGGTCCAGGACCTTGTGCAAGGCGTTCACGATGCCCTTGATGCGTGGGTGGTCCGGGGCAACGCCATAGCGGATCAGGCCGTAGGGGGCCGGGTAGCGGTCGAAGAGGTCGATGCTGACCGTCAGCTCGCCGCTCTTGACGGCCTCGCTCTTGGTCAGGATGTCAGCTGCGTAGACGCCGGCCGGGCCGGAGCCGACGACGGCGACGCGCAGCGGACGTGCGGCGGTTCCTACGGTGGTGCTAGATGACACGGCTGTGTTCCTTTTCAGTGTGCAACGGGGCTAAGGGGTAACGACGCGGGGCTTGTTGGGGGTCAGGGTGCTGTAGTCAGCGGTCTTGAAATGTTCGGGGGCAAACGGGCTGACACGCACCACATCGCCGATCACAATCACTGCGGGATTTGCGACGCCGGCGGCCTCGGCTTGATCGGCAATCGTCGCCAAAGTGCCGATCGTGACGCGCTGTTCGGGCATGTAGCCGTTCTCTACGATACCTACCGGCGTGTCCAAGGGCATTCCGGAGTCCGCGAGGGCAGCGGCGGATTCGCGGAGTTTGGCTACACCCATGAGCAGGATCACGGTGTGGTCGGGGCGGGCCGGGACCTCGGACAGTTCCTCGTGGCCGGTCACCACGCTGAAACCCTTTGCGAGTCCACGGTGCGTCACGGGAATGCCCGCTGCGGCCGGCACTGAGATCGCCGAGGTCACACCGGGAACAACTTCAACCTCGACGCCGTTCTGCCGGCAGAATTCGGCTTCCTCGCCGCCGCGGCCCAGGACGTAGGGGTCGCCGCCCTTGAGCCGCACCACACAGTGGCCGGCCAGGGCTTCCTCCACCAGGATCCGGTTGATCTCCAGTTGCGGCACGGGGTGGTGGCCGGGGGTCTTGCCGACCTCGATCACGCGGACGTCCGGAGCAAGTTCCTGCAGCAAGTCGCGCGGCCCGAGGCGGTCCGCGACGACGACGTCGGCCTGGCCCAGCAGGCGACGGCCGCGCACCGTGATAAGTCCCGAGTCACCGGGACCACCACCCACGAGCGCGACGCTTCCGGTGGACGCACGACGACGGCGGAGCGGGAGGTCTCCCGTCTCCAGCGCGGTGGCAACTGCGTCGCGCAGGGCCATGGCGCGGCGAGGGTCTCCCCCGGCGTTGATGGCGATCTTCACGTCGTCGACGACGGCGACGGCGGGCGTCCAGGCTGCCGAGGATTCGTGGTCCGAGGCGTTGACGCACCAGATGCGCTGCGCCTCGGCGTCGGCGGCTACCTGGGCGTCCACAGCGGCGACGCCGGTGGCCGTCTGGACGAACCAGGCGCCGTCGACGTCGGAGGAAAGGTAAGTGCGCGGCTCCCAGGTGAGCAGGCCGGAGGCGGCGAGTTCGCGGAGCGCGTCAGAGGCAACGGGGGCCACCACGGTCACCCGGGCGCCGGCGTCGAGCAGTCCCTTGGCGCGTCGGGCAGCCACGGGTCCGCCGCCCACCACCAGCACCGGGCGGCCAAGCAGCCGCAGGGCTGTGGGGTAGATGTCCTGTATTGCCATGAAAAAACTGTAGGGCCGGGCCGTAACATGCTTCAAAGGTCCGGAAACACCAGTTCACGCTAGGTAACCCGGCGTCACATTACGCCTGCGGGGTGGGTGCCTCCCAGCCGATCGCGGGAGCGACGTATTTGGCGATGTTGCCCAGCAGCTTGGCGTTGTATTCCACCCCGAGCTGGTTGGGTACCGTGACCAGCACCGTGTCAGCAGCCTGGACCGCGGCGTCCTGCGCCAGATCCTCGGCCAAGGCATCGGGCGCGCCGACGTAGCTTTTGCCGAACCGCGACAAGGCACCGTCGAGCATGCCCACCTGGTCCCGGTTTTCCACCTGGGCGCGGAGCCCGAAATAGTGTTCGTCCTCGGCGTCCACCACGGGAATGATGCTGCGGCTGACTGAGACGCGCGGCTCAAAACCGTGTCCGGCTGCCGCCCAGGCCTCCCTGAACATGCTGATCTGTTCGGCCTGGAGCTGGTCGAAGGGAACCCCGGTGTCCTCGGTGAGGAGCGTGGAACTCATGAGGTTCATGCCTTGTTCCGCGGCCCACACGGCGGTTTTGCGGGTGCCGGCGCCCCACCAGATGCGTCGCGGCAGCCCGGACGACGTCGGCTGGATCGGCAGGAGCCCGCGTCCGCCGCCCATGAAGGAGGGATCGGCTTCGGCCACTCCATGGCCCGCGATGGCGTGCCGGAATGCGGCGGTGTGGCGGCGGGCCATCGCGGAGTCGTCTTCACCCTCGGCAGGCGCGTAGCCGAAGTACCGGGCGCCGTGCAGGGCCGGCTCGGGTGAACCACGGCTGATGCCCAATTGGAGCCTACCTTGGCTGATGAGGTCCGTGGCCGCGGCTTCTTCTGCCATGTACAGCGGGTTTTCGTAGCGCATGTCGATCACGCCCGTGCCCATCTCGATCCGGCTGGTCCGGGCCGCGATGGCCGCCAACAAGGGGAACGGCGAGGCCTGCTGGCGCGCAAAGTGGTGCACCCGGAAGAAGGCGCCGTTGATGCCGAGTTCCTCCGCCGCAACCGCTAGGTCGATCCCTTGGAGCAAGGCGTCGCCGGCCGAAGGAGTGCGCGAGCCTTGGACTGGACCCCAATGGCCGAAGGAAAGAAAACCGATTCGTTTCATGCCCGCGTCAACCACGGGGCGGGCCGGGGAATTCCTTAGCGCGTGTTCCCCGCATACTCGCCGCCAGTTAGCGCGTGCTGCCCGCGAGCAGGCCGCGGCGCAGCAGGAGGCGGCGCTCAATCGGGGCGAACACGACAAGTTCGATCAGGATGCCCACAAAGAGGATCGCCAGGATCGCGGACATGACCGTGGCCATATCGGACAAGGTGCGGCCCTGGTCCAGGAGCGAACCGAGTCCGAAGCCTATGGTGCCGCCCA
Organism: Arthrobacter sp. S2(2024); assembly: GCF_036662515.1. Lineage (NCBI taxonomy): Bacteria > Bacillati > Actinomycetota > Actinomycetes > Micrococcales > Micrococcaceae > Arthrobacter > Arthrobacter sp. S2(2024). Next base: position 196,830 of record NZ_JAYKZI010000005.1, on the reverse strand, counting down.
CCGCGATGATTTCGGCGGCCATGAGTGATCGCCAGGAGAACGCCCAGCCCTGCTTGAGTCCGCCGAGGTACCCGGGGAGGGCCGCCGGCAGGACGATCTGCAGGGCCATCTGTAGTCGCGAGGCTCCGAGGACCTTGCCGACGCTCCGGTATTGCGGCGGGATCTGGTCCACGCCGGAAATCAGCCCGTTGATGATGGACGGGATGGCACCCATCAGGACGACGAAGTACACGGTGCCGTCCGAGAGCCCGAACCAAATGATTGCCGCTGGAACCCACGCCACCGACGGGAGGACCTGGAGCCCTGAAATGAGGGGTCCGAAGGCGCGGCGCAGCGGCTGCACCTGTGCGAGGAGCAGGCCCACCGGGGTGGCGACGGCGACGCTGATGAGGAAGCCGATCACGCCGCGCTGAAGGGAGGTCCAGACGGCTTCCTGGGCTTTGCCTTCGGCCCAGAGGGAACCGAACTGGCTCAGGACGTCGAGCGGTCCGGGAACCTGGTCGCGGCGCTTGAAACCGAGGGAGACATAGAACTGCCACGCCAGGATGAGGACCAGAAGTGCCGCAATCGGGAGGATGATCCGGGTCCAGTCGATGTGCGCCTTGCGGTGGGCATCCGACTGCAGCTTGTCCAGGCCGGCCTCGAGGTCACGGAGTTCGTCCGGGTTTCCCTTCAGGGACGGCGAGGTGATGTGGCGGGACTGTGGAGCTTGCTCGGCGGTGTCTCCTTCGGCAAGCCGGGTCTCTTGTTCAATTGGCATGGCGGCGGATCTCCTCGCGCAGGCGGCGGGTAATGGTTCCAGTCAGTTCCCCGGCACGGCCGGCGTCGGTCCGGTGTTCCTCGGTGACGTTCCACTCGGCCACGACCCGCCCCGGACGGGAGGACAGCAGCAGGACCCGCTGGCCGAGCCTGACGGCTTCGCGCACGTTGTGCGTCACGAACACGATGGTGCGGCCAGTTTCCTTCCAGATCCGCTCAAGCTCGTCGTGCAGAAGGTCGCGTGTGATGGCGTCGAGGGCAGCGAACGGTTCGTCCATGAGCAACAACTGCCGGTCCTGGGCCAAGGCGCGGGCGAGTGCGACGCGTTGCCGCATGCCGCCGGAGAGTTCGTGCGGGCGTTTGTCCCCCGCGCCACCCAAATGGACGAGGTCCAACAGCTCGCCCGCACGGGCAGCACGCGACGCCTTGCTCTGGCTGCCGGACTTGTCCGCGAGCTTCAGCGCGAGTTCGATGTTGCCGCGCGCAGTGAGCCACGGGAACAGCGCCGAATCCTGGAACATGAAGGCGGCGCCGTCGCTGGGCACCTCCAAAGCGCCCGACGTCGGCTGGTCCAGCCCCGCGAGGATGTTCAGCAGGGTGGATTTGCCGCAGCCGGACGCACCGAGCAGGGCGACGAACTCGCCTTGCTGGATGGTGGCGTTGACGTCGTCCAGCACCGGGGCGCCGTCGCCGAAGCGTTTACCCAGGTGTTCCAGTACGACTGGCATGGTCCCGTCCTTCGTTTGTTGCTTGTTGTTTCCCAACTAGCTCGCAGTTGTTGTCGTTATGAGCCGTCAAAACGACAACTAATGCGAGTCAGTTGGGCCGGTCGGTTCAGTCTTGGCCCAGTCCTGCGGCCGAGGTCTTCTGGCCGGTCACGCTGTTGAGGGCGCGGAGGTCGAAGATGCCGTTGATGTCGGCCGGCTTGGTGATGCCGGCGTCGACGCCGTCCTGAAGCAGCTTCTTGTAGGTTCCGGCGAGCGGGTCCACGGTGAAGGTGATGTTCTTCAGGGAGCGGTCGATGACGTCGGCCGGCAGCGTGCTGCCCGCGGTCGCCTTCAGCGCGGCGTTGATCGCGGTGGCCTTGTCGGCCGCCGAAGCGCTGTTGAGCCAGTTGACGGAGGCTTCGTGGCCCTGGAGCAATGCGGTCACGGTCTGCGGGTGTTCGGCAGCGAACTTCTTGCTCACGATCAGGATCGTGGTGGGGAACTGGCCCTTATCCCAGAGGTCCTTCTCATCCACCAGGACCTTGCCGCCGGCCTGGAGAACCAGACGCGAGGCCCACGGCTCAGGCAACCACGCGCCGTCGAGCTTTCCGTCTTGGAAGAGCTTGAGGGTCTGGGCGTTGTCCGTCGGGTTGATGGCGACGTCGCCGCCGCCGTTCGGGTTGGTCTTCAGGCCCTGCTTGCCCAGCCAGGCGCGCAGTGCCACGTCCTGGGTGCCGCCGAGCTGCGGGGAGGCCAGGGTCTTGCCCTTGAGGTCCGCGGCGGTGTTGATGCCTGGCTTGACTACCAGCTGCGCGCCGCCGGAGGCTGCGCCCGCGATGATGCTGATGGACGCGCCCTTGCTCTGGACGAAGGAGTTGATGGCCGGGTTCGGGCCAAGGTAAGCGGCGTCGATCGCGCCGGCGTTCAGGGCCTCAACCGCGGCGGGTCCTGCGTTGAAGATCTGGGTGGTGAGCTTGGTGCTGCCCAGCTTGCCGGCGATGATGCCCTTGCTCACGCCGACGAGTGCGGGGGCGTGGGTGACGTTGCCGAAGTAGCCCAGCTTGAGTTCCGCGGCGGGCGTCGTTGCAGCCGCGGCCTGGGTTTCGTTGTTCTTCGCGACAACCGATGCGACGGCGGCGCCGGCACCGATCAGCAGGACGAGCCCGACGGCGATGCCGATCTCGAGCGTGCGGCGGCGCTTGGGCTTGCTGGTTTCGCCGGCGACGATGCGCGTGGTTCCCGGGTTCGAGCCGGGGGGCGTGGGTTCTGGGGTGTTTGACATGGGGAAATCCTTGGGATGCGTTGCGGAAGGGGCAGAGCGTGTATCAGGCCCTGCGACATCGCCCCGAACGGGCGGGCAAGGACCAATCCGATGAGGTCATGGATTCACCATAGGGACTGTCATATTTGCCGTTCAACGACCCGGAAACCCGGGGTCACGCACGTTCATGCGGCGTCACAATTCGGCTCGCCCCAATGCAAAAAACCGCAGCTTGTTTCCCACCCCAAGCCTTGAAGGCCGGGTTTGGGAAACAAGCTGCGGTTCCGGTCATCGAGAACGTCAGATGACGTAACGTTCGTCCTCATGGTCGCCCGGGTGGTCCTTCACCAAGCCGGCCGCGAGCGTGTTGCCGTCCACGGGATCGATCACCAGGAACGCGCCCGTGCGGCGGTGGTGCAGGTAGTTCTCCAAGGGCAACGGCGCGGCCAGTCGAAGCTGGGCGTTACCGATGTCGTTCAGCTCAAGGCTGGAAGCAGCCTCGACGTTGAACGTGGCCAGGTCCAGCTTGCCCGTCACATTGCGGACCAACGCCTGGACGGTGCGGGTCCCGTGCTTCACGAGCACCTTGGCACCTTCGCGCAACGGCTTCGGCGAAAGCCAGCACAGCGCGGCGTACAGGTCGGCCGAGCTCTCGCGCACCGTCCCTGCTGCGGCAATGGTGTCACCGCGGGCGATGTCGATTTCATCGGCCAGGCGGATCGCCACGGACTGCGGAGCAGTGGCCTCGGCGAGCTCGCTGCCGGCGAAGTCGATCCCGGTCACGGTGGTGATCCTGGGCTCGTGGCCCGGGCTCAGGACAGTGACCTTGTCGCCAAGCTTCACGGTCCCCTCCGTGATCTGGCCGGCGTAGGCGCGGTAGTCGCGGTACGCCTCGACGTCGAGCCCTGCGGCGACGGCGTCGGGAGCCAGCGCGCCCTGCGGGCGGATGACCAGCTGGACCGGGAAGCGGAAGCTCTCCAGGTGGCTTTCGAGCTCATCGGCGGCCGGAAGGGTTTCCAGGACTTCGAGCAGGGCCGGGCCGCTGTACCAGGGGGTGCGGTCCGAGCGGTCCACGACGTTGTCGCCGTCGAGCGCCGATACCGGGATGACCGCGATGTCGGCAATCCCATCGCTGCCCAAGCCAAGCTCGCGGGCAACCTTCTGCACGTCCGTCTCGATCTCGCGGAAGACCGACTCGCTGAAGTCCACGAGGTCGATCTTGTTCACGGCGACGATTACGTGCGCCACGCGCAGCAACTGCAGCACCGACAAGTGGCGGCGGGTCTGCTCCAGGACTCCCTTGCGGGCGTCAATGAGTACGACGACGGCATCCGCAGTGGATGCGCCCGTCACCGTGTTCTTGGTGTACTGAACGTGGCCGGGGCAGTCCGCGAGGATGAAGCTGCGGCGGTCGGTGGCGAAGTAGCGGTAGGCGACATCGATGGTGATGCCCTGTTCCCGTTCGGCGCGAAGGCCGTCGGTCAGGAGGGCAAGGTCAATGGCCTGGCTGCCGGTGGCGCCGGCTCCGCCGAAGCCACGGTCCGCCGAGGTGCGGGCGACGGCGTCGAGCTGGTCCGCGAGGATCGCCTTGGAATCGTGAAGGAGGCGGCCCACCAGGGTGGACTTGCCGTCGTCGACGGATCCAGCGGTGGCGAAGCGGAACAGCGTGGATTCGCGCAGGCCGGTCTCCAGGAGTGCGGTTTCGGTGCTCATTAGAAGTAGCCGTCCTTCTTGCGGTCTTCCATGGCTGCCTCGGAGATGCGGTCATCTGCGCGGGTGGCGCCACGTTCGGTGAGTGTGGATGCGGCAACTTCAACGACGACGTCGGCAACCGTGCGGGCGTCGGAAACGACCGCGCCGGTGCAGGACATGTCGCCCACAGTGCGGTAGCGGACTAGCTTGGTGACGACTTCCTCGTGCGGAAGCGGCATGGAAACCTCGCCGACTGCGCGCCACATGCCGTCGCGTTCGTAGACCTCGCGCTCGTGGGCGTAGTACAGGCCGGGCAGCTCAATGCCTTCGCGCTCGATGTAGCGCCACACGTCCAGCTCGGTCCAGTTGCTGATGGGAAACGCCCGGACGTGCTGGCCCACGGTGTGGCGGCCGTTGTACAGGTTCCACAGTTCGGGGCGCTGGTTACGGGGGTCCCACTGGCCGAACTCGTCGCGCAGGCTCAGGATGCGCTCCTTGGCACGGGCCTTGTCCTCGTCGCGACGTCCGCCGCCGAAAACGGCGTCGAACTTGTTGCGCTGGATGGCGTCCAGGAGCGGCACGGTCTGCAGCGGGTTGCGGGTACCATCGGCACGCTCGGCAAGTTCGCCACGGTCGATGAACTCCTGCACGGAACCCACCACGAGCTTCAGGCCCAGGCGCTCCACCGTGCGGTCGCGGAAGTCGATGACCTCGGGGAAGTTATGGCCGGTGTCCACGTGCAGCACGGGGAACGGAACCTTGCCAGGCCAGAACGCCTTGGTGGCCAGGTGCAGCATGACCACGGAATCCTTGCCGCCGGAGAACAGCAGCGCAGGCTTCTCGAACTCGGCAACAACCTCGCGGATGATATGGATGGCCTCGGACTCGAGGGTGTCCAAAGACGAGAGGCGTGCCGCCCGCAGAGCCTGGGCGGCAGTCGGCGTCTCCACAAGGTCCTTTTCCAGCACTGACAGCTCCGTGTCCTCGTTGGTTGTGTAGATGCTCATACGTGTAGTCCGCATTCTGTCTTGTCGGTTCCTGCCCAGCGGCCGGAGCGGGGGTCCGCTCCCGGGGCCACTTTGCGGGTGCAAGGCTGGCATCCGATGGACGGGTAGCCCTGGCTCAGGAGGGGGTTGACGGGAAGGATGTTGTCTTCGGAGTACTGGACCAACTGGTCAAAGCTCCAGTCCGCCATCGGGTTGACCTTGACCAATCCGTTGGCCTCGTCCCAGCTGATCAGCGGGGTGTTGGTCCGGGTGGGGGCCTCGTCGCGGCGGACTCCGGTGAACCAGACTTCGTAGCCGGCGAGGGTCCGGCGCAGCGGCTGGACCTTGCGGAGCGCGCAGCACTGGGCGGCGTCACGGGCAAACAGGTCCTTGCCGAGGAGGCGGTCCTGCTGCTCCACGGTGTTCTCGGGCAGCACGTCCACGATGTTCACGCGGAGGTTCGCGGCGACTTCGTCCCGCGTGGCGTGGGTTTCCGGGAAGTGGTAGCCGGTCTCCAGGAAGAGGACGTCGACGCCGGGAAACTGGTCCGCGACCAGGGCCGGCAGCACGGCGTCGGCCATGGAGCAGGCCACGGCGACGGCGGGCAGTTCGAAGTTGCGGGCAACCCAGGCGATGACGTCGCGGGCGGGCGCGTTCCAGCCGAGCTCGGCGGCACCGGATTCGGCGAGGGCCTTGAGTTCGTCGTGGGAGCGCTGGCAGGGCCCACGGCCACCGGGGTCCCCGGCCGAGCTTGCGAGGTTGGGGAGTGGCTGGGGATTGGTCACTGGAGATCTCCTTCATCTGCGGAGTGTGCCCATTCGGCGAAGGTCTGGCCTTCGGCGCGGTCGGCCACGAACTTCCGGACTACCCGCTCTACGTAATCGGGCAGGTCCTCGACGTAAACCTTGAGACCGCGCACGGTGCGTCCGAGGCCTGCTTCTTCGCGGTTGGACGAAGCCAGCCCGCCGCCCAGGTGAACCTGGAAGCCCGGGGTGGGGTCGCCGTCGGGCGTTGGCAGCATCATGCCCTTGAGCCCGATGTCCGCGGTCTGGATGCGGGCGCAGGAGTTGGGGCAGCCGTTGATGTGCAGGGACAGGGCCTGCGGCAACTGGCCGCTGTCCGCGAGGTCGGCCAGGCGGCGTTCCAGCTCGGCGACGGCGGTGGCTGCAGTGACCTTGGTTTCCACGATGGCGAGCTTGCAGAACTCGATGCCGGTGCAGGCGATGGTGCCGCGGCGGAACACGGACGGGCGGGCGGAGAGGCCGAGGGTGTCCAGTTCGGCGACGAGCGGTTCCACCTGCTCCTTGGCGACGTCCAGCACAACGATCTTCTGGTGCGGCGTGGTGCGCAGGCGGAAGGAGCCGCGGGCTTCGAGGGTGTCCGCGAGCTTCACGAGCTGGCTGCCGGAGAGACGACCGGCCAAGGGTGTGGCTCCGATGAAGAACTTGCCGTCCTTCTGCTCGTGGATGCCGACGTGGTCGCCGGGCGTCGAGGGCTTGGGCGCTGCGGGGCCGTCGGAAAGCTTGAAGCCGAGGTATTCGTCTTCCAGGATCTGGCGGAACTTTTCGGGACCCCAGTCGGCCATGAGGAACTTCAGGCGTGCCTTGGTGCGCATCCGGCGGTAACCGTAGTCGCGGAAGATACTGGTGACGCCGAGCCACACTTCGGCGGCTTCCTCAGGCTTCACGAACGCGCCGAGGCGCTTGGCGAGCATCGGGTTGGTGGACAGCGCGCCGCCTACCCAGAGGTCATAGCCGACGCCGAGTTCGGGGTGGACCATGCCGACCAGGCCGAAGTCGTTGATCTCGTGGACCACGTCCTGCGAGGGGTGGCCGGTGATGGCGGTCTTGTATTTGCGCGGCAGGTTGGCGAGCTCGGGGTCGCCGATGAAGCGCTCCGCGAGTTCGTGGATCAGCGGCGTGGGATCGATGATCTCGTCCTTGGCGATGCCGGCAACCGGTGAGCCCAGGATGACACGCGGCACGTCGCCGCAGGCCTCGGTGGTGGACAGGCCGACGGATTCGAGGCGGCGCCAGATTTCGGGCACGTCCTCCACCCGGATCCAGTGCAGCTGGATGTTCTGGCGGTCGGTCAGGTCGGCGCTGCCGCGGGCGAAGTCCACGGAGATCTGGCCGATGACGCGCAGTTGCTCGGTGGTGAGTGCGCCGCCGTCGATCCTCACGCGGAGCATGAAGTACTTGTCCTCGAGCTCGTGCGGCTCAAGCGTGGCGGTCTTGCCGCCGTCGATCCCGGGCTTGCGCTGGGTGTAGAGGCCCCACCAGCGGAAACGGCCGTGGAGGTCCGTGCCGTCGATCGAGTCGAAGCCGTGCTTGGAGTAGACAGATTCGATACGCTCGCGGACGTTGAGCCCGTTGTCTTCCTGCTTCCAGGTTTCGTTGGCGTTGAGCGGCGCAGTGCCGTCAACCTTCCACTGGCCATGGGGTTTAGCGGCAGGACGGGCGGTGCGGGCCGGGCGCTTGGGTGCAGCCTCGTCCGCAGACGCTCCGGCTAGAGCTGTATCAGTCATGCATCGACTGTAGGGCTGGCCAGAGAGGCGTAACAAAGGTCCGGGAAACGGAAAGTCACCTAGGGAAACATTTCGTCACGAACCGCCGTCGGGCCTTGTTCAGCTGGCCGCGCTGTGCATTCGACATGCCCGCTCAGGAGCGAGCGGCAACCGCCGCGTCGTAGCGTTCCAAGGCGATCTCCGCGAGCACCGGAGAGGGCAGCAGCGGTGCCGTCACGACGTCGGCGCCGGCCTTGGACAGCTGGTCGTGAAAGTAGCCCGTGGCCAGCAGATACGAGGACACGACCACCCGGCCGCCGTCGTCGGTGACTTCCGCGCCGGTAAATTCCGCGCCGGTGAGTTCGGCGCGCAGGGCCGCGACGCCGTCGGGCACGTTCGGCTCGGCACTCGCGCCATAGGCGACGCGCACCTTGTTGGGCAGCAGCTCGGCGAGCTGGCGCGCCTGCTCTTCCGAATCGACGGAACCGTCCGGCAGCGACGAGCCCGCGGCGGCGAGCAGGACGCCGTCGTCGTCGCCCAGGCCCGAGTCGCGCAGCCGTGCGGCGAGCAGCTCCGCGAGCCGCGGATCCGGCCCCAGCGGCGGCGCCGCGGACACCTCCGGACGGGACTTGATCGCCTTGGGGATGTCCACCTTGACGTGGTAGCCGGTGCTGAGCAGCAAGGGAACGACGACGGCGGGCGTGCCTTCCGGGAGCCCGGCCACCACGCCGCCCAACTCGGGCTCCTGGACGTCTACGTAGGCCTCGACGACGGTCAGGCCGGGGCGCAAGGCCTCAATCTCGGCCATGACCTGGCGGATAGCGGCCTGCCCTTCGACGTTCCGGGTTCCATGGGCGCACGCGATCAAGACGGGGCTGTTCATGCGTGCAAGCGTAACGTTGGGCGAGCATGATCGCCCGTCTGTGAACGAAGAATGGAGCTGCATTTGTTCACTTTTGACCTTGCGCTGGTATGGCTGGATCTGGCCGGCGTCTTCTTTTTCGCCGTGTCCGGATCCTTGCTCGCGGCCAAGAAGCAGTTCGACATCATCGGCTCGCTCCTCTTGGCTTCGCTGGTCGGCCTGGGCGGCGGCGTCATCCGAGACATCGTCATCAATGCCGGCCCGCCCGCGGCGTTCACCAACCCGGTGTACCTGCTGCCACCCTTGTTGGCCGCGGGGCTGGTGTACTTCCTGTTTTCGAGCATCCAGCGCTTCACGTCCCTCTTGACACTGTTCGACGCCGGCGGGCTGGCCTTGTTCTGCATCACGGGGACGCTCAAGGCACTGGCCGCCGGGATGAATCCGGTGGCTGCAATCTTGTTGGGAGTCACCACGGCTGTGGGTGGCGGCTTGCTCCGCGACATTACGGCCAACGAAATTCCCACCCTCTTCAATGCCCGGGATCTTTACGCCCTGCCGGCCTTCACGGGGGCAGCCCTGACCGCGCTGTTCTGGAACATCGGAGCTTTCAACGGACTGACGGCGGCCTTGGTTGCCGGCTGGGTTTTCGCCTTCCGGGTGGTGGCTTGGCGGCGTGGTTGGCGGGTGCCCCTCGCGGTCCGGGGATGGCACCGCGCCGGGGTGTCCCCGGGCGCCGATTCACGTGGCCGCGATTAGCTAGGATGGGAGCATGACTGACATGTTCCTCGAGAAGTTCCGCGCGCTTGTACCGAAGTATCTCGAGGACGAATGGCAGGAAGAAGACGGGCTGTCCGCCGCTGAGCTGGACGAGGCCCTGTCCGCCCACTCGTTCACCATTCCCATGGTGCTGCGCGAGTTCTACCTCGCCCTCGGTGGTTGCGAGGACCTCATGGAGGCCTACCACTACTTCTGGGACCCCGAAGAGCTCGAGGTGGACGACGAAGGTTTCCTCATGTTCTTGGAGGACGAGGAAGAGCAGTTCACTTGGGGCTTCCGCGTAGGCGACCTCGGCGTCCCGGATCCCATCGTGTGGCGCCGCAACAACGCCCGCGGCCAATGGAAATCCGAAGAAGGCACGTTCTCCGAGTTCGTGTTCGACATGTTCGACTGGGCTTTCAGCGACGAAGACTAGGTTTGCGGCGGGCCGCGGGGGCTGCCGAGGGCGCCGGGGGCCGACGGGGGCGCGCCTTCCTGACCCTCTTTGAATTTCGAGGAGCCGCGACACACCTGGATCAGGGTGTGTCGCGGCTTTTTTCGTGCCAAAGAAGGTCAGGACGGTCCGCGCTTTGGTGGAGTCTGCTGCTGGATTACGACGGCGGCACCCACCCGGGCGCGTATCTTGCGGGGGCGAAGCGGCCGACTTCCCGGTGCCGCAACACGGTCAAGACCTCGTTGACCATCTCTTCAGGACGGTGGACCACGTCCTGGTAGAAGTAGTGCAACGACAAGAGCCCACCCTTCACACTGGCGTTGTCCCGGTACCGGTCCTTCTTGACCTGCCGCGGCTCCAGATGCGTATGGCCGTCGAGTTCCACTACAAGGCACTCGTTGATCAGGCAGTCCACCTCCCCCACCCCCGCCAGTTCCACATGCATCCGGACCCGGAGACCCGCCCGGACAAAGTGCGTGTGTGCGAGCACTTCCAGCAAGGAATCAGCTCTGGGCAGCACAAGATCCAGCGCAGCCCTCGCTGCTCCGTTGCGGTTGCCTTGCAGTTTCGTCTTAAGGAAGTCTGCGGTGATCAACCCGCGGCTAATTGCGGACTGGACAATTACCAAGGATTCCAGTTCGGGTCGGCATCTCAGGGCGTGGATAAGCACATCAGCTAGGCCGGCCACAGGAAGGTACGGATGCCCCGGGTGGCTACATCGGGCGTGGTCCACCACACCGTCCCGGACTAGGCCGCTACCGCAGCTGAGATGGATGGCCTCGTGTTTCCGGGAACTCCCCAGTCCTTGGACGCCTCCTGGCTCCTGCAGCTGCCACAAATTGTAGAAACGAACAGCCGAAACGCAGGTCAAGACGCCATTCGCCGCTAGCGCAGCAACGATGCCTGGATCGGCGCCCTCAATCGTGTAGATCCCACGGCGCAACAGGTTGAGCGTTCCGTTGCGGAGCCCTTGGGCCAACGCCGACTTGGGAAAGCCCGCTCTAACCAGTTGCGCAGTCCGGGCCGCACCGCCCCGCCTCTGGAGGAATTGCACTATATCCATGTGGCCACTCCAGCAGCATCGCTCAGGCGACAGTAGCTCCGGGTTCCCCTATGTGGACAACTTTGCTGGCCCTTCCTGACCTTCTTTGGGTCCATAAACTGCCGGACACACCCCTTCTCAGGCGTGTCGGGGCCATTTTGAATTCAAAGAAGGTCAGGACGGCGCGCAGAATTCCCCGAAAACTCCGAAAACCCTTTGACCGGGAAAGTTGCACCCGTGACAAAGTTGTCATATGCTGTAACCGGATTCACTAAATGCCTCCGGTGGATCTGATGCGAACGGAGATTATGGTCCCGGTTCGTTGCAGCGCGTGACTCGTAGCGTTGCAAGGAACCGGGGCCATTGCATTTAAGCCCAGCCCCCGCGCGCCCCACCCAACTAGCTCGCAGGTGTTGTCGTTATAACGGCTCAAAACGACAACAACTGCGAGTCAGTTGGGTCTGCGACGAAGGAAAAGGGGCGAGAACGACGGCACCCTCTGCAGGGCTGCCCACGCCGCCAAGACTCAGCTGGCGCGCTCCACCACAGCGTGTGCGAAGTTGGTCAGCGACTCCTTGACCACGCCTTCGGGCAACGGCTTCAAGGCTTCGATGGCTTCAGCGGACCATTGGCGCGCGATCACCCAGGATTCCGCGGTGACAGGATGCTCGCGGAGCCCCGCGACGGCCAGGGCCAGGGCTTCATCGGAGGACAGGTCGCCGTCAACCAGCTTCAAGAGTTCGACGGCGGAGTGGTCACCGTTGTCGGCGGCCTTGCGGAGCAGGAGGACGGGCAGCGTGGGAACGCCTTCCCGGAGGTCTGTGCCCGGAGACTTGCCGGACTTGACCTTGACGCCGGTCACGTCGATGACGTCATCGGCCAGTTGGAAGGCCACGCCGACCTTCTCGCCGTACTCCACGAGCACGTCTTCGAAGGCTTCGTCGGCGCCGGCAAAGATGGCACCCAGCTGGCCCGAGGCGGCAACCAGGGAACCGGTCTTGTCGGCGATGACGGAGAGGTAGTGCTCCACCGCGTCCTCGCCTTCGCGCGGGCCCACGGTTTCGTGCAGTTGCCCGAGGCACAAGCGTTCGAAGGTGCGGGCCTGGATTCCCAGGGCACGCGAACCGAGCTCTGACACCAGGATCGAGGCGCGGGCAAAGATCAGGTCACCCGTGAGGATGGCTACCGAGTTGCCCCAGACTTCGTGCGCCGTGGGGGCACCGCGGCGGTAGGGCGCGGAGTCCATCACGTCATCGTGATAGAGGGTGGCGAGGTGGGTCAGTTCAACCACGACGGCGGCCTGGACCACTTCCGGACGGGAGGCGTCACCGAGGTGGGCACACAGGAGAGTCAAAAGCGGGCGGATGCGCTTGCCGCCGGCTTCCACCAGGTGACGCGACGTTGCGTCAGCCAGGGGATCCGAGTTGGCGATTGCTTCGCGGAGCTTCTTTTCCACGCGGGCAAGGTTGGTGGTGATGGCAGGACCCAGCTCCACGTCCTTGGCGATAGCCGCAAAACCGGCAGGAAGCTGCAGGCCAGTGGCGATCGCGGTGGTGGTGGGAGCGGGTTCGACAGCGTCCGGCAAGCCGTGCCCGGCGTGCGTCCAGCTGTGTTCGGCAGAGTGAGTCACGGGTTAACCCTAACTTTTCGCGGAGGAAAGCGTTGATTCGGTGCCGGTACGGGTGGAAGCGGCGGTGGACGTGGTGTTGGAGGTGGCCGGGACCAGCATCTCGAGGACGCGGATGGCGCGGTCCTCGAAGCCCTTGGCGGACGGATCCGTGAGGTTGGCGAGCATCCTGACCACAAAGCGCATCAGCACCGGAATGGGCATGCCGGTCCGTAGTGCGAGTTTCATGACGGCGGGCTTGCCAATGAGGGCGGCAAAGACACGGCCCAGGGTGAAGTGTGAACCCCATTGGTCCCGCACGTAGTCCGCGTACCGCGAAAGGTGCGCATCGGCGTCGTCGACCGTCCATCCGGCCGAACGCGAGCGGACGGACGCATCAACAAGAAACTCGGCCGCAAAGCGGGCCGACTCCATGGCGTAGGAAATGCCCTCGCCGTTGAATGGTGAAACCATGCCGCCGGCGTCGCCCAGGAGCATGAGCCCCGGCGAGTAGTGCGGCGTGCGGTTGAAGCCCATCGGCAGCGCGGCGCCGCGGATCTCCCCCACTTGGTTTTCGGGCGTGAAACCCCACTCGGACGGCATGCCGGCGGTCCATTCGCGCAGGACCTGCTTGTAGTCGAGCTTGCCGAATTCTTTGGAGGAGTTCAGGATGCCAAGGCCGACGTTGGACGTGCCGTCACCGACGCCGAAAACCCAACCGTAACCGGGCAGCGGCTTTCCGGACTTGCCAAGAGAGCCGGCGCGGGTACCGCGCCGAGCTTGCGAGGCGTGGGAAGCCGGCGAATGGAGCTCCAGCCAGCCTTCCATCCAGTCGTCGTCGTGTCGGGGCGAGGTGAAGTAGGTGCGGACGGCGACGCCGAGCGGACGGTCGTCGCGTTTGTGCATGCCAAGCGAAACGGCGGTCCGCGTCGAGTTGCCGTCGGCGGCGAGCACGACGTCGGCATGGAAGTCGCGCGTTTCGCCCGTCTTGCGTCCGGACTCGTCGAGCAGCGCGGCGCGCGCGCCGATCACCCGCCCGGCGTCGTCGCGCAGTGCTTCGGTGACGCTGTGGCGTTCAAGGACGACGGCGCCGGCCGACTGGGCGTGCCGGGCCAGTTCCTCGTCGAATCCGAGGCGCGTGCGGATGAGTCCGTAGGTGGGAAAGTCGGCGACCTCGGGCCACGGCAATTCAATGGTGCGGCCGCCGGCGATGAGCCTGAGCCCCTTGTTGCGGCGCCACCCCTCGTCCTCGGCATGCGGGAGGCCGAGCTTCTGGATTTCGCGTACGGCGCGCGGAGTGAGGCCGTCGCCGCAGACTTTCTCACGCGGGAAGCTGGTCTTTTCCAGCACGGTCACGGAAATGCCCGCCCGGGCAAGGTAGTACGCGGCGGTGGACCCGGCTGGCCCTGCGCCGACTATCAGTACGTTCACAGCGTCCTTGTTAATAGGCCGGTTAGCGGGACTGATCGCCGGCTTGGCGGCGCGGCTTGATCTGGCGGCGCAGCTTGGCCACGGGAACGCTTTCCCGGTGTTCGGCTCCGGGCTTCTGGGCGCGGTGCACCGCTACGATGCCGCCGCTCAGGTTGCGGTAGTTGACGTCGGTCCAGCCGGCTTCCTGCAGCCACGCGGCCAGGTGGTCCTGGTCCGGCCAGGCGCGGATGGACTCGGCGAGGTACACGTAGGCGTCCGGGTTGGAGGAGACCTTGGTGGCGATGGCAGGCAGTGCGCGCATGAGGTATTCGGTGTACATGGTCCGCCAAAGGGGCACGACCGGGGCGGAGAATTCGGCGATAACCAGGCGGCCGCCCGGCTTGGTGACACGGAACATCTCCGCGAGGGCCTTGTGTGGTTCGTTGACGTTGCGCAGGCCGAAGGAAATGGTGCACGCGTCGAAGGAGTTGTCCGCGAAGGGCAGCTTGGTGGCGTCCCCGGCAACGAAGTTGATGTCCGGACGGCGGCGCTTGCCCACCTTCAGCATTCCCAACGAGAAGTCGCAGGCCACGACGTCCACTCCGGCGTCCGCGTACGGTTCGCTGGACGTACCGGTACCGGCAGCCAGATCCAGGACCTTTTGGCCTACCCGAACATCCATCGCATCCACGACGACGCGGCGCCAACGCCGGGTCTGCCCCATGGACAGGACATCGTTGACGACATCGTATTTGGGGGCGACATCGTCAAACATCGTCGCAACTTCGTCCGGACGCTTTTCCAAGGATGCTCGGTTCACCCTGCAATTGTCTCAGACAAATATGGGAAGAACTTTCGGGGCACTCCGGTCCCGGCCCGGTTCGCGCGCCGGGTTCCCGTTCCAGGTTCCGTTCCGGCCAGCGCGGCTACCGTTGCGCGCGGGAGTAATGTTGTTCCATCATGACGAGTACGCTCCGCACCTTGACAGTCCCCCTCGATGTTGATTCATCCTCCGGGGGACTGCCGTCATTTCTGGTCCGGGACGATGTCCTGTGCTGGTCCCGCCGAGAGAACGGGCTGGTGGGCTTTGGCGAACTCGCGCGCTTCACCGCTTCCGGGCCCGATCGCTTCCTCGAGGCCGACATCTGGTGGCGCCACCTCGTCATCGAGGCCGACGTCACGGATCCCCTTGAGCTCCCCGGCACCGGCCCAGTGGCCTTTGGCTCCTTTGCCTTCTCCAAGACGTCCGACTTTGAGTCCCGCTTGATCCTTCCTGAAATCGTTGTCGGGATCCGGGATGGGCAGTCCTGGCTCACGCAGCTGACGCTCGACGACGTCGAACTCACCGAGGCGGGAGCACTCGCCACCCTCGCGGATTGGCTCAGCGGCGAGTCAGGGAAACGCGAGTCAGCGGCCGGTGAGCTTACGGCGGCAGGAGGCTCCGGCGTCGGGCACCCAACTAGCTCGCAGTTGTTGTCGTTTAGAGGGCCCAAAACGACAACAAGTGCGAGCCAGTTGGGGGACGGGAAGGTGACGCTGGAGAGCGGTTCACTAAGCGAGGCCGCCTGGAAGCAGGCCGTGGCCGAGGGCGTGGCGGAAATCCGCACCGGAAAGCTGGAGAAGCTCGTTCTCGCGCGCGACGTCGTGGCGACACTGCCCGACGGCGTCAACGCCGCCAAAGTGCTCCAGCAGCTGGCCAGCCGCTACCGCGAATGCTGGACCTACGGCGTCGACGGCTTGGTGGGCGCGACGCCGGAAATGCTCATCCAGGTGGAGGGCCGCACAGCGCAGGCGCGGGTCCTGGCCGGAACGCTGGACCGGCGCGACGCCGAGGGCGTGGACGGCTCCCCTATGGAATACGCCGAACGCGTGCTGGCCGGTTCGGAGAAACAACGGCACGAGCACGAGATCGCCATCCAATCGCTGACCACCCAGCTCGCGCCCTTCTCCGAGGCAATGAACGCCCACAGCGAACCGTTCATCCTGGAACTGCCCAATGTGTGGCACTTGGCATCGGACGTGAAGGCCGAGCTCGCCGATATCGAGGGACATGTCCCTACGTGCCTTGCGCTGATCAACGCCCTCCACCCCACGGCTGCCGTGTGTGGCACACCTACTCTGGTTGCCGGGGAACTGATCCGGGAGCTTGAGCACATGGATCGCGGGCCGTACGCGGGGCCGGTCGGATGGCTCGACGCCGCGGGGAACGGCGAGTGGGGCATCGCACTGCGCGGCGCGATCATCGAGAGTCCTACCACCGTGCGCCTCTATGCGGGCTGCGGGATCGTGGAAGGCTCCGTTCCCGACGCCGAGCTGGCCGAGACCTGGGCAAAATTCCGGCCGATGCTCGAGTCGCTGGGGATCAGCAACTAAGCCCCAAACCCGAGGATTCCGTTCGAAAC
This sequence comes from Arthrobacter sp. S2(2024), assembly GCF_036662515.1. Taxonomy (NCBI): domain Bacteria; kingdom Bacillati; phylum Actinomycetota; class Actinomycetes; order Micrococcales; family Micrococcaceae; genus Arthrobacter; species Arthrobacter sp. S2(2024). The sequence continues at coordinate 180,387 of NZ_JAYKZI010000005.1, read as the reverse complement.
CTACCCTCCCAACTGTCTGGGGTGCGAGACAATAGCCACGTTGGGGGTCTTGATTTTTTACTTGGTAGGTTATCCAATAGTAAAACTTAGTTTTCTGTGACGCACATCTCATGTTCGGCGCTACACTATGAACCGATTAGTTTCGCATCCACTGCAAAAAAAGGTAAGAAAATGCAGAAATTCCGTTCGCTCCCGGTCAGTTCGACGCTCAAGGCTGCAACCATCATCGCAATCGGCGCCTTGGCACTGACTGCCTGCACCAACGCCTCAGAGGCCGGCCCGTCGAGCGCCGCCTCGCCTTCCGGCAGTGCCAATGCAAGCTTTGACCCCAGCACCATCACCAAGGACGACACCCTCGCTGCGCTGGTCCCCGCGGCCATCAAGTCCAAGGGCACGCTGACCGTCGGCTCGGACACGACCTACGCTCCTGCGGAATTCCTCGGAACCGACGGCCAGACCCCGGTTGGTTACGACGTCGACATCGCCAAGGCAATCGGCGCCACCCTTGGTTTGAAGGTCCAGGTGCAGACCGCCGAATTCACGGGCATCCTCCCCGCCCTCGGCCCCAAGTACGATCTGGGCATCTCGTCCTTCACCATCAACCCTGAGCGTCTCGGCGCCGTTAATATGGTCAGCTACTTCAACGCCGGCACCGCGTGGGCCGTGCAGAAGGGCAACCCGAAGAAGTTCTCCCTGGATGACGTCTGCGGCAAGTCCATCGGCGTGCAGACCGGCACGGTCCAGGAAGACCCGGACCTCTCCGGCCGCAACAAGAAGTGCGCGGCTGACGGCAAGCAGCCCATCAACATCGTGACGCTCAAGAACCAGACCGACGTCACCACCCGGCTCGTCAACGGCAGCATCGACGCGATGGCAGCCGACTCCCCCATCATCGGTTACGCCCTGACGCAGACCAACGGACAGCTTGAGAAGCTCGGCGATGTGTACGACGCCGCTCCCCAGGGCATCGCTGTTGCCAAGTCGGACACCGCCCTCGCCGATGTCATCCAGAAGACCCTGACCAAGCTCATGTCTGACGGTTCCTACAAGAAGATCCTCACTGGCTGGGGCAACGCCGAAGGCGCCATCACCAAGTCCGAGGTCAACCCGGCGGTCAAGTCTTGAGTATTCCCGCCACCGATAACAAATCAGGTGCACAGATGGATCATCATCAACCAGGCCACGCCGCGCCCGTGCTGAACGACGCGGTGCCCGTCAGGCACCCTGGCCGCTGGATCAGCGCCATCGTCATCGTTGGCGTACTAGCACTTATGGTGCAGAGCGTGATCACGAACCACAACTTCCGTTGGGACGTTGTGGGCACCTACATCCTGGACGTGAAGGTCGTCCAGGGTGTTGGCTGGACGCTTCTCCTGACCGTAGCTTCGATGGTCATTGCCATTGTCCTGGCCATCCTGCTGGCCGTGATGCGCCAGTCCGACAACCCCGTCCTGCGCTACACGAGCTGGGTCTGGGTCTGGTTCTTCCGCGGCACCCCGGTCTACACCCAGTTGGTCTTCTGGGGCCTGATCGCCGTCCTCTACCCCAAGATCAGCGCAGGGGTGCCGTTTGGCCCCGAACTGTTCAGCGTGGACACGAGCACCGTCATTACGGCTCTTGTTGCGGCGATCCTGGGGCTAGGCCTGAACGAATCCGCCTATCTGGCGGAGATCTTCCGGGCCGGCCTGAAGTCAGTGGACAAGGGACAGACCGAAGCCGCCGAAGCCCTGGGCATGGGCAACGGCAAGATCATGTGGCGGATCATCCTGCCCCAGGCAATGCGCATCATCGTCCCGCCCACCGGCAACGAAACCATCGGCATGCTCAAGACCACCTCCCTGGTCCTGGCCGTCCCGTTCACCCTGGACCTGACCTTCGCGACCAACGCCCTGGCCAACCGGATCTACCTTCCGGTGCCGCTGCTGATCGTGGCAGCCATCTGGTACTTGGTCATCACCAGCCTCCTCATGGTCGGCCAGCACTACATCGAGGCCTACTACGGCAAGGGCGTGGACACCAACCTGGCCCCGGCCGTCATCAACCCGGCAGCCGCCAAGGCCGCTGCCGCAGTGGCACCGAGCGCCGAAGCTGAGCCGTCCTTAAAGATGGACTTCCCCGAGGAGGACGCAAAATGACGATCACCACCCAGAAACCGCTGGTGCGGATCGAAGGCCTCCACAAGTACTACGGCCAACACCATGTGCTCCGCGGCATCGACCTGACGGTCAACCAGGGCGAAGTGTCCGTTGTCATCGGCCCGTCCGGTTCGGGCAAGTCCACGATGCTCCGCTGCGTGAACCTCCTCGAAACCATCAGCGCCGGCCGCATTTCCGTTGGCGACCAGCTGATCGGCTACCGCGAAGTCAACGGCCGCCTCCACGACCTGAAGGTCAAGGAAATCGCCGCGCAACGCCGGGAAATCGGCATGGTCTTCCAGCGATTCAACCTGTTCCCCCACAAGACCGCGTTGTACAACGTCATGGAAGCGCCCGTGCAGGTCAAGGGCAAATCCAAGAGTGATGCCAAGAAGGCCGCCCTCGAATTGTTGGACCGGGTGGGCCTGGCTGATCGAGCCAACCACTACCCGGCACAGCTCTCCGGCGGCCAGCAGCAACGCGTCGCGATCGCCAGGGCCCTGGCCATGGAACCGGAACTGATGCTCTTCGACGAGCCGACGTCCGCCCTTGACCCCGAGCTCGTGGGCGACGTGCTCAACGTGATGAAGGACCTGGCCAAGTCCGGCATGACCATGATCGTGGTGACCCACGAGATCGGCTTTGCCCGCGAAGTCGGCGACCGCCTGACCTTCATGGACGGAGGTGTGGTGGTGGAATCCGGTGACCCCCGCGAAATCATCGCCAACCCCCAGCACGCCCGCACCAAGGAATTCCTCAGCCGAGTGCTGTAGTTCCTGCTGCACCTGCGACGCGCAAATGCCCTGACGCGGCTGGAAATCCAGCCGCGTCAGGGCATTTCCGTGTCGTCAGCCAGATTGCGCGTCGCCAGGCAGCGCCTACGCCCCGAGCAGCACCTGGGACACTGCCGCGGCGACCGCGGCCTTGATGCGCGCGTGCAAGGGACGCAACCCAGACCGGTCCGTGCGTACTTCCACGATGCTGCGCCCCTTCAAAGGCGAGGCAAGCACTGCGGCGAGCTCCGCCGTCGTACGCACCAAAGTGTGCCCGACGCCGTACGCCGAGGCGAGCGCTGAAATGTCCACGCTGTGCGGGGTGCCGAAGAGGCGCTCGACGGCGGTGCCGTAACCGCCGTCGTCCTCCACCTTGCCGTGCTCAAGGAGACCGAAGATGCCCCCGCCGGCGTCGTTGAGGACCACGATGCGCAGGTCCGGCCCGGGTTCGCCGGCTCCGAGGAGGAGGCCTCCGGCGTCGTGCAGGAAGGTGACATCTCCCAGGAGGAGGGTGGTTTCGCGGCCAGCGCCGAGGGCGATTCCCGTAGCCGTGGAGATAGTTCCGTCAATGCCGGCGAGGCCGCGGTTCGCGAACACCGTGGCGAGGGGCTCGGGGCTGGGCTGTCCCGCGAGGTCGACGTCGCGGATGCCATTGGAGGAGCCCAGGACCAGCTGCCCGCGCGCGTGTTTCCAGACGACGGCTCCCACGGCGGGTCCACTGGCCGCCAGCTCGGCCTCGAGGACGCCGTCGAGCGTGTGTTGGGCCGCAGCCCCGGCCAGGAGCCAGGCGTCGAGCCAATCATCAGAGCCGCGGCCGGCGAACCCGGCCAGTTCAGCCAGGGAATCGAAGCGTTCCTCGCGACGCCGGCCGTGTTCATACCAGGCCACCGGAACGGGCTCGTACATGGCGGCGGGGAGGTCGTTGCGGGCCAGGAGTGCGGCGACGGGCCGGGACAGCGTAGGCCGCCCGAAGACCACCACCCGCTCGATCGGCAGAGCAGACCCGGGCCCGAAGTTGTCCAGCATGAGGCGATACGGGCCGACCGCGTTGGGACCGAAGCGCGCGTTGGAGGAGGGCTCGGCGAGCAAGGGAAGGCCGTGGGCACGGGCGAACGCCTCGGCGACCGGACCGGCGTCGTGCCCTGCCAAAACCACCGTCCGCCGCTCGGTCAGTTCAGCGGGAGCGGGGGGCATGCTCAATGGTTGGGGACCGGAATCGTAGTGGAAAACTCCGTGGCCCTTGGTGGCGGGCAGCGCCTCGCCCGGTTCGGGAACCAACGGCTCGCGGAAAGCCAGGTTGAGCTGCACTGGGCCGGGCGGCGTGTCCGCGAGGGCGCCGGTGGCCGCGTAGATGGCGGTCTCGACGGCCCGCTTCGGGTTGCTGCCCGCGGCGATGTCGACGGCGAAGCGAACGTGGTCGCCGAAGAGGTCGAGTTGGATGGTGGTCTGGTTGGCGCCGGTGCCGTGGAGCTCGGCCGGGCGGTCGGCCGAAAGGACTACGAGGGGCACGGCGGCGTGGTTGGCTTCCATGACCGCAGGCAAAAGATTCCCGACGGCGGTGCCCGAGGTGGTCAGGACGGCCGCCGGGGCTCCCGTCGACAGGGCCAAACCCAGTGCCGTGAAACCGGCCGAACGTTCGTCGATCCTCACCAGGAGGCGGACATTCCCGGCCGCTTCGGCCTCGGCGAGTGCGTAAGCCATGGGTGCCGAGCGCGAACCGGGAGAGATAACCACGTGCCGCACACCGCCGTCGAGCAACGCATTGACGGCGATACGGGCAGCGGCGAGGGAGCTCAGGGAGCCTTGCGAAGTCACCGCACCAGTCTATTAGCGGCGCCTCCCTCCCGACGCTCGCTCACCTATGGGGCCAAAACCCCAAACGCTCGCTCACTCCCTTGAAGAGAGTGAGCGAGCGTCGGCCGAAAGACCCACATACGTGAGCGGGCGTCAGGCGAAAGACCCACATACGTGAGCGAGCGTCAGCCGAAAGACCCACATAGGTGAGCGAGCGTCAGCCGGTGCGTTGGTCGGGAAGGCGTCGGGAAAGGGGGGAACGGAAACCCCTAGCTGTCCTTGCGGAACACCTGCACGATCGACGGACGCGGGGCGCGGACCTGGCCGGCGGCCGGGGCGGCTCCGGCGCCCACGTAATCCGGGAAGAAGGAGTGGGGGGCGTCGAACGTCCCTTCCTCACCCGGGTGCTGCACGGCGACGAAGACGGTCCGCTCGTCGTCGTGCACGATCGGTCCGCACGTCTCGGCGTCGCGCGGCACGGCGAGGAACTGCTCAACCTTGCCGCGTTCGCTGCCATCCAGCGTGACCTTGAAGAGGCCATCCGCGTACCCGATCGACGACGGCGCGCCGTCAGTGGCGATCCACATGTAGCCTGCCGAATCGAAAGCGACGTTGTCCGGGCAGGAAATGGGCGAGACCTTGTCGGCCGGGAAGCCGGAGAAGTAGGTCGAGGAGTTCTTGGCGGGGTCTCCACAAACCATCAGGAGCGTCCAATTGAAGCGCGTAGACGTCTGGTCACCGGTTTCGGTGATTTCCACGATGTGGCCGTCCCGGTTGAGGGTGCGCGGGTTGACCTCGGTGGCGCCTTCCTTTCCAGGCTTGCCGCGGTCCGAGTTGTTGGTGCAGACCACGTAGACCTTGCCGGTGGCCAGGTTCGGTTCGACGTCTTCGCAGCGGTCCATCTTGGTGGGGCCGACCTTGTCCGCGGCGAGGCGGGTGTAGACGAGTACCTCAGGAACGGACATGCCCGGAACTGCGGAGACGCCGCCGACCACCAAGGGAAGCCACTCGCCGGAACCGTCGAAGGCGCCGTCGGAGGGAAGCGCGCCGTTGCCGGTGATCTCCGACGCCGGAGAGTCGCCGGTGAACTTGGCAACGTAGAGGTCGCCCTCGGAGAGCAGGTTCATGTTGCTCCGGCGTGCCGCGGCCGAGTTGCCGGGCATGTACTTGCCCTTGGAGACGAACTTGTAGAGGTAGTCGAAGCGCTCGTCGTCGCCCATGTACGCCACCACGTGGCCCGAGTCGGCAACTATCACGTTGGCGCCCTCGTGCTTGAAGCGGCCCATGGCGGAGTGCTTCTTGGGTGTGGAGGAGGGGTCGAACGGGTCGACTTCAACGATCCAGCCAAAGCGGTTGGACTCGTTGGCGTAGCCGGCGTTGTTGGTGTTGAAACGCGGCTCATCCAGCTCCCACTTACGGGCCGTTGCCTTGTTGGAGAGGCCGTAGCGCTTGTCGCCCGCCGAGGTGCCGGGAGCCACGAAGTAGCCGTTGAAGTTTTCCTCGCCGGAGAGGATGGTGCCCCAGGGAGTGGTGCCTCCGGAGCAGTTGCCGAGGGTGCCTTTGATCTTCCGGCCTGAGGGATCGTCGATGGTCTTCACCAAGTCCGTGCCAGCGGCGGGTCCGGTGAGTTCGTAGGTGGTGTCGGTCAGGAAACGGCGGTTGAGCGGCGCACCCTTGACGTAATTCCATGGTTTGTTCTTGTTCTTGCGCTCAAGTTCCACAACCGTGAGCCCGTGTGCGGCACGCCCGATCGCGCGCGCCTCCGCGGCCGCCAAAGTTGCCGGGAACATGATGTTCTCGTTGGTGTACTCGTGGTTGGTGAAGAGCACGGCACGGCGGTCCTTGGAATCCGGGATGGGCAGGATGTCCGTGTAGTCGTTGTTGTAGCCGAACTGTCGGGCCTGCGCTGCCGCGGTCTGGCCGTTCAGCTCGAAGGCCGGCGAGTCTGCGAAGAGCGGATCGCCCCAACGGATGATCGGCTGCCACGCGAATCCATCCGGGACGGTGAACGCGTCCACGGTGTAGTCGACCGGCTTGATCGGCGCGAACTTGAGCTTGGCCTTGTCGAAGCCCGTCTTCGCCGCCGCTGACAGGCCAGCGCCGCCGGGAACGTTTCCGGAAAGGCTGCCGCCCAGCACGACGGCGAGCGCACCGACGGCGCCGAAGCCCAGGGCGGCGCGGCGGGACACGGCTGCGGAAGCGATGTCGCGGAAGTAGGCGTTGGAGCTCGTGTTGCACACCTCGCCCGAGCAGGCGTTGTCGCACTTCAGGGCGCACGTCACGGGGCTGCGCTTGCCCTTCGTATGGCCGAGCATGGGGAGCAAGTCGAACTTGCGCTTGGTTGATTCAGACATGGGAAATACCTCCGGGGATTGAGTGATTTCCCAACCCTTACAGCGCTATCGGAATCCGAGAGGACGCTCCGGTTAAGTTCCGGTGAATTCCCAGACTTTTCCCAGCAATCTATGCCTCAAGGAGTGCGTGCACGCGACGGAGCCGGTCCAGCCACCACTCGCGACGTTCAGCGGGAGCCGCATACCGCTCCAGCAGTCCCTCGTCGGCGACGGCTTCGCGGACCCGGATCGCGCCGTCGTCGGGCACCAACGGATCCTGCGTGATGTCCGAAGCGAACAGCCGCACGGTCCCCAGCCCGCACGCGTACGGCAGTTCCGGCAGCGCGGCGGCGAGCGCGAGCCCCGCGCGGATCCCCACCGAGGTGTCCAGCGCCGAGCTCACGACGGCGGGAAGCCCGGCTTGCGCCACGATATCCAGCGCGCGCCGCACTCCCCCGAGCGGCGCCACCTTGACCACGATCAGGTCCGCCGCGCCCGCGCGGGCCACCTTGAGGGGATCGTCTTCCTTGCGCACGGATTCGTCGGCGGCGATGAGCACGGGGGTGCCCTGCTGCACGAGCCGCCGGCGGACTTCGGCAAGGCCCTCGATCTGCGGCACGGGCTGCTCGGCGTACTCGAGCCCGACGGCGGAGAGTCGCCCGAGCGCCTCAACCGCCTGCGGCACGTCCCAGCCTGCGTTCGCGTCCACCCGGATCGCGGCGTCCGGCAGGGCGTCCCGGACTGCGGTGACGCGCGCGACGTCGTCGGCCAGTTCCTGTCCGCGCTCGGCGACCTTGACCTTGACGGCGTCCACGCGGCCGAAGCGCTCCAGGACCTCTGGCACCCGGGCGGCCGGCACGGCGGGGACGGTCGCGTTGACGGGAATGGTGTCCCTCAGCGGCGGCGGAAAACCCTGCCATGCGGCTTCGACGGCGGCGGCGAGCCAGCGCGCGGCCTCGGCGTCGCCGTACTCAGGGAACGGACAAAATTCGCCCCATCCGGCCGGTCCGCGGAACAGGAGGGTCTCGCGCTCGGTGATGCCCCGGAACGTGACCCGCATCGGCAGGCTGACCACTTTCGCGGTGGCAAGGAGCTCGTCGAGGGCGGGGAATGGAGGCATGGTTTCACTGTAGCGTGGGGCGGCGCCGGGTCGGTTCCTAGGGCGGGGCGAGCCGGCTACGCCGGGTTGCCGCCCGGCGTCGTGGGGCCCCCGGGCGGGCGGCTAGGCCGGGTCGGCACGCGCCCCTCCGGACGCTCGCTCACCTTTGGGGTGTCTTCGGCCGACGCTCGCTCATGATGTGAGCGAGCGTTCGGCTGGAAGGCCAAATAAGTGAGCGAGCGTCGGGCTGGGGAACGCGGGGAACGTGGACCGGAACCACTCCTCACACGCGTTAGGTAGAATGCAGCAAGAATCGGAACCACAGCCGGAGGAGCCCGCATGCAGCGCAAGGCCACAGCACTCGACGTCGCCAAACGGGCGGGCGTCTCGCGGAGTGCGGTGTCGCTGGTGCTCAACGGCCGGGGAGACGGCAACGTGGCCAAGGAAAGCCAGGACCGCATCCGGCAGGCCGCTGCGGACCTGAACTACTCCCCCAACCCCATCGCACTGAGCCTGCGGAACCAGCGCACGCGCGTGATCGGCATCGTGTCGGACGAGGTGGTGGTGAGCCCGTTCGATGGCAACATCATTGGTGGCGCCGACGACGTCGCCCGCGCCCACGGCTTTGTCACGGTGGTGATGGACACCGAGCGCGACGCCTCCCGTGACGAGAGCGCCGTCGAGACCCTGTTGGACCGGCAAGTGGACGGGCTGATGTACGTCACGGTCGGTTTGAAGCCGCTCGACGTCCCGCAGGGCATGCTGCGGGTCCCCTCCGTGCTGGCCAATTGCTACGACAGCAGCCCCGCCCCACGGCTGCACCACGTGATCCCCGACGAAGTTTCCGGCGGTCGGGAAGCCACTGAGCACCTCCTGCAGCTGGGCCATCGGGATATCGCATTCCTCGCCGGGGCCGCCACCTCACCGGCTGTGCCCCTGCGCATCGTGGGGCATCGGGAGGCAATGGCCAAGGCCGCCATCCCCGTCCGCGAAGACCGCGTGTTCATGGCCGGTTGGGACATCAACGACGGTTTCCATGGCGCCATAAGACTGCTCTCCGCCAACGATCGCCCGACGGCGATTGTCTGCGCGAACGATCGGCTCGCCATCGGCGTCGCCCTGGCTGCGGCGCGGCTGGGCCTTTCCGTACCGCGCGACCTCTCGATTATGGGTTACGACGACGAGTCCCGCATCGCGGCCACCATGGTCCCCGCGCTCACCACCATGGCGCTTCCGTTGCGCGAAATGGGCGCGGCCGCGATGGGCATGTTGCTCGAGCAGATCGAGGACCCGGCCAAGCGGTCGACGTCGGACGGCAGCGGCCATCTGGAAACCATGGTTCCCTGCCGTTTGGTGGTCCGTGAGTCCACCGGGCCCGTACCCGCTCTCTAGATCCGACCACTTTTGGCCGGGCCGCCGCCCGGGAATCCGCGGAAATACGGGGATCCCGGACTGCAGCACCGGCCAAAAGTGGTCAAAAGTTGAGTGCCCGACGGCGGCCTGCCGCCTATTCCGGCAGCTTCAGTTCCCAGACCTCCGCGGCCGCACCTTCGGGAAGCTCAAGGATCCATTCCTCGCCCAAGGCAGGGTAGGCACGGAGTGTCGTGGCGACGGAACCTGTCCGATACACCTCCACCAAGGAAGCATCCACGAAGATGCGGAGTTCCTCGCCCTCGGCCAACGCCCCCGCAAACACGACTTGCCGTTCCGCGCCCGAGGCCAGGACCAGACGAACCTCACCGGCTCCAGCAACAGTCCCAGCCGTCACAATTGCCTCGGCAAACGGCGGCAAGTCAACCACCCCGGAAGCCCCACCCGCAGCCAAGGAACCCCGGTAAGCGTCCACCTCCGGCGCCGGAGCAACCACCAATGCGCCGTCCTCAACCGAGAGGAAGCGCGGGTGGGTTAAGACGCCTGCCCAGCCTGCGGCGTCGATCTCGTCCTGCGAACGGCCACGCCGGCCATCACGGCCCGGGCCTTCGTTGGCCCATCCCCACAGCAGGGCACGCGGCTCCGACTCCGAGCCGGACGAAGACGCAGAGTCCAGCTGGACAATCTGCGGAGCATAGAAGTCCCTGCCAAGGTCGGACCTGCCGCCGGAACGCGGGACGAAAACCGGCAGCCCGGTGGACGGGTCCTCGGCCAGCGAGCCGATCAGGTGCCCCACCCCGTTGGCGTGCTCGTGGTCATCCCCGGAGAGCCACAGGGAGAACATCATGACCCAGGTGTCGTCCCCGCCGGACGCCGCCTCGTCGGACGGCACACGGACCAGTTGCGGGCACTCCCAGATCTCAGCCGGCGTCTGCGCAGCCGCCACCGGGTTTTCCGTGGTCAGCCAAATGCCTTGGTACTTCCAGTCGGACATGTCCTCCACCGTGTACAGCAGCAAAGCAGCATGTCCATTGGCCAGCCCGGCGCCCTGCATGGCGTAGCGCTTGCCGTTGAAGTGGAAGATGAAGGGGTCGCGCACGGCCGTGACAAGGCCGTCGTCCGGCATGGAAGCGGCAATGTGGCCATCCTGTTCCCAGGACACCAGGTCCGCCGAGCCCCGGGAAATCACCACCTGGGAGTGACCACCATCGCCCCGCACGCCGGAGTACGCTGCGGTGGGGACACCGCCGTCGTCGGTCACTACGCCGGTCCAGCAGCCGAACTCGTCCGGCCCGCCATCCTGCGGGCGCAGCGCGACGGGGTGTTCATCCCAGTGGACCAGGTCCGGGGAGCTCACGTGGCCCCACTGGATCCGGTGGTGCCGTGCCGATTCCGGGTTGAACTGGAAGAACACGTGGTAGCGGCCGTTGATGTAGCTGACGCCGTTGGGGTCGTTGATCCAGCCGTGCGCCGGCCGCGGGTGGAAGCGCGGGAAAGCCGGGTCCGGGTGGGTGGCCGCCGCGGCGAGTGCAGGGGCGGACGAAATGAGGTCCGTCATCGAAGTCCTTTCAGGGAAGTAGAGGCTATTTGCCGGTGCCGGCGGTGAGTCCGTCACGCAAGGCGCGTTGGCCGAACATGAACACCACCAGGGCGGGAATCATGGAGAGGATCACGCCTGCCAGCACCACGGAGATGCTGCCCGTGCCCAGGTTGCCCTGCAGCGACACCAGGCCCAGCGGGAGCGTGAAGTTCTGCTCGGAGATGGTGAGGATGAGCGGGCGGAAGAACTCATTCCAGTGGTAATTGAAGGCCAGGATGCCCACGATCGCCATGCCCGGCATCGCCAGCGGCGCATACACGGAACGGAACGTGCGCCACGGCGAGGCTCCGTCGATCGCGGCGGCCTCGCCCAAATCGGCCGGGAGCCCCAGGAAGTACTGCCGCATCAGGAAGGTGCCGAACGCCGTCGGGATCGCCGGAAGGATGAGCGCGAGGAGCGTGTCGGACAGGCCGATGCCGCGGATCAGCATGAAGACCGGAACGATCGTCACCTGCGCCGGGACCATCATGGTGGCCAGCACAATCGAGAACAGTGCCCCGCGGCCGCGGAACTTGAGGTTCGCGAACGCGTAACCGGCGAGCGCCGCCGTGAACATCTGCCCGACGGCGATCAGTCCCGTCACGAGGGCGCTGTTGAGAACCAGAAGCATGATGTTGAGTTGCTTGAAGACCTGGTCATACGACGAGAAATCGGGGTTGAGGGGAAGGAACGACGGCGGCAGTTGGAACGATTCCGCCGGTGGCCGCAGCGAGGTGGACAGGGTCCACAGCACCGGACCGAGGATGAAAACGGACGCGATCAGGAGCAGCACGATTCGTCCCGCCATGCTCCAGTTCCGCTTCTTTCGCGGCGCGAGCCGCTGGGGAGCCAAGCGATCGACGGCGGCGCGCTGGGTTGAGGTTGTAGTCATGGCGGGCCTTACTGGTAGAAGACGAATCGTTTGCTGAGCCGGAACTGGGCGGCGGTAATGGCCATGATGATCAGCGTGAGGATGACGCCGATCGCCGAGGCCTGGCCGAACTCGAGGCGCTGGAACGCGGACTCGAAGATCACCATCACTGCGGTGCGCGTGGCGTCGCCGGGGCCGCCGCGGGTGAGGACGTAGGGCTGGTCGAACACTTGCAGGGCGTTGATGATCGCCATGACGGACGCCACCAAGGTGGTGGGGCTCAGGAGCGGCAGCGTCACGTGAAGGTGCTTGCGCCAGCCCGTGGCGCCGTCGATCGACGCAGCCTCGTACGTTTCGGTGGGGATGGACGCCAGTCCGCCGATGAACAACAGGAACGAGAACCCGAAGTTCTGCCACACGTACACGAGGATCACGACGGCGGCAGAACCGGCCGGCGTCGTCAGCCACGGGACGGCGGGGATGCCGACGAAGGACAAGAGCCAGTTGACCACGCCGAATTGTTCGTTGAACAGGTAGCGCATGAAGATGGACACCGACGCCGCGGACAGGATCAGCGGGAAGAAGAAGGCGCTGCGGAAGAAGACACGAAGCCAGGCCGGGAGCTTCTCCTGCACCATGATCGCCAGTGCTAGCGCGAGGCCGAGCTGAAGCGCGACGGCGACCACCACGAACAGGATCGTGTTCAGGAACGAGACACGCACCGTGGGGTCCTGGACCACTTCGGCGAAGTTGTCGAACCCGACGAAACTTGGCGCCGAAATAATGTCCCAGCGGAAGAAGGCGAGAACCACGGAAGCAACGATCGGCACGAGCGTGAACAGCCCCATGCCAAGGATGGTGGGAGCGAGGAACGCCCAGGGCAGCCAGCGCTGACGCTGTCTTCCGGTAGTCTCGCTCTTCGCTGCTGCGCCGTTGCGGCGTTTGGTGGACATGCCCGTTGTTGCCGTGCTCATGCCTGCCTCCTCAAGGCGATCTCAAGGTCGCGTTGCATGGAGGCGAGGGCCTGCTTGAGCTGGTTCTCATCACCGCTGACGGCCAGGGATACGTTTTTCATCAGGGCGGTCTCGACGGCGGCCTGCTGGGGCGGTGCCGGAATGGGACCTGTGGTGGGGAATTTGTCGAGGGTGTCGTAGAAGACTTTCCAATGCTTGGGTCCGCGTCCGGCGTACAACTGCTCGTTGACCATGGAACGGCGCGCCGGGGTGGTGTTCGGCGTCGGGAAGACCAAGCGCATGGCTTCCAGGCTGGAAGCGAACTTGAGCCACTCCCACGCCGCGTCCTTGTCCTTGGCGGTCTTCATGATGGCGTAGCCGGCGGTGCCGAACTGGTGCCGCTGGGTGCGCCAGCGCGGGAAGAACTGAACGTCGAAGCCGTCTTCCTTCATTCCGGCTTCGTGGAGGCCTTCCACCCAGTAGCCGCCGGCCGGGGTCATGCCGATCCTGTTGGAGGCGAACAGCCCGACGAGTGAATTTCCGCCACCCTCCTCGGGACGAACGCCGAGGCCATCCTTGACGAGGCCGCGGAGGTAGTCGAACGATTCGTACACCCGCGGGTCATCCGCGTTGGGCTCAAGCCACTGGTAGCCGCCGGAGCGCAGCCCGCGTGACGGATCCTGGGCGTAGAAGCTGTCCCAGAGCCATTCGCCGCCGGTGGACTTGGATTCCTTGAGGAAGCTGGTGTCGTTGGCATAGAGCCAGGGCACCACGCCACCGAAGAGCCTGTTGGTCCAGTAGTACGGAGTGAAGTCCTGCGGCCTCGCTTTGCGCATCGAAGCCAAGGTGTCGCGGAAATCGACCTGGGTCCAGTTGTCTGCCGGACGTTCGAGTCCGGCTTGCTGAAGGGCCGAGGTGTTGTAGTACATGTTGGCGGCGTTCCAGTCGATGGGAAGCTGGAACAGGCTGCCCTTGTACATGAACGCCTCCACGAGGCTCGGGTGGACGTCCGCGAAGTACTCCTTCATGTCCGCGGCGTCGCGGCGAAGGTACTCGTCCAAGGGGTGCGCCAGTTTCTCGGCGAAGAGCTGGGCACCTTCCGTGGCCACGTAGACCACATCCGGTGGCGTTCCTGCTGCCACCATGGTGAGGATCTTGGTGAAGAAGTCCTTCCAGTCCGCGGCCTGGATGGCCTGGACCTTCACCTTGATCTCCGGGTGCACTTTAGCGAATGCATCGATGACCCGCTGGCGGGCGGCTGCGTCCGCTGCGGTTCCCAAGATGGCGATGCTAAGGCTGTTGTCCCCGCGGCCCGGGATGTCCATGCCGGTCAACCGCGGCCACGACGCCACTGTTGCTCCGACAATTCCCGCACCCAAGGCACCAAGGGCCGTCCTGCGTGAGATCTCACGCAGCTTCCCATTGCTTCCTGCCATGTCCAATTCCTTCCTAACACGTGTTAGGTAGCGTAAATCCATCACCTAACACGTGTCAAGCGTCACATTCGTGTTACGGCTCCCTCACCCGTCCCCGACGCCCGCTCACCTATGTGCCCTTTTTCCCGGACGCTCGCTCGGATACAAGGCCAAACCGGCAAACCCTCGCTCACCTATGTGGCCTATTGGCCAAACCCTCGCTCACCAACCGCGCTCAACCCCAGGCCCACAACCCGCCATATCCGAGCGAGCGTCCACCCACAACCCGCCATATCCGAGCGAGCGTCCACCCAAGAGCCGCCATATCTGCAGGAGGGTTCACTTCCGAAGACGCGGCGAATACGCTGAAGCAAGCTGCCCCATTCCCCCGTCCCTAGCTTTGGAGCCCATTAATGACAGGTTGGAATGCCGAGAACCTCGCAGGTTCGGCCGGCGCAGGTGCCGTGACACTTTTGGCAGGAACATCGTTTTGCGTCTCGGCGGCCAACGGCGATATGGACCAACTGCGCCCGCACGGGATGTTCTTCCGCGACACACGGTTCGTTTCGAACTGGGCATTGGAGGTGAACGGCCACCGCATCGAGGCCTTGGGTTCCCCTGTCCCGGAGCCCTATCGCGCCGATTTCGTCGGCCGAGCGTCTCGCACCGATGGCTTGGCAGACAGCCATCTCCTGATCGAGCGCCGGCGGAGCCTGTTCGGCGGGGTGCACGAAGAGATTACGATCAGGAATTTTTCCAGCAAGCCCACCCACGCCACGGTTTCACTCACGGTCAATGCGGACTTTGCGGACATCTTCGAAGTGAAGGAAGGCCGGGCACGCCACGAGAGCGTGCATTTGACGCGGGCCAGTGACGGTTCGTTAGTCCTCGAGTCCCAGCGGGAGGGGCGGCACGTACTTGTCACCATTGACGCACCGAATTCCGACGTTGACGGAGACGTCCTCAGCTACGACATCTCTCTTGAGCCCCAAGGCCATTGGTCCACGGGTGTGACGGCCACGCCCCGCATCGACGGAGTTGGACCCGAGGCGGACGCCCAGGTTTGGGGCAACCAGCGCGCCTACGATCTTCCTGAAGAAAGGCTTCAGGAGTGGCACGGCAGGGTTCCCATAACGGAGCTTGCCAACCAGGCCTTCGACAAAGCATTGGCCCGGAGCAGGGAAGACCTCGGTTCCCTCAGGATCTTCGACCCCGACCATCCTGGACGGACGGTGGTGGCCGCAGGATCGCCTTGGTTCATGGCACTTTTCGGCCGGGACTCCCTCCTGACGTCCTTCATGACCCTTCCACTGGACCCGTCCCTGGCGTTGGGAACGCTCAAAACCTTGGCCGACCATCAGGGCCGGACCGTCAATCCGCTCAGCGAAGAGGAGCCGGGCCGGATCCTGCACGAGGTGCGCCTGGGCGCCACGACAGGCCTCGCGCTTGGCGGCGGCAGTGCGTACTACGGTTCAGTGGATGCCACCCCGTTGTTCGTCACGCTCGCGGGGGAGCTCACCCGCTGGGGGTTCCATTCCGAGGTCTCGGAGTCCCTTCTGCCGGCGGTGGACCGGGCCCTTGACTGGATCCGCGACTACGGAGACGCCGACGGCGACGGGTTCGTTGAGTACTCGCGGGCCACGGACCATGGCCTCCTCAATCAAGGCTGGAAGGACTCCGGGGACGGGATCAACTTCGCCGACGGCACATTGGCGGAGCCTCCGATCGCCTTGTGCGAAGTCCAAGGCTACGTCTACACCGCCTATCTCAGCCGGGCCTTGATGGCCCAGGAGGAGGGCGACCTGAAGCTGGCTGCGGTGTGGGGCGCGCGGGCGGCCGAACTCAAGCGAAAGTTCAACGAGGAGTTCTGGCTCCCTGAACGCGGCTATTTCGCCATCGCCCTCGATCGCGACAAGCGGCCGGTAGACGCCTGCGCATCCAATATGGGTCACTGCCTGTGGAGCGGAATCGTCGACGACGACAAGGCTCGGTTAGTCGCGGAGCGGCTCATGTCGGACACAATGTACACGGGCTGGGGCGTCCGGACGTTGGCCTCGGACATGGCGGCCTACAACCCGGCGAGCTACCACAACGGCTCGGTGTGGCCGCATGACAATGCCCTCATTGCGGGCGGATTGATGCGCTACGGCTTCGTCGAGGAGTCCCAGCGCCTCGTCACGGGCCTACTCGATGCGGCAGAGGCGTTCGACGGACGGCTACCGGAGTTGTTCTGCGGCCTGGACAGGAAAACCTACGGGACGCCCGTCCCCTACCCTTCGTCCTGTTCGCCGCAAGCGTGGGCCGCTGCCACACCTGTTCACTTGCTGCGCGTATTGCTCCGTTTCGATCCTTGCCTCACTCACGGCGGCCTCTGGCTGGCACCGGTGGTTCCCGAAGGCTTCGGCCGGATCAAAATGCGGAACATCCCGCTTGCCGGCTCCCGGATCTCCGTGGAGGTGGTCAACGGAGAAACACGGGTCACGGACCTGCCCGAGGATGTCGCGCTGCACCGCGAAGCCCGCAAGCCGTTGGCCGATCTCTTGGATGTCCACCACGTCACCTCTGGTCTGCGGCGGGGGCACTAGGTGCGCATCGGCTTGGTTGCGCCGCCTTGGATTCCAGTCCCGCCGCCTGCATACGGGGGGACGGAGTCGATCATCGATATCCTCGCTCGCGGCCTGGTGGCCGCGGGCCACGATGTGCTCCTCGCCGCGGCGTCCGGAAGCACGTGTCCAGTGGACAAGGTCCCCGGCCCGCCGCTTGCCGACGGCTCCCGGATAGGGAACGGGACGGACGAGCTCCGCCACAGCGTGTACGCCTTCGCGGCCATGCACGACGTCGACCTCATCCACGACAACACCTTGGCGGGGCCGCTGTACCGGCATCGGCCGGAGGGAACGCCCATCGTCGCAACGGCGCACCTTCCGTTTTCAGAAGAAAACCATGACATTTACCAGGCCATGGCCACAGACACCGCGATCATTGCCATCTCGCACCATCAAGCGGAGACTGCCCCCGGAATCAAGATAAGGAGGGTCATCCACCACGGCATCGACACGCAATCCGTCCCGCAGGGAGCCGGCGACGGCGGCTACGCCAGCTTCCTCGGCCGGATGCATCCCGGAAAGGGCCTGCCGGAAGCAATAGAGACCGCCCGCCTGGCCCAGGTACCGCTGCGAATTGCGGCCAAGATGTACAGCGCGGAAGAACATGAGTACTACGCCGCGGTTATCGCGCCGCTGCTGGGGCCCGACGTCGAATACCTCGGAGAGCTGAACGCTGCGGACAAGTTCGTCCTCCTGGGCGGGTCCGTGGCCTTGCTGAATCCGCTTCAGTGGGATGAACCTTTCGGCATGGCCATGATCGAGTCCCTCGCGACCGGGACTCCGGTGGTGGCAACATTCCGGGGATCCGCCCCGGAAATCGTCTCCGAGGGCGTCACGGGCTACCTTCGTTCCAGCCCCCAGGAGCTGGCCGAGGCAGTCATCGCCGCCGCCGCGCTGGATCGCGCCGAGTGCCGCCACGCCGCGGAAAACTACTTCAGTGCCGAGCGCATGGTCGCCGAACACTTGACGCTCTACGAGGAGCTCCTCGCCGAGCAAAAGTGATCCTCCCAGCCAAATATGACACCCTGAAAGCAATGAGTTTTCCTAAGACGAGCCGGCTGCCGGCCACACGTGGAACCGCTACCAGGCGCTGGCCGGGCGCTGGGATGGGCTTACTTTTTGTGCTCGCAACCCTGGCATGCATGGCCGCATTCGTTGCCACCTACTACTTTTTTGTTCGCACCACCACCGGACAGTACATCGACGAATCCGCCCTGGTGGAGGCCGCCACCATCAACGGTCCCACCGAGCGGGCGACCACCCAGTTCCTCGATTGGCTGCCGGTCACCTCGGTGGCGATTGCCGCCGTCGTGGTTCTTTTCGTCACCTTAATGCGCCGTCGCTGGAAGTCCGCCGGGATCGCGGTGGCCGCATGTGTCGCGGCAAACCTGGCCACCCAACTCCTCAAGGACTGGTTCCCGAACAGGCCGTTCCGCGGCGTCCAGACCATTGAACTGAACTCGCTGCCCTCCGGTCACACCACGCTCGCGGCGTCTGCGGCTGCTGCGGTGTTCCTGGTGGTGTCGCCGCGCTGGCGGCCCCTGGCGGGGTTCCTCGGTGGCACTTTCGCGGTGGCGGCCGGAGTTTCGACGCTGATCAACCAGTGGCACCGGCCTGCCGACGTCGTCGCCGCGTTCCTCGTGGTCGGAGCGGTCATGCTGCCGGCTGGCTGGCTGGTGCTGCGCACGGGAAAGCGCTGGAACGTCCAGGACGGCCGCGGTGACCATTGGGCGTCGTCGCGTTTGTGGCTTGCGCTGTCGACCCTCGCGGGCGTGGTGGCCGCGGCCGTTGCGGTGTACTCGCTGATCGGAATCGCGAGCGGTTTCGGGCAGGAGAGCACCACCCACTACTTCTGGGCCGGGGTCTCCTTGATTGTCATCACCGGTTATCTGGCGACGGTCGCGGCCACTTGGCTATTTGGTCTGAATGCCCGACGGCGGCAGTCACCTTAGTGCCGCGAGGCGTACCCTGATGCTATGGGCGCCGAAGTCCTGGATCTCAGGCTCACCACGGGCATACAGGTTCCGTGTTTGGTCCATGGCGACGCCGATGCGAAGCCGGTGTTGCTTCTGCACGCCTGGGGCGAATCCCGCCGTAGTTTCGACCGCCTTGTACCCCTGCTGACGGACTTCAGGGTCTACGCGCCCGACCTCCGCGGGCAGGGCGACGCCGAGAAACCGGAGCTCGGCTATTCGTTGGCGGAGCAGGCCGAGGACGCCGCAGCCATCCTGGATGCGCTCGGTGTGCACAGGGCGTCCGTTCTTGGTTCCTCGAGCGGCGGCTACGTGGCCCAGCAGTTAGCCATCGCGTACCCTGGTCGCGTCGCGGCGCTCGTGCTGGTTGGCTCTCCGCTGAGCCTTCGGGGTCGGACTGCTTTCGCCGATGAAGTCGCCACTCTGCAGGACCCCGTCGACGAGAACTGGGTCCGGAATTCCTTGGCTTGGTTCCCACTGCTGCATGCGGTTCCCACGTGGTTTATCGAGGACCGGGTGCGCGACGGACTCAGGATGCCCGCCCATGCGTGGAAGCTCATCCTCAATGGCTTGCGTACGGCAACTCCGCCCACCGAGTTCGGAACCATTCTCGCGCCCACCCTGATCCTGTGGGGCGCGCATGACGGTGTGTTGCCTCGAAGGCACCAAGAGGCCTTGGCGGCGCGAATATCGGGCGCCGTGTTGAAGGTCTATCCCGGGGTAGGGCATCTGGTCTTGTGGGAGTGTCCGGACCAAGTTGCAGCGGACACCATCGCGTTCCTCAGTTCGCTCGGCTGAGGTTCACGCACGGCATCACGCCCCAGGCCTCGCGGCACCGACCTTCGGCACCAATGCGCGCAACCGGAGTCGGGCCGGTTCCTCGACATACTTGTACAGCAGGTGGGTGGCCAAGGCAATCCCGAGCAAGCATGCCACCCCGAGCTCGTTCTCCGCCACAGGTCCGGCGCCGTTCGGCCAGTCCCTGATGAGCCAGTAGAAGAGGTAGATGAAGAACATGTGGACCAAGTAAAGGCTGTAGGAGCTGTGCCCGCCATACTGCAGCCACCGGGCGGACAATGCCGAGCGGAGCCAGCCGCGGGTCAGGCTAAGCAGGGCAATGAGCAACGGGAAGGCAAGCACGGCCAGCCGTCCCGGACCGGGTTTACCTGCCGTGGCCAGAAAGACGACGACGGCGGTTCCGGTCAGCAGGGCGGCCGGACCGGCCAGGGCAGCGTTGAATTTCATACGGTCCGCATTCCGTGCGGCGATGCAAGCGAAGGCTCCGGCAATGAAGCAGCATGCGATCCGCAGCAGCCATTCGTAAGGCTGATGCTCATCCGTGGCGATGGGCAAGTCCGGACCCCAGACGGCCGTCGGCAGGAGAACGAGCACAGAGGCGGCCAGCGCCGCGAGCGGATGGAGACGGCGTAGCCGGAACAGGACCAGCGCCAGCAGCGGAAATGCCAAGTAGGCCAGCCACTCGGCACTTACCGTCCATCCGGGCCCGAACCAACTGGCGCCGTCGGTACCCGGCTGGAACCAGAGATGCATCATCAGCAGCTGCTTGGCGAGACCCCACGGCGACAGGTCGGGAGACTCGGTCTGGAGGGACCATTCCCGCACGGATTCCTGCGCGCTCCCGTACACCAACCAAAGGCCCAACACGCCCACCACCAGCGCGAACGCGGGCCACATCCGGGCGAACCGGGCCCAGACAAAGTCCGCTGAAGCTCGCCAGCTGAACCGTGGGCCGAGTCGGTCCAAGTACGTGTAGGTGATGATGAAACCGCTGAGAACAAAGAACACGTCCACACCGAGGTCGCCGTTGGCAATGATGGGTCGGAACAGCTCGTAGACGGGGGCGAGGAAGGTGTGCTGCATGGCTTGAAGGTGGAAGAACACCACCCACAGAGCGGCAACAAAACGCAGTGCGGTGAGCGTCGCCAGATCAGGCCGGGACTGCTTTGCGTCGCTCTTCGGCAGGCGATTCTGTGCCCCTGAACCAAGCGACGGGGCGCCGTCTTTGGCGGGATTCCCAGGGGTCGGATTCGCAGTGGGGGCACGATGCGGAGGCGCGATGACTGAGAACATCCAATTCACCATACCGGAGCCACCTGACCGGAATCTGGGAGCCGCATACCCACACCGCCGGTGGTGGCTTGCAAAGCGAGGGGGTCTGGGCAACGCCACCGGCGAGGGAGCCGGTGGGTGGGCCCACAGCCGCGGGGTTCCCTGGCTGAGCTTGCGAAGCTAGGGGCGGCTGGGGACTAGTAGTTCCTGCGGTGCTTGAGTTTCGGGAGCGCGACGGCGAATACCGCCGCCGCGGCCACGCCCAGGAAGCCCGTGGCCCAGACGCCCGCCGCGAGCGATACTGCGGCAGTGAGTGCCGAGAGCAGCACTGGCCCGCCCGTGGCACCGGCGTCGGAAATGAACCTCCACAGGCCGAGGAATTGCCCGCGGCCCTTCTCCGGGGAAAAGTCGGCGCCGAGAGTCATGATGAGTCCCGAGCTGATGCCGTTGCCGAAGCCGATCAGGAGCGAGGCCAGCAGGAGCCCCACGAACTCGGCGGACGACGGCATCAGGAACAACGCCGCGCCCATGATGAGGGTGGACGGCACCGCGACCCACATGCGCCCCTTACGGTCCATGAGCTTGCCGGCCGGATAGAACACCAGCATGTCGATCGCGCCGGACAAGCCGTAGATCAGAGACGCGTGTGTCGCGTCCAACCCCAGGTGGTCCGCCCACAACGGGATGACAACTTGGCGTGAGGCCCGCAGGGCGCTGAGCAGCAGGATCCCGGTCCCGATCGTGAGGAACACGCCCGCATGGGAAACCGCAACACCACGGAGGGTAGGCTCCGGACCCTTGCGGCCGCCGTCGACGTCGTCCGGCAAGACGAGATCCGGGATGGTGAGGGACAACACCGCGGCGGCCGCCATGCCCACCACGCCAACCCAATACGCCCCGCTGATGCCGGCGAACTGCATCACGGCCGCACCGACGAACGGGCCGATGAACACACCGATCCGGGTCACTCCGCCCAACGTCGAGAGCGCGCGGGCCCGGTAAATCACGGGGACGGCTTCCGTGAGGTACTTCTGGCGCGCGAGGTTGAAGACGCTCGTGGACATCCCGACGACGGTCATCGCCGCGGCGAGCAGCCAGATTCCGTTGTGCTCAAGGAGCGGCGCGAATCCTGCGGCCAACAAGGCCAACGCTCCGGCTGCGCCTGCGGCCACGATGGCCCATCGTTCGCCGAATTTGATGGTGATCAGCGAGGCGGGCAGGTTGAAGAACCAGGATCCCAGCCCGATCAAGGTGACTACCAACGCGGAAACAGCCACGGACGCACCAAGGTCTCGGGCGGACAAGGCCACCACCGGAAGCACTGCGCCTTCGCCGATACAGAACAGCAGGGCGGGCCCAAAGGCGGGCAACGCGATGCTGCGGAGATTGAAGGGTTGAACGGTGCTGGTTGTCGTCATCCCTTTCATCCTAGGCCGCCACTCCATTTGCGACGCGCGAAATACCTGTCGCGCACGGAATTCCGGCAGCGCCAGGCATTCCGCGCAGCGTCAGGCATTCCGCGCAGCGTCAGGCATTCCGCGCGGCGTCAGGCATTCCGCGCAGCGTCAAAAGCCTCCGCGCGGACGACGCCGGGGCACGCCTGCCGCTGCCAGCTTCCGTTCTAACACGCCGGGCGCCATGAGTTCCGCCCACACCCAACGGACGACGCCGCACCCCGTGGCACGGATCCGGTCCTCGCGCAGCTTCTCCTCGACGACGGCTTGAGCGGGGGTCCGTCCCTTGAGGAATTCCGGTTTCAGGTACTTGTCGATGCCGTCAAACTCCCCGGCCACCCGCACACCCTTCCAATAGAAGTCCGAAAAGCCCACCAGGCCCGCTTCGTCGCGGAATTCGCGTTGAAGAACCGGGGCCTCAAAGCCGCCGACATGCATCAAGGCGCGGCTGTAGGATTCCCCCGCGGATCCGGACAGGGGATCTGCGAATTCGACCGCCGTTTGGATTCTCCGGATGGCCGCCGCCGTGTAAATTCCGTCCGCTCCTGCCAGAAGTGCCTCTTTCGTGATGGCAGGCAATCCCCGTTTCGGGTCGGCTTTGAGCACGTGATCCAAGGGAGCGACGGCTTCGACGAACGGGGTGAAAGCTGCCAGATCCAGTACGGTGCGAACCCTGTCAGTCACCAGGAGTCCCTCGCGGCGACATACCTTGAGGCCGGAGGGGTCCGCGTAGTGGCGGGTTATCCCTGCCCGCGAGCGGCCGCCGTCGTTCCTCAGGGTCACGGCCTGCACCGGATGACGCAGGCCGATGGTGGGGATCCCCCATACTGACGCCGCCGAGTGCCTGGCGAAAATGGTCCGCGCTCTGGAGGTTTCGGCCGCAGCGCTGATCTGGACACGGTATTGTTCCCACGGTTTCAGCGCTGCCCACGTGGCGCCGTCGACGTACACGCCTTGGCCGACGCGACGCAAGGCACCCGTTTTGGCGCTGCGGGCGAGTTCCTTGAGGGTCGTTCCGTGAAAAAGGTGATCTCGGCTGAGGATCAGGCGTGGCAAGCGGGTCATGCCTAAGAACCTGCCACGGGGATGGGGCCCGCGACAGGGCCGAATTCCCCCATGTGGACAACTCCAGTGCTCTCCGACACGGTCTTTTCCCTGCGCCCCCGGAATTCCGCCCGCGTCAGGAATTTAGCGCGGCGCAGGGCACGAAGCGCAGCGACTACTTCAGGAAGCTGGCGTTGAACGAGTTCAGGTCCACGTTGATGCCGTTCAGGGTATGTTCGAACTTCTGCTGGATGCCGACGCGCATGGTGCCGGCCGTGTTCCAGCCGCCGTACTGCACGGGGTTCGGTGCCAGGTAGTTGGGGACCCAGCTGGCGTAGTTGAGATTGCTCGTGTCGGTATCCCACAGGGGCACGTCAGCAAATGCGGTGCTGTTGCCCATCAGCCCGGGCCACATGCCGCTGCCGCTGTAGATCACGGGCCGAACGCCGAGGCTCCGCACGCCATCCACCATGGCCCGCGTCACCAGGGATCCACCGGGTTCGATGTCCAGGGCAAAGAACTGCAATTGCGACATGTACGGACCGGCCGCTTTGATCCCGTTCGACCAGCACGACGCGTCGCGCGTGTAGACCGCGATCTTGAGGCCGGCGTCGAGCGCCATCTTCAATTGGGCCTGGGTCTGCTGCCACGGAGTGCACGTGCCCCAGACGGTGGAGTGCATCACGTAGAGACGGAAGCCCTCGGCGTAGGCCTGGCGGAACCAGTTGGGGTCGGTGATGGCCGCGGTGGTGTCGAGCACCTTGACGGAGCCGCCCTGGTCGGTTTGGGGTACAGCGTCCGCTTGGGGTACGGCGGCAGCCTGGGGCACGACGACGACGGGCGCGGGTACGGCGGCAGGCTGCGGAACGGCGGGCGGTGCTGGAGTGGGGGCAGCGGGCGGTGCTGGAGCTGGCGTCGCGAGCGGGGCCACCTCAGCGGCGGGTGCGGCATTCGCGATTGGTGCGGCGCCGGCGTCGGGCGCTGTGTTGGCGGAAGGCCGAGCGCCCGTGGCACCCGTCACTCCGAGGAGAAGCACGGCAGCGAACATCAAGGCAAGTTTTTTGGGAATCAAAAGAGGCTCCTGGGTGCTGGCCTCGGGTTCAGAGACGGGCGCAGCAGGGTGTCATGAAGGCACGGAATTGGGTGCACCATGCCCGGGCCCAGTTCCCGGTCATGGCGAGGTCGCCCCGCAAAGCGAATGACGTCCAGGTGCAACTTTAGGGAAATCCCGGCGGAAGCGACAATTTGCAATCCGCGTAGTAGTCGAGTAAGAACCCGCTCTTACCCGGGCAAAAACAAGTAGTAATAGAGTGTCGCGGGCGTCACGCTAGGCAATAACTAAGTAGCCCCACCCAACTGACTCGCAGTTAATGTCGTTTTGAGCGCTCAAAACGACATCTAATGCGAGCTAGTTGGGCGGGGCCGCCGAAAAGGGGAGGCGCTACACGTACCCGTCCACGATCGCGGCCGCGATCTCTTTGTACGCACGCCGGGTGTCGGGGCGGAGGACGTCAAGGGTGACCAGGTCGCCGTCGGCCACTCCCCTGTCGTGCGGGACGGCAATCAACTGGCGGCAGATCCCGGCGAGGTGTTCCTCGATGGCATCCTTGTCCACGCGGGACGACACCTCATCCTTGTCCGTGATCACCACGATCGCGTTGCGGGCGAGGTCCTCGTAGCCGTGGCTCGCAAGCCACTGAAGGGTGCTGCGGGCACGCTTGGCACCGCTCACGGCGTAGCCGGCGGCGATGATGAGGTTGTCGGCCGATTGCAGGATGCCGCTCATGGCATTGTGCGTGACGCCGGTACCGCAATCGGTCAGCGCGATGGAGTAGTAGCCCGAGATCAGCTGGCGGATCCGCAAGTATTCCTCGGCGGTCAGCGAATCCGAAACTTCCGGGTCCTGTTCACCGGCGATCAGGTGCAGTCGGCCGGCATGGTGCATGTACCGGGCCAGCGCCGTGAGCGAATCGACGTTGTCCACGTTCTTGAGCAGGTCCGTGATGGTGCGCGGCGTGGCCTTTTGGTAGATGCCCTCGCCCAGCGCACGCTCCACGAGGTCGCCGGAATCCGGGTTCGCGTCGATGGCGCAGGGCGGGTCGCCGCGGAATTCCGCCAGGGTGAGGCCCACGCCGACCGTCGTCGAGGTCTTGCCGATCCCGCCCTTGAGGCTCAGCACGGCGGTGTTGTAGCTGCCTTGAAGCTGGCGGGAAATGCGCCGCGCGAGCTCGTCCTCTTCACGCTGCTTGGCGCTGGGACCGAGGTTCCACGCGCCACCGGTCAGCCTGTAGAGCATGCCGCGGAAGCCACCGATGGGACGCGGTTTCTGTTCCCTCACGAAGGAACCCGGGGACGAGATGAAGTCTGAAATCGGAGCATTGGCGGCTGCGGCCCGTCCGGCTCGAGCGGATGCCGGCGAGTCAGCGCCCGACGCCGGTGCTGCCGCTGTCGGGATCTCGCGGCGCGGTTCCTCACGGCTTGCGTCACCGCTGGCCGGGTCGGTGACCGCTCCGGTGGATGCGTCGGCTGCGGCTGCCGCTTCGGCCCACGATCTGCTTTGCAGCGGGGCAGGCGTGGATGCGGGTGCGTCGGAATCGTTCGGCGTGATGATCGGCATGGTTCCTGTCCAGGGGTCACCCTCTTCGCGACGGCGATCGCGGCGTCGACGAAGCTCGGGCTGCCCTTCGATAGATGCAGCGGCGCTGGCTTCGTTCTCCACGGAATCCGGCATGGTCTTGTCCCCTAGGATTCGCAGCGTTGTGCGCCGCGGCTCTCGTTTGAATTGCTTCAACCAGCAATTCTAGGTGGAGACGGTCACAAACCCGTCATAGCGGGCGTGCCGCGCAGTTCGGACATTCGTTTTTTGGCGGTCGCTCAAGCCGGCGGGTCGGACGTCGGAACACCGCCGATGCCGAACACAACGTCAAGAAGCCCGACGTCGATCGCGTCGCCGCTGTTGTCGAGTTCGACGTGGCGGGCACCTTTCCACTCACAGGCGTTGACCTGGGATGCGGCCCAGAATTGTTCCCAGTTATTGAGCTTCCATTCGTCGCGCTCATATCCCCGGGCTACAAGGCGCGCCCTGACGGCCTCCCCATCGGTTCGAACATGCACCACGATCAGTTCGGCCTCGGGCCAATGATGCTCGCGCCCGGCGTTGATGAGGTAGTCCGGATCGGCGAAGAACTTGCCAAAGGGTGCGTCCAGGACCACGGAGCGGCCGACGCTCAGGTTGTCACGGGTGAGGTCCAAAATGGACGCGTACTCCAGCGGCAGGATGGCCCGCTGGTAGAACTCATTATTATCGCGCTCGTTCGGATCGGAGCCGTCGAGTGTCAACAGCAGCTCCGTGAATCGCTTGGTGGCGGTGTCCTTGTCGATGTAAGCGGCACCGTGGTGTTCGGCGAGGAGCTTGCTGACGCTCGACTTGCCGGAGCCCGCCGGCCCGATCACGAAAAATACCTGCGGCATGGTTGTCTTCAACTGTCTGTTCTGCATTGAACCCTGGATCAAATTCTTTCAGTCAAGGGCTGTGGCGGGTAGGCGTTGTTGCCGTCCCCGCCACAGCGCCGAGGCTAGGCCGAAACTGTGGTCCGGCGGTCCTTAACGAAGAAGCCGTAGGAGAGTGCGCCCACCACCAGCAGGACTCCGCCAATCAGGAAGACCAGGGTGTAGTTGCCGCCGGTTTCGGTAAGGATGAAGCCAGTGACGATCGGAGCGAGTGCCGCACCGAGGAAGCCGCCGAAGTTCTGGATGGCGCCCAAGGAAGCCACCTGGGAGGGTTCTGCGATGTCCGCTGCCAGCGTCCAGAGGACACCGATCGGCACTTGGGCGGCGAAGTAACCGACAGAGAGCAGGACGATAGCCAGTGCGGAGTTATCAACATAGGCAACGGGCAGGACGGCTGCGGCGGCGAGGAGCGCGCCTCCGACGATCGGGAGCTTGCGGGCGGTGACGGTAGGAATGCCGCGGCGGATGGCCCTGCTGGAGATCACGCCGCCGGTCAGCACACCAATGATGCCGCAGAGGAACGGCAGGGCCGCGAGCCAGCCACTCTGGCTGAGGCTGAAGCCACGGGCGGTCTGCAGGTAGCTCGGCAACCAGGTGAGGTAGACCCACACTGTGTAGAAGATGCCGAACGCGCCCAGGACCATGAACCAGGTGTTCTTCTGCTTGAGCAGTTCGCCCCAGCCGGCTTGCTTTTCCTTGGGCTTCGACTGCTCTTCGAACTCGGCACCCTTGATGAGGAACTGTTCCTTGAGCGTGGGGTCACGGTACACGCGGAGCCACACGAGGGCGACGATCACGCCGAGTGCGCCGATGACGATGAACATGCCGCGCCAGCTCATGGTCAGCAACAGGAAGGTCAGCAGCGGAGGGGCGATGGCGTTGGCAATCTGCGAGCCGGTGTTGACGATCGAGACCGGCAGGGCGCGCTCGGTCTTGTTGAACCAACGGTCGGCGACCTTCAGCCCGGAAGTGAAGAATGGGGATTCCGAAATACCCAAGGCCACACGGGCGGCGTACAGGAAGCCGAAGGAATTGGCGAGGGCGGAGAGCATCGAGATGATGGACCAGAGTCCGGCGGCCCAGGCGAACATGCGCTTGGGACCATACTTGTCCACAAGGTAGCCGGCAGGCAGGTTGGCAATAGCGTACGGCCACGAGAACGCCGAAAGCAGCAACCCCATCTGAAGGGCGTTAAGGCCGAATTCCTTGGCAATCGTGGTGTTCGCGATGCTCAGGTTGTTTCGGTCCAGGTAATTCACGATCCCGCCGATGACCAGCAGAGCTACCAGGTACCACCTGATTCTCACGCGCCTCAGGGGCTTGGTATCCGTGGCGTCTATATCTGCTGATGCTTGGCTCATGCAGCTCACTCCTTTGTGTTCTGACCGACAGTCCTTGTCGGGTTGTGCTTTCGCCGGCTCCTGCCGGATTTGCTTGCCGGCTAGCGCCGGGCTTCGGTTAGCGCCGGGCTTCGTCGATCGCTGTGAGGAAGGTCTGCGCAGCGCGGGCGACTAGTCCGTAGTCGCCGTCGTTCCGGGCCGCCTTTGTCACAAAACTTCCCACGCCGACGGCGGTCACACCCGCGCCGAACCAGGCGCCGACATTCGCGGGCGTAACTCCGCCGGAAGGCATGATGGGTGCCTGCGGCAGGGGCGCCAGGATGGTCTTGACATATGAGGGCCCGCCCAGTTCAGCGGGGAACAGCTTGATGATGTCTGCCCCGGCTTCGAGGGTGTTGACGACCTCCGTGGGGGTGAATGCACCGCTGGCAGTGACGGCTTGGTAGCGGTTTCCTGCAGCGATCATCTTCGGATTGAACTGCGGGCTGACCAACAGCCGGGCGCCCGCAGAGATGCTCGCAAAAGCAGCTTCTGCGTCGAGCACGGTACCGGCGCCAATCACGATGCCTTGGTCCCCGTATTTATCGGCAAGCCGCTCGATGACTCCCAGGGCACCGGGAACAGTCAACGGGACCTCCACTGCACGGATGCCGCCCTCGATGGCCGCTTCAGATACACGGTAGGCCTCGTCGGCAGTGTCCAGGCGGGCAATCAGCAAGGCGCCGGTGCGGACGATGGTCTCTAGTACTTCAAATTTGGTTAACATTGATTAAGAGATTACCCCAAATATTCACAAATTGGAACAGTCTGTGAAAAATTGTTAAAACTTCGGCGGCCGGAGGCTCAGCTGCTGCGCATGGAAGTCGAAATGCCGGGTGGCATAGGCATAGGTATCCGCGAGCGTCATGTCAGCTGTGAAGAAGGGGTCCCACCGGGTCGGGAAAGGCATCGATCTGGCCAGGGAGTCCGGGGATTCGCGTTCGAGGCGTTGCGCCAGTACCGTGATCGTCTTTTCGAGTTTCCGGCCCATCCGGTGCCGGTCATAGACGGTGGCGGCCGCCCGGGAA
The DNA here is from genome assembly GCF_036662515.1 of Arthrobacter sp. S2(2024). Lineage (NCBI taxonomy): Bacteria > Bacillati > Actinomycetota > Actinomycetes > Micrococcales > Micrococcaceae > Arthrobacter > Arthrobacter sp. S2(2024). The sequence goes on along the minus strand of NZ_JAYKZI010000005.1, from coordinate 151,000 downwards.
CCCCAATAGTTCACCCAGTCGAACGGGCCGGTTCCCGCGTTCAAAGCGGCGGCGAACCCCCTGCCCCAGGATCGGGGCAGGCGACTCATGACGCGGACCAAGGGCAAGAGGGACCGGACGATCATGTATCCGAAGACCATGTGGAAAAGCAGTTCCTCGTTGGTCCAGCGGGTCCCGTTGCTCTTGCGCTTCAAATCCGATGGCGTCGCGTTCGCCAGCCAACTTTTCAGCTGAAGGCAGGCACGCCCGTATTCGGCGACGGTTGCTTCCCGGCCCGGATCCATGGCTCAAGTGTCCCGCAATCGACCGCCGAAGGAACGCCGATCGTGTCAAGTTTTTCGGCCCGGGCGGGCCGGCCAAATCTGGTCCGGTGGGGCAGGGCCCGCCAAAGCTTCATGCCCTCGGAAACGAACCTGCGTTCATCCTGTTTCAGGCAGTGAGGGCATATCCTTCGCGGATCCAGGCCAGCATCTCAGCATCAAGCTCTGAAGGGTCCTTCAGGAGGACTTCGTTATGCCACCGGTTAGCAGATACACGCTCGGCGCGGTGTACACGATCAGATTCGAGTTGCCTGTCCAAAACAATGTTGACCAGAATCCCGCCTCGGCGGGGATGGATCCCCAGAAACGCGCGCCCGTGAGCGACATGGAACGACGAGGCGTTCTCCTGCAGCTCACACCCGTCAAGCGCAGAAATCTGATCGAGGAGGGCACCGTAAACGCCCGACGAAACGGGATCGCCATCAATGCGTTCTCTTGCGGTACGTGCCATTCAGCCAGCATAAGGCGAAGGCTTGTCTCCGAGCCTTCGCTTGGACCCGGTTTAGTCGGGATTTCACGGAAAGCGCCTCGGGCCCCGCTTGTGACTATCAAGGAGTTGACCGGCTGAGGCCGTGTGCAAGGCGGAGGAGCCTGTCCCGTAATCGGCGGCCGAAGAAAAGCCGGCGGCTTAGTTTTCCACGAGTTCGGCGTACAGCTTGTGGACGCGGGCATTGATGTCGTCACGGACCAGGCGCATGCGGTCCATGCCTTCTATTCCGCGAGCGGAGGGCTCGTCGGTTTCCCAGGTTAGGACGCGGGCCGTGCCGTGGCGTTCGAGTTTGGCTTCGGTGCCCAGGACAACCACGACGTCGGCGGCGTCCAGCACCTCGTTCGTGACCGGTTTGGGGTGCTCGCCGGTGACGTCGATGCCGAGTTCGCTCAGGGACTCCACGGATTCGGGATTCAGTGCCTCGCATGGGTTGGTGCCCGCGGAATGAACCGCGACAGCGTCTCCGGCAAGGTCACGCATGAGCCCGGCGGCTAACTGGGACTTTCCGCCGTTCCTGCTGCAGACGAACAGGACGCTCGGGGTCTTGATTGACTCGATCATGCTTGTGATTCTTGCATCTGAGATCGCCGATTCTTGCATCAGGCTGCGCCCGAGCGTCCGTGGGTCAGCCCGGTGGGGAACCCGACGAGGACCGGCTCGGGAGCCGCGCAGCAGCCGGCGTCCTCCGATGATGCAATCTCCTGGGCGGGGACGTCGCAGCTGGCACCGGCATCCGTGGAGCACACCCCGGTTTCGGGCAGTTCAAGCTGGACGGTGTCAGCGGCGGTCTGGTCTCCGGCGAGGGCGGCAGCAACGGAGCGGACCTGTTCGTAACCGGTGGCCAGCAGGAAGGTCGGGGCCCGGCCGTACGACTTCATGCCCACGATGTAAAAGTCCTTCTCGGGGTGCGCCAGAAGCCTCGCGCCGTGCGGAGGCACCGTGCCGCAAGAATGGAATTCAGGATCGATCAGCGGGCCGAGCCTTGTAGGTGCTTCAATGGCGGGGTCAAGGTTGAGTCGGAGTTCGCGGAGCATGTCCAGGTCGGGGCGGAAGCCGGTGCAAGGCACGACGACGTCCGCGTCGAGCGTGCGGCCATCGGCGGCTTCGACACTCACATGGGTATCCAGGGATTTCAAGGTGCGGATGCCGAAGCCGGTGTGCAGTTCGATGGTGCCGGCCTCGACCAAGCGGCGGAGCCGGGATCGGAGCTGGCCGCGGGCGGGAAGACCGTCAGCGTCGCCGCCACCATAGACCTTCTCCGCGGAGGCGCCCCGGACCGCCCAGAGGATCGTGGTTCCGGGTTCTTCCTTGGCGAGGTCCGCGAGGTTGATCAGGGTGTTCGCGGCCGAGTGCCCTGCCCCCACCACGAGGACGCGGCGGCGGGCGAATGCGGCGCGGTCCCGGCCCATTACGTCGGGAAGGGGCGAGGAGATCCGCTCAGCAGCCGCGTTCTCGCCGATGGCGGGCAGGCCGGAGGTGCCGAGCGGATTGCGGGTGGACCAGGTTCCTGAAGCGTCAATGACGGCTGCCGCGGTGTGGTCGCGGATTTCGCCGTCCTCGTGCTCGACCCGCACAACGAACGGCGTGGTGTCACGGTCCCTGACGTGGGTCTTGTCCAGGCCTGCACGGGTGACCGCCACAACTCGGGCACCCGTCTGGAGGCGGGAGCCGATGGCAGGAAGGGCGGCCAAAGGTGCAAGGTAATTGTCGATGAGCTCCCCGCCATACGGGAGTGCCGTGGGGCGCGGTGCCTCCCACCCGGATGCATCGAGCAGGCGGAGGGAAGCGGCGTCGAGGTTGAACCGCCAGGGTGAGAACAAGCGGATGTGGCGCCATTGTTCGATCGCGTCCCCCGCCGTCGGGCCTGCTTCGAAGACCACCGGTTCCAAGCCACGTTCAAGGAGGTGCGCAGCGGCGGCCAGGCCGATAGGTCCGGCGCCGATCACTGCAATGGGAAGGTTCTTCACTGAATCCATGCTGCCCTCGGTTTGTCCAGTTCTCCGGCGTCCCGCGCTAGGCGGCAGGGCTAAGGGATGCGATCAGGTCCTCGATGCGGGTCTTGATCTCGTCGCGGATCGGCCGGACGGCTTCGATCCCCTGGCCGGCCGGATCTTCGAGGACCCAATCCTCGTAGCGCTTGCCCGGGAAGTACGGGCATTCGTCGCCGCAGCCCATGGTGATGACGACGTCGGATTCCTTGACGGCCTCTGTGGTGAGGATCTTGGGGATTTCGGCGGACATGTCGATGCCAAGTTCGGCCATGGCTTCGACGGCGGCAGGGTTGACCTTGTCTGCGGGCTGGGAACCCGCCGAGCGGACCTCGATCCGGCCCTCACCGAGGGTCGTGAGGAAGGCGGCAGCCATCTGGGAACGGCCTGCATTGTGGACACAGACAAAGAGGACGGAGGGTTTCTTGACGGTTTCAGCGCTCATGAGAGGACCTTTCGATCGGGTGCGGGAGCTGACAGAGACGGAGGCAACGCGGGAACGCGTGGGTACAGGGTACGGATCAGGAAGAACCCTACGGCTCCGCCCAACAACTGCGCGAGGATGAACGCCGGAGCGGAGGCCGGGGCTATGCCGGCGAAGGTGTCGGTAATGGTCCGGGCCACGGTCACGGCGGGATTCGCGAAGCTGGTGGAGCTGGTGAACCAGTAGGCGGCCGTGATGTAGCCGCCGACTGCAAACGCCACGCGCTCAGGGCGTCCGGAGCGGATGGTGCCGAAGATAACCAAGAGCAGCCCGATGGTCGCGATGACTTCGCCGAGCCACAACCCTCCCCCGGCGCGTTCGTGCGTGGAGAGCGTCACGGCGTCGAGGCCGAACATCAGGTTGGCCAGCACTGTCCCGGCGAGGCCTCCTACGAACTGTGCGGCGATCAGTGCAAGCGCAGTGGGCGTATCCAGGATCCCCAGGGCGCGCTCCACCAAAGTGACCACCGGGTTGAAGGATGCCGAGACCGGCTGCAGCGCCAGGATCAACGCCACGAGCGCGGCGCCCGTGGCGACGCTGTTCTGCAGGAGCTCCAGTCCGACGTCGTTCGGGGACAGTCTCGAGGCCATGACCCCGGACCCCACCACGGCCATGACCAGGAAGGCAGTACCCACGAACTCCGCCACGGCCCGCCGTGTCAGAACGCTCACTGGCCCTGTCCCCCGATCAAGGCCGCCAGGCCGGACAGCGCGTCGGTTCGGGCGCGGTAGTAGACCCAGACTCCCCGCTTTTCGCGTTCCAGGAGACCTGCTTCGTGCAGGACCTTCAGGTGGTGGCTAATGGTCGGCTGTGACAGCTCAAACGCGTCGTTCAGATCGCACACGCAGGCTTCGCCGCCCTCATGGGACGCCACGAGGGACATCAGCCGCAGCCGTACCGGATCGGCCAGCGCTTTCAGCAGCGGAACGATTCCTTCGGCTTCGGATTCAGACAAGGGCTCCCGGGACAGCGGCGAGCAACACGCCACCGCCTCGACGGGCGTCAACTGCAAGGACATAGACACACGTAAATATTCACACTTGTCGATGTATAAGGCAAGGCCGCGGCGATCAAGAAGGTTCCCGACTCCGGCGGCAAACACAAATCGGAACACTGTGTGAAAACTTGTTAAGATGGGTTTGTCACCGCGAAGGAGCAACCTTGAGTTCGTCAACATCACCTCCCCTGATCCCGGAGCAGCGCCATCAGGAGATTCTTCGCTTGCTTCGCCGCGAGGGAGTGCTGAGCATCCGCAGCCTGACGGAATCCATGAACGTCTCCCACATGACCATCCGGCGCGACATTACGGCCCTCGAAGATGCCGGTCATGTGTTGTCGGTCCAGGGAGGCGTGCGTTTGGCGGAGAGGACCAGCCAGGAACCTCCACGGGAGCGGGAATCACGGGCTCAGCTAGAGCTGCCTCGGAAAAAAGCAATCGCCGAGCTTGCGTCCCAGTTCGTTGAGGATGACATGGTCTTGTTCCTCGACGCCGGTACAACTTGCCAGTCCGTGGTCCCCTATCTCGGTGCCCGGAAGAACATCACGGTGGTCACCAACGATTTTTACGTGGTCACGTCTTTATTCGCATACCCCAACGTTGAGACCATCCATACCGGCGGTGTGGTGGATGCTTCCAGCGCTTCAAGCTCAGGCCGCATGGCAGCCGACGCCATCAAGCACATCAACATCGATCTGTTCTTCATGAGCACCGGCGCATGGAGCCTCTCTCGCGGCGTCACTACGCCGTCCATGGACAAGGTGGAAATGAAACTGGCCGCTCTTGAGGCAGCGTCGCGCTGCTTCCTGCTGGCGGACAGCACCAAGTTCGGAACCTTTGCGAAGTTCCGGGTCGCGCCGATCGAGCAACTGGACGCCGTCGTCACCGACGATGAACTGGAGCGGGACACCCGGGATAACATCCAAGAATTGGGCGTCACGGTGTACGTCGCGGCAGCGAACGGTTCCGGCCGCTAAGGCAAGGCCGGATCGTCGTCCGCCATCGACGCCGCCGCTGCCGTAATTCGGTTGGCCATTCCCTTGAAGATGACGCCGTGGAAGGGCAATACCGCAAGCCAGTACAAGCGTCCGCCCAGGCCTTTGGGGAAGAAGATCGCCCTTTGTTGGTAGAGCGCCCCGCCTTCGGCTTCTTCGGCGCGCATTTCCAGCCAGGCCCGCCCCGGGACCTTCATTTCCGCGCGGAGGCGCAACAGCGAGCCGCGGTCGATCTGCTCCACACGCCAGAAGTCCAGCGCGTCCCCCGTATTCAGGCGGGTCGGACTGAGCCGGCCGCGGCGGAGCCCCACTCCACCCACGATCTTGTCCATCCAGCCGCGCACGGACCAGGCCAGGGGAAACGAGTACCAGCCGTTGTCCCCGCCGATGCCTTCGATGACTTGCCACAATTGTTGCGGCGTCGCCGTCGTGAGCTGCTGCTGGTTGTCCTGGTACACCAGGTGACCGGCCCATTGCGGGTCGCTGGGAAGCGGATCACTTGGAGCACCGCGAACGGAGGAGTTCTGCCAGCTGGTTTCCACTTCCCCGCCGGCCTCCCGCGCCAATGCCAGGCGAAGCGATTCACGGTATCCAAGCAGCCCGGCTTCGGGTGGATCGATGTATTGATGGATGTCCCGCTCCCCGACCACGCAGTTCTGCTGCAGGGATCCGATCAGCGGCACGGCCAAGGACCGGGGAATGGGGGTGACGAGGTTGACCCACTGGGATGCCAACCAGGGAGTCAGGACGGGCAGTGCAATCACCGGACGACGCCGCAGCCCCGCTTCCGCGGCATAACCGTTCATCATCTCGTCGTACCGGAGGACGTCCGGGCCGCCCAGGTCGAAGGTGCGGTTGAGCGAAGCCGGGAGCGCGGCCGCCGCGACCAGGTAATAGAGCACGTCGCGGATCGCGATCGGCTGGACTTTGTTCCGCACCCATCGCGGAGCCACCATGAGGGGCAGCACCTCGGTCAGTTGCCGGATCATTTCGAACGACGCCGAACCGGAACCGATCACGACGCCGGCCTGAAGGACGATCGCGGGCACGCGCGGTTCCGCTAGGAAAATGTCGCCCACTTCCTTGCGGGATTGGAGGTGCCGGCTGAGCGTTCCTTCCGGGTGCAGTCCGCCCAGGTAGATGATCCGTCCGGCGCCAGCGTCGGCTGCCGCACGTGCAACGTTGCCGGCGCAGAGCCTTTCGGTCTGTTCAAAAGACCGCTGGCCGGATGGACCCATCGAGTGCACCAGGTAGTAAATGACGTCGGCCCCGGTAAAAGCCTCCCGCAAGGAGTCGACATCCTCGAGGTCGCCGATCATTACGTTCACACGGTCCGCCCAGGGGACGTCCCTGAGCTTGTTCGCATGGCGCACCAGGACCCGGACGTCGTAACCGGCGTCGAGCAATCGGGGAACGAGCCGTCCACCGATATAGCCGGTGGATCCCAATACCACTGCAAGTGGATTCATTGTGCCCCTTCCGAATGACCTTGCGGAGCCGGATGACCTTGCGGAGCCGGAACGCCGACGCCCTATGCCAGCGTAGCCCTACACCGATCCGGCCCGTTTCCGGCGGTCGTTCTTGCCGCGGAGGTCCCGGTTCAGGCGGCGGTCACCGTGGTAGAGCAGCGACTCCCAGTCGACCTGTTCCGGGGTTTTGGGAATGATGGCCGGCGGCAGCGCCTTCGGCTTCTTGGGCTCGACGTACAGCCAGTTCAGCACGCCAAGGTACAGGTCCACTCCGGAGTTGGCCAGTCCGATATAGGCCCGGATCGCGCCGGCGGCCATGATGGCGTTGAAGGCGGCGAAAGCGGCGTTGCCCCAGTTTCCAAGTTGCCAGTTGCGCCAGACGGTCAACAAGGAGAACGCAACGATCAAGTACGGAGCCAGGACGTAGAGGGCCGGGGCCGCGGTGCGGTCCTTGACCTTCGGGGTGCGGACGAACGGGATCTTGTCTCCCGTGAGGGCCTGCTGGAGGGACTTCAGGACGCCGGCAAGATTGACCGGCAGCAGCACCAGGTTGAAGCCGTAGATCCGGAAGATGTCGCTGAACCGGTGGCCGCAGTCCCGCAGGTCGCTGCCCATCGCCAGGAAGTAGGGCAGGGCGGCGAGGAAGACCAAGGGGCTGAGGAGGCGGCTGTCGTAGGGGTACGCGAGGAGGAACAGCAGCCCGAAGCTCGCCCAGGTGATGGAGGCCATGTAGTTGACCCGCAACAGGATCTCGCGGAAGAGGACCGGCCGGGCCTGCCCACGGCGCTTGCGGATCTGTTCCCAGAGTTTGGGAAGGATCAGCAGGCCGCCGTTGGCCCAGCGCCGTCGCTGCACCACGAGCGATCCGAAGTCCGGCGGCGTGGCGCTGTAGCTGAGCCTCTCCGGGTAGTTGGCCAGGGTCCAGCCGTGCTTGCCAAGGTCCACGCTGGACTCGGTGTCTTCGATGACCGTGCGGTCCTGGATGTAGGTCCTGACTTCAAAGCCACCCACCGTCGAGATCTCGACAATGTCTTCCAGTGCGCGTTTGCGGATCACGGCGTTCGCTCCAACCCAGAACGTGGCGCCGTATTGGGTCATGCCTTGGTGCTGGATGTGCTGGATGTCCGTGGTGGCGCCGGCGATGCGTTCGATCCGGGTCGGTGCCCCGCGGAAGGAGGAATACGGGGTCTGGGTGACGGCTACCTTTTCATTGCCCGGGGATTCGAGAAGATGAACCAGGCGGAGGCAGTAGTCGCGCAGCAGCATCGAGTCGGCGTCCAGGGTCAGGACGTAGGTGGTGTCCGGGACGGACAGCACATCGCCGTCGTCGACTCCTGCGGGCCGCAAGACGGTGCCGTCCGCCGTCTGTTCCGGGTGCCACGTCCCGCCCATGAGCGAAAGGTAGGCGTTCAGGTTCATGGCCTTGTTGGCCTCGTGGGAGAGGCTCGCGAATCGCTTCCGCTCGAACGTGGACACCCGGGCGTTGAAGATCCAGGTCAGCCGCGCGTACAGTTCAGCGATGCGTTCCGGGCCGGGCGAGGTCCGCTGCGCGTTCGCGGCTGTCAGGGCCAGGATCACCAGGCGCAGTTCCCGGGCCAGGCCCATGAGGACCAGATCGACGAAGAACTCGTCCACGTGGTCCTCGACGGACTCGGTCTCGGCCATAGCTTCGAGCCATTCCGCGGCGTATTGGTATTCGGCGATGAGCCGCTCAACTTCGGTGCCCGCGTTAGGCCCGGCCCCCGGTTCAGCTTCTTGATCACGACGACGACGGCGGTACCTCGCGTAGGCGCCGTTGACCCTCGCCGCTGGTTCCTTGAGGGTTTCCGTGATCTGGCCGGCGAGCGCGCGGGTGGCTTCGAGGCGGCGGAGCACGTCAGGGTCTGCAGGGAAGGGTGGGTCATCGAGGAGCAGCACGACGCTGAGGTCCGGGAATTCCTGCAGGACCGCGGACCACATGGTGCCGCGGACTACTTCCGGTTCCTCCGCATAGGAGGGAATCAGCACGGTGATGCCCTCGGAGTAGTCGAAGAAGTGCCGGTCGAGCTCCCCTCGGGGAACCCGACGGTGGGCCCGAAAACGGGTCAGGGCGCCCTGGCGGGCGGTGAGGTACATCAGTGCCGAGAACGTCAGGAAGGACACCACCACCAGGTAGGAGAGGGTTTCGGCGCCGAAGCGGAATCCGGCGCCGGGGTTGTCCACGAGCTGCTTGAGCACGGTCGTGATCACATAGCCGAGCCAGGCGAGGACAGTGGTGAGGACGCCGACGCGGCCGAGGACTATCTTGCGGCGCGACGGTGCTGGGTGGACGATCGAGAGCGGTTCAGAGCGTTTCTCCGCGCCCCACTGACGCTTCCGGGCTTTTGAAGACTGCCCGTCCGCGGTTCCCTGGTCATCGGGGCGTAGCAGCACGATCTGGTCCGACATGAATCCCCATTCGCCGTCCGTGCGCCCCCAGCGGACGCGCGGCACAATGCAGGCGTAATGTGACGGCCCGCACTACAGTGCGCCCCTATGATAGGCGAACGACGCGTAGTTGGGATAAGACTCGTGGAAATGCTACGCCAAGCTGCGCAGCCACCACCGGAGTGAGTTCTTTCCCGGACATCCGCGAAGTCCTATTCCAATGCTCTGGGGGTATCTCTGTGTCGAAACGCTTTCCCGGCCGCCGGCTGTCCGTCCTGCGTTTGGGCATCCTTTGCGTCATCGTGGTGGCTGCGGTCACGGCGGGCTACCTCGGACTCCGCAACGTCCAGGACGTCAGCGCCGCGGCCTCCATGCCTTCGGTGTTTTCCGGCTATGTGGACGTGACGGCGACGCCGCGGTTCGCGTTCGAAGATCCAGCCGTTCCCAGCGCGAAGGCCGTGGTGTTGTCCTTCGTCGTCGCCGATCGGAAGCAGGGCTGCGCCCCGTCCTGGGGTGCGGCGTACAGCCCGGACCAGGCAGCTTCCGACCTCGATCTGGACCGGAGGATCGCCCGGCTCCGCCAGCTTGGAGGGGCCCCGGCGGTTTCCTTCGGCGGGATGAACAACAATGAACTCGCAGTTTCCTGCAAGGACACGAAGTCCCTGACCGACGCCTACCGGCAGATCGTGGATCGCTACGACGTCGCGACGGTGGATCTCGACGTCGAAGGCGCCGCCTTGGGCGACATAGCCGCTGCCGACCGACGTGCGCAAGCTATCGCCGCCCTTCAGAAGGAACGCAAAGCCAGCGGCAAGCCCCTCGCCGTCTGGCTCACCCTTGCGGCCGACCCGGACGGACTCACGAGCCAAGGCCAGGTCATCGTGGCGCATACCCTCGCGGGCGGCGTCGAACTGGAAGGCGTAAACATCATGACGATGGATTTCGGCGCCAGCAAGCCTGCGGCTTGGAGCATGTCCCGGGCCGCGGAATCAGCCGCGGATGCCGCCCACGGACAGCTCGCCGCCCTCTACCGCAACGCCGGAACCGACTTTGGCAGCGAAACCCTTTGGCGCAAGCTCGGCCTGACCGTCATGGTGGGCCAGAACGACATTGCCGGCGAAATATTCACGCTCGACGATGCCGCCACCATGAACAGCTTCGTCAAGGACAAGGGCCTCGGTAGGTTGTCGATGTGGTCCATGAACAGGGACCGGACGTGTAGCCCCAACTACCCGGATGTGAGCAAGGTTTCGGACGGATGCAGCGGGGTGGTCCAGGGTTCCCAACTGTTTTCCGCCACGCTTGCCAATGATGTAGGGCTGCCTACGCCGGCTGTGGCTCCATCGCCTACTGCAACTGCCTCAATCAGTGCCACGCCCACCACCGACGATCCCGCAACCAGCCCTTATCCGGTGTGGAGCAGCTACGCCGCCTACACCGCGGCGGACAGGGTGGTGTGGCACGGCAGCGTCTACGAGGCAAAATGGTGGACCCGCGCCGACGTCCCGGACAACCCCGTTCTGCAGGGCGGTGCCACCCCGTGGAAACTCGTGGGTCCGGTGCTTCCTGGCGACAGGCCAAGCCCCAAAGCAACGGTGCCTGCGGGAACTTTCCCGGCATGGGCGCCGGAGACGATCTATCACAAGGGCGACCGCATTGTCTTCGAAGGGTCCGCGTTCGAGGCCAAGTGGTGGACCCAGGGAGACAGCCCGGAGGCAGCAATCCAGGGTGCCCCGGACTCCCCCTGGGCGAAATTGACCCCGGCCCAGCTCATGTCCCCCTCGCCCACCGCGCCAGCGGCCTGAACTTAAGCGCGAGCTGGCAGCTGATGCCCGCAAAATCGCTCCCAGAGGGCATTTGCTGCCAGTTCGCGCTAAGAAGGCAAGCCCAACCCGCTGCCGCCGTAAACGGGATAACTGTTGCGAAGTTCCCAACCGGCAGCCTCCGGCTACGGACCGTGTCCCCTATACTGACATCTGAATACCTGTTCAGATGTTGGAGGTTCCGTGCCTGTTCGTGAAGCCGTCGATGAATGCGGCGTGAAACTTGTCGACCCCGGCAAGGTCGAACTCGTCCGGGCGGCCCTGCCCTCGGATCACGACATTGCCGAGCTGGCGGACGTGTTCTCATTGCTGGGCGATCCGGGACGCTTGCGGTTGCTGACGTCCCTGTTGGAGGGCGGCGAGCTGTGCGTATGCGACCTCGCAGCGACGACGGCGATGAGCGAGAGTGCAGTCAGCCATGCGTTGCGGCTTCTGCGCGCCCACCGGGTGGTTTCCGTTTCGAGGCGCGGCCGGATGGCCTACTACCGTCTGGATGATGCCCACGTGCGGATGCTGTTGGACTTGGGCCTGACCCACACAGGACATACCGTCGCCGTTCATCCCGAGCGCACGGCCAAGAAGGACAGCGGCCAATGAGCAACCACCACCATGACACGGCGGGCAACCCAGCCAAGCACCACAGCCACGGCCACAGCCACGCGATAGCAGCGAACGCGGACCGGCGCTATCTGGTGATCGCGTTGGCGCTGATTGTCGGGTTCATGATCGTCGAGGTGATTGTCGCCATCCTTTCCGGCTCGCTTGCGCTGCTTTCGGACGCCGGGCACATGCTCACCGACGCCGGGGCGATCGCCGCCTCCCTGTGGGCGATCAACCTCGCGGCCCGTCCGGCGCGGGGAATCTGGACGTTCGGATTCAAGCGTGCCGAAATCCTCTCCGCGGCCGCCAACGGAATCACCTTGCTGGTCATCAGCGCCCTCGTGGCCGTGGAGGCAATCCACCGCCTCCTTGATCCGCCACCGGTTGAGGGCGGCCCTGTCCTCATCGTCGCGATCTTCGGCATCATCGTGAACCTCGTGGCGGTGTGGGTGCTGGCCAAAGCCAACCGGTCCAGCCTGAACGTTGAAGGATCCTTCCAGCACATCCTGACCGACCTCTACGGATTCATTGCGACGGCGGTCGCCGGGCTCGTCGTCCTGACCACCGGTTTTACCCGTGCGGACGCGATCGCTTCCCTCATTGTGGTGGCCCTGATGCTGCACGCCGCATGGGGACTGCTGCGGGACTCCGGGAGGATCCTCCTGGAAGGCGCACCCGAAGGTGTCGACCTGGACCAGGTCAGGGCGCACCTCCTCGAAACCGGGCACGTGCACGACGTCCACGACCTGCACGTCTGGACGGTCACCTCCGACCTTCCTGCCCTCTCCGCGCACGTCGTCCTGGATGAGAGCTGCTTCCACGATGGACACGCCCCGCTCATCCTTGACCAGTTGCAAAGCTGCTTGACCGGCCATTTCGACGTCGAACACTCCACCTTCCAGCTCGAACCCGCCGGCCACGCCGTGCACGAAACCGGAACCCACTGATGACAACAGTCCCGGAGGCCGCCTGGATCAAGGACGCCCGTATCGTCCGGCTGCTGTCTTGGTTCAGCCTGGCCTGGATGGTCCTGGAGGGAGCCCTCGGACTGCTTGCCGGCGGTACGGCAGGCTCCGTGTCACTGATCGGCTGGGCGCTCAGCTCCGCCGTCGAGGGCCTGGCGAGCATCATCGTAATCTGGCGGTTCACCGGCTCCCGCACAATGTCGGAAACCGCCGAAGGCCGCGCCCAAAAGGCCGTCGCCATCAGTTTCTGGCTCCTGGCGCCGTACATCGGAATCCAGTCGATCATCGATCTGGCCACGTGACACCGGGCCGGGAACAGCGTCCTGGGCATCGTGCTCACGGCGGCGAGCCTGCTCATCATGCCTGCCCTCGGCGTCGCCAAGCAGCGCCTTGGCGCCAGGCTGGATTCCGGGGCCACTGCCGGTGAAGGAACCCAGAACCTGCTCTGTGCCGCCACGGCCGCCGCTGTCCTGATCGGACTGGCCGGCAATGCGGTCTTCGCCGCGTGGTGGCTTGACCCCGTCATTGGCCTCATCATCGCCGCCGTGGCCGTCAAAGAAGGCCGCGAAGCGTGGAAGGGTGAAGACTGCTGCTAGCGCGCCCCAAGACAAAGGACACCCATGGCCAGCATTAACGACACAAGCGAAGTCCGCAAACTCTTGTTGCGCCGCGGTTTGCGGCTTGAATACGCGACCCTGGGCTGGAATGTGGTGGGCCTGGGCGTCCTGGCAGCCGCCGCCATTCAAGCCGGCTCCCCGGCGCTGGCCGGTTTCGGCCTGGATTCCCTGATCGAGATCTTCGCTTCGATCGTGGTGGTGTGGCAGCTCAAGGGTGCCCACAAAGAGCGCGAAGCCCCCGCGATGCGCCTGATAGGGATCGCCTTCGCCATTCTGGGCGCTTACCTGCTCATCCAGGTGGCCGTTGTGTTTGCCACCGGCGTCCGCCCCGCAACCTCGGGTCTGGGCATCGTCTGGACGGCCCTGACCTTCGTGGTGATGCTTGCCCTGGCGTGGGGCAAGATCCGCACCGGGCAGCGCTTGGGCAATCCCGTACTCCGCGCGGAAGGAAAGGTGACCCTCGTGGACGCCTACCTGGCCGGCGCGGTGCTGGCCGGGCTCGCGCTGAATGCCCTGTTCGGCTGGTGGTGGGCCGATCCGCTGGCAGGGGTCGTGATCATCTACTACGCCGCGGTGGAAGCCCGGCACGCCCTCAAACACACATCGACCAGGGCACCCCATGAATGACCTTGTCTACCGGGCGGTGCACCAGTGAGCCGCACCAGCCCTGCCGGTACAATCCACAGGCCGACCATTCCTCTCTATGCAGCGGGATTCGTGACCGCTTTCGGCGCCCACAGCATCGCCGCAGGAATGGGAGCCCAGAGCGGGAACATCGGCCTGAGCCTGCTGAACCTGGGCATCCTGCTGGCCGTTTACGACCTGGCCGAGGTGTTTCTCAAACCCGTCTTCGGTGTCCTCAGTGACCGGATTGGGCCCAAGCCGGTCATCGTCGGGGGCCTGCTGGCGTTCGCCGTTTTCTCGCTGGTGGGCTTGTGGGGCGCGGATCCGCTCCTGCTGGGCCTCGCCCGCTTCGGCCAGGGCGCATCCGCGGCGGCATTCTCCCCCGCCTCGTCGGCCACCGTGGCACGGCTGGCCGGCGGAAAGAACGCCGGGAAATTCTTTGGCCGCTATGGATCCTGGAAAAGCCTCGGCTACATCTTCGGCCCGCTCCTGGGAGCCGGACTGATCCAGGCCGGCGGCTTCGCATTGCTCTTTGCGGCCCTGTCGGCCCTGGCGGCAGCCACCGCCCTGTGGGTGGCGGTGAGCCTGCCGCGGTTCGAACCGGTTCCCCGCGTCAGGTACACCGCCCTGGACCTCGCCCGGCAGATCACCGAACGGCGTTTCCTCGTGCCCACGGCGGTGCTTGCTGCATCCACCGGCGCCCTGGGTGCCGCCATCGGCTTCCTGCCCGCCCTGGCGACCCGGCACGGACTCGATCCCGTCGCAGGGACGGCCGCAGTGAGCGTGCTGGCCATCGCTTCGGCCATCATCTCGCCTTGGGTCGGAACGCGGCGTGATTTGCGAGGGATCAGCGACGCAGCCGGGATGAGGGCCGGGCTGCTGCTGACCGCCGCGGGCATCGGAATCGTGGCCGCTGCACCGGGACCCATCACCCTGTTCATCGCCGCCCTGCTGATCGGGGCCGGGATCGGAACGGCCACCCCGCTCGCGTTCGCCCATCTGGCCGACACCACGCCCCACGAACGGATGGGCAGGACCATGGGTTCAGCCGAACTCGGCAGGGAACTCGGCGACGCGGGCGGACCGCTGATAGTCGGAAGCCTCGCCACCTTGGGCGGACTGCCGCTGGGCCTGGGCGCGCTCGCGCTGCTCGTAGGCGCAGCAAGCACACCGAGGCTCAATCGAACCTGACCTTCAAGCACACCCCTTAGTGGTGTGCTTGCGTCTCCTGGAGCCGCTTGATGAACCAGCGTGATTGCTCGGGTCCGTAGGGAAGCACCGGGATCGCTTTGGTAGCGTCCGACGGCGTGTCCCGGATCGACTGCCTAGCCTGACGTACCGCCGTGGACATGGTGTCTGCCATGGTCTTCACGAACTGGTCACTGCAAGGCTTGCCGTGGCCGGGGATCAGGAACTCGTAGCGGTGGCGCAGCGCCGAGATGTGCCGCAGGACATCTGCCCAGTCTTCCGGGTAGGAGTCCTCGAACGACGGGTGCGCGCCTTGTTCCACGAGGTCACCGGCGAAAAGGGTGCTGGGCGTGCCTACCAGGAGGTCGCCGTCGGTGTGGCCGCGGCCCAGGTAGAACAGGGTGGCGGTGAGTCCGCCGAGGTCAACCAGGACGGGTTGATCCTTGACGATCGCGTTGGGAATGACGAGTTCGACGGCGTCGCCCCGGCCCGCGGCCATCTCCGGTTCGGTGGCGGCGACGAAGCGGCGCTGGTGGTCGCCGTCGTCGTCGATTGTCGCCGCACAGTTGACGTGCCCCCAAAACTCGGTGACGCCGTCGTCGGCAAAAACGGCGTTGCCGAAGTAGTGGTCGTAGTGGGCGTGGGTGTTCACGACGACCAGCGGCAGCTGGGTCTTTTCGCGGACTGCGGCGAGGATCTGCCGGCCTTGGCGGGGGCCGCAACCGGTGTCGATCACCATGGCTCGTTCCGTACCTACAACGAGGCCCGTGTTAAGCAGGCACCCTTCGGTCTCCAACACGTAGTTGTTAGGGCCGACTTCGAGCCATGCTGACATTGTTTCTCCGTCTGATGCGTTCCGGCAGTGTTCAGGCCTCGATTCTACCCACGTAGAGCTGGGAGGATCGGGAGGAAAGGCACAGTTGAGACCCGGGCCGTTCGAAATCGGTCGATGCGCACTGAGAAGGCTTGAGGAGCAATGCGCGGGGAGCTACGCTATCGGGGTTGGCGATTGCTGCTTGTTAACTAGTTGCAGCTAGGTTCGGCCGCCTGCCTGGGGAGGACATGATCGTGTTACCGGATACTTCGGACGGTGAAAAGGCCAGTGTCGATTTGGGCGTCGACGGTCTTCTCCATTTGCGCTGGCGGCGCGGGGTCGCCATTGAGGTTGAGGATGCGCGGGCGGCCATGGCGAAAGTCAACGAGCTCTGCCAACAGGAGCAGCATCCAATGCTTGTAGACATGGCCACGGTCGCTTCCGTTAGCCGGGAGGCCCGGGGTGTGTGGTCCATTCCCTGCGGCGCTTCGCGCATCGCACTGTTGGGCTCGTCGCCTGTTGACCGGGTCCTGGCGAACTTCTTCCTGGGAGTGCACGTCCCGCCTTGCCCCACCCGTTTCTTCACATCGCGCAGCGAGGCCCTGGACTGGCTTAATGCGGGTTCCTGAGCCCAGGATGTGCTCCTTGCTGCTGCCCGCTGAGAATACGTGACCTCGAGAGAGGGCGTTGAGGACCCGCGCCTGCAGCTATTGGTTGACGGCGTTGTCCGGTTGGCTGCCGGCGATCTGGACGCACGCATTGAGCCGTCGAAGCATCGTGATGACATTGATGCCGTCATCACGGGAGTCAACCTGCTCGCGGAGGAGCTGGGCCACATCCATGCGGATCTGGAGCAGCGCGTGGCCGCCCGCACGGCTATGTTGCGGCGAACGCAGGTTGAGCTGGAACAGATGGCCAAGACAGATGCCCTCACGGGCCTCGCGAACAGGACACTGCTTACCGAGCGGATCCAGCAAGCGACCCGGTCCAGCACGGACGGCGGAAAAGCCCCGGCCGTGTTGCTCCTGGATCTGGACTCCTTCAAGGCCATCAACGACATCCTGGGCCACAGCGCCGGTGACGCCGTGCTGGTGGAAGTTGCCAAACGGCTCCGCTCGGCCGTCAGGGAGCAGGACACTGTGGCCCGCCTGGGCGGGGATGAGTTTGCCATTCTCATTACCGGGGCCACGGAAGGGGAGATCCTTCGGATTGCGCACCGCGCATCGGAGTATCTGCAGGACAGCATGAGCATCGGAATAGAAACGGTCTGGGCGATGGCGAGCATCGGCGTTTGCATCGGCAAGCCCGGGGACCGGGCGGAGGCGCTGATGCGCGACGCCGATATTGCCATGTATCAGGCAAAGGCTCGGGGCCGGAATAATGTCCAACTCTTCCACCCGGACATGCTCGACGCCGTTCAGGAACGGTCGCGAATAACCGCCGAACTACGCACCGCTGTTGCCGGAGGCGAGTTGGGGCTGGTGTATCAGCCGGTGGTCGAATTGGCTTCCAGCCGCGTCATCGGGGTGGAAGCCCTCCTCCGATGGCATCACCCTGTTCGCGGAACCATCATGCCGGGCAGCTTCATTGGCATCGCAGAAGAAACCGGCTTGATCTTTGAGCTGGGACGGTGGGTGCTGCATGAAGGTCTTGCCCAAATGAGCCGCTGGAGCCAAACAGACCCGGAGCTGACGGACTTTTGCCTGCACATCAATCTTTCCGCCGCCGAACTGCTTCGGACCGACTTGCTGGAGGACATCAAGGCCACGCTGGCCAAATATGGCGTGGATCCGCGGCGGTTGATCTTGGAGATCACAGAGACCGTCTTGATGTCGCGTGAAACCGTGCAGGAACAGGTCCTGAGCGGGCTACGGGAGCTCGGCGTGGGGCTGCAAATCGACGATTTCGGTACGGGCTATTCGTCAATCAGCTACCTCAGGTCGCTTCCGGCGGACACTGTGAAGGTGGATCAGTCCCTCATCAAGGACATGGAGCTGGACCCTCGGCAGCAAAAGTTCGTCTCCGCCATCCTGCAGCTGATTTTCGCTGCTGGGCTCAACGCAACCGTGGAAGGCATCGAAACCGCCGAGCAGGCGGCCCAGCTGGAGGCCATGGGTTGCCTCTACGGGCAAGGCTACTTCTTCGGCTATCCGGGGCCTCCCTCCGAAATACCGCGTCAACTCCGCCGGCCCGCACGGCGTCTGTAGAGTTAGCGCATGTCGAAGCTTTGGGACCAGATGTTGCTTGTCCCCACAGTAGTACGCCTCGCTTCCCGGGCACCGAGAAATCCGGACACCGCGTGGGAAGGATACTGGCGCGGAATCCGCACCACTGGCCGTTCCGGAGATGTGCTTTGGGACTCCGACTCCGCGGCCGAGCATGCTCAGTACTCCAACGCGATCGCGGCCCACTTTGATCCAGCTCTTCCGGTAGTTGACGTCGGGTGCGGCAACGGCACCCACACCCGCTGGCTTGCCGGCCTGTTTCCCCGGGTTCTCGGAATCGACGTGTCCAACGGGGCGATCGAGATGGCGCGCAAGGAAGCAGAAGGCGTCCACAATGCCGACTTCATGGTTCTGGATGCGGCTTCGGCAGGTGCCGGAGAGGTCCTGTTGGAGCGGCTGGGGCCCGCCAACGTCTTTGTCCGCGGAGTCTTCCACGTCCTGAAACCCGGCAAGCAGGCCGCTATGGCCGCCAACCTGCGGACCGCCGTCGGGAACAGAGGCCGGGTGTTGCTGGCCGAAACCAACTTCCGCGGAACTAGCCTCGGCTACCTGACCGAGCTCGGCGCCACCCGGCAAAGCATTCCCCTGCAACTGCGGCGCGCCTTGGAGAACCTTCCCAGGCCCGGGCATTTCGGTGCCGCGGAACGGCACCGCGCCTTTTCGGATTCCGACTGGCAGTTGATTGCGGACGGCCCGATGAACATCGAGGTGGTCCCAATGAACGCCGGCGGCCTTCCGCAGTGGGTTCCGGGATACTACGCACTCCTGTCCGGCGCGGAAAATTCCGGAACAGATCACAATCGGGTGTAACTGCGCCCAGGAGCGCAGCGCAGCGTTACATCCCTATGAAGATTTCATTTCAATCCGGGGCGACCGGATTGTTCGGCTGTAGTGTTTGCTTTGTTGCAGGTCCCGGGCTCAGCCGGAACTCAAGGCAAAGGAATGATTCATGTCGACGCGCAAACCGTCTGCTCGTGCATTGACCGATTCAGGGATGCCGGCTAGTCCGGAGGCTACGGAGCCGCCCCTCGAGCAGTTGCGCGGGCTGCGGCTCCAGGTACTGGAAATCATCGATGAAGTCTTAGGGGACTCTTCGCAGGCAACAGATGCGGTGCGCGAGGAACTTCGCCGGCACATTGCTGCCCACCCTGGGCGTCCGGAAGAGGCGCTGCTGGAACACTTGTCTTCACTCAGGTCGGAACAGCCGGCCCCGCAAAACGAGCCAGAGTCACAGGACAACCCGGCCGCCCAAGGCGAGCCGGAGTCCCAGCACGCAAACAGCCAACACGCAATCAGCCAGCACCCAAGCAGCGCGCGTCTTGAGGCGGTGCTCCGCGACCACATGCTGATGACCGCTTTCCAGCCCGTATTCGACCTCAGTACGTCCACGGTGGTCGGCGCCGAGGCTTTGACCCGCTTCGTCAGCGACAGCGGAGACCCTGCCGATTACTGGTTCGCAGAGGCTGAGGACTCGGGGCTCCGAACGGATCTCGAATTCGCGGCGTTGGAGTCGGGGCTTGAGGCCGCGCTGAAGCTGCCGGCCCACCTTTTCGTGGCGTTGAAACTTTCCGACGAGGTCTGCCTGGACCCGCGCCTTCCTGGGCTTTTCGAGCAAACGCCGCTGGCTCCCGCGCGGGTGATCCTTGAAGTCTCCGGGAAGTTCCCCCAGGAGCAGGCCGCTTCGCTTGACGCCGCGGTGGCTCCGCTGCGCAGTGCTGGCGTGCGCTTGTCCATCGAAAACACGGGTTCCTTCTTCGCCGGGGCCAGCCATATCCTTCGGCTCAAGCCGGAAATGATCAAGCTGGAGCGGAATCTGACTGCGGGTCTCAACCAGGATTCCCTCCGGCAGGAACTCGTCGAGGCCGAGGTCGCGTTCGCGCGGGAGATCGGGGCGGCCTTGATTGCCCAACGCATCGAAACCAGGGACGAACTCGCCACTCTTGCGGATCTGGGAGTAACCCTCGGAGAGGGGTATCACCTTGGGCGGCCCTCGGTGCAGCCCAGCGAATGGGCAAAGTGGGGCGGGCGCTCCCGGCATCTCGCCTCCCCCGGCGGTCGCGGCAGAACCACTCGCAGCTGACGGTCGCGAACCCCCAAAAGGGCCGCCGCTTCGGATAACTCAGGCAGCTACAGGCCGATCCGGGCCTCGGTGTTGTTCTATCAACCAGGCCGCCATCTGCTGTGCGCGCTTTGATGCCAGGACGTCGCCTTCGGTGGCCGAAATGATGGAGCCTTTCATCAGGATGTGCCAGGACCGCGCGAATTCCTCGGTGCGCTCGAGCCCGGCTTCCTCGGCCAGTTCCTGGATGTGTCCCCTGATCCTGGCGAGGTAGCCGATGCTGGCTTTCCCCAGCGGATGCTCACGGCCCATTTCGAGGAGGACGTTGATGAACGAGCACGCCTCGAAGTCCTCCCGCTGGAACCAATCCCCGAAGACGTCGAAGATGGCGAGCAACTGCTCCTCGGCGGTGTCTCCCCGGCTCCGGGCATCGGAGATGATCAAGTCCACGGTCCAGATCTGGTCCCGAAGCGCGAGGAATGCAAGAACCAGATCGTCCTTGGACGGAAAGTGGCGGTAGAAGGTGGCCTTCGCCACCCCTGAACGCTCGATGAGCTGGTCGACGCCGACCGCGCGGATCCCGCGCCGCGAGAACAGTTCGTAGGCGGCGTCCAGGATTCGATCCACCGCGTCATCACGGGTGGTGGTTTGTCCGGCTGGCGATGAAGACGGACCGGGTGCTTCCGAGGCATCTGGCGTGCTCATGGTAAGAGCAATCTTACTCGTACCCCGCCAAGACAGACCGGTCTGTCATAGCCCTTCTTGCGCCAACGCGGGGTCACTTACGGCCCATGTCGGGCAGCAACATGGGCTGGAAGTGACCCCGCGTTGGCGCAAGAAAGGCTATGACAGACCGGTCTGTCATAGCCTTTCTTGCGCCAACGCGGGGTGCATTGCGGCCCATGTCGGGCAGCAACATGGGCCGTAAGTGACCCCGCGTTGCGTAGGGTGCCAGTGCGCTCCCCTCTTGCTTCTCTTGCGGCCTTCTGGTTCTCTGGCACTACCGGGCCGCCGCCGCGCTAAATCCGGTGTGGGCCGCGCCCCGGCTGAAGGGACGTGGGACTGCTATGACTTCTCTTTGGCTAGACGTGCGCGAGGCTTCCGCAACCGCGAGCCCCGATGAATTCACGCCAGGGAACACGTACGACGCCGTCGTGGTGGGCGCCGGAATCACGGGCCTGGCCACGGCCCTCATGCTGGCCCGGACCGGGAGCAGCGTGCTGGTCCTCGAGGCACGACATATCGGGGCGGTCAACACCGGCAACACCACGGCCAAGTTGAGCCTTTTGCAGGGCACCACACTGTCCAGGCTCCGGAACCAGTATTCGGTGAACGTGGTCCGCGCCTACGTTGACGCGAACCGGGCAGGCCAGAAATGGCTGCTCGACTACCTCGAGGGCCGGGGTGTGCCGTTCCAGTACCGGGATGCTTACACCTTCGCCACCACACCCACCGGCGCGGAACACCTTGTCGCCGAGGCCAACGCTTCCCGGGCGTGCGGGCTCAACGTCAAGTCCACCCGCGAGACCGGGTTGCCGTTCGACGTCGACGCCGCCTTGCGGCTTGCGAAGCAGGCGCAGTTCAACCCCATGGACGTCCTGGATGCGCTGGCTGCGGATGTCCGGGCTGCCGGCGGCAGCATCGTGGAGGGTATCCGCGTCATGAATGTCCGCAACGGCGATCCCCTGACCGTGGTTACCAGGAAGGGCGAGGTCCGCGCCCGCTACGTGGTGCTCGCCACCGGGACACCCATCCTGAACCGCGGGCTCTACTTCGCGAAGCTGCGGCCTAACCGCTCGTACGCGGCCGCGCTGCGGCTGCCGGACGGCATGAGCCCTCCTCCCGGAATGTACCTTTCCGCCGAGCCGCCCACCCGCTCGCTGAGGGACTATCCAATGCCCGACGGCGGGACCTTGCTTTTGGTGGGCGGGTTCGGGCATGCGGGTGGCCGGGCGCCGTCGACGCAGGTGCACGTGAATGAGCTGCTCGGCTGGGCGCAACAGCACTATCCTGGCGCCGAGGTGACGCACACGTGGGCTGCCCAGGACTACCAGGCCGGAAACCTCATGCCGTTCTTCGGCAGGTTCCCCCGGGGCCACGGGAAGATCTTCTTCGGCACCGGCTACAACAAGTGGGGCATGACCAACGGTGTTGCGGCGGCGCTGGATATCACCGCCGATATCCGTGGCGAAAAGCTGGAGTGGGCCCGCATCATCCACCACCGGGTGACAGGTCCCCGCGGTGCTGCGTCGACGATTTCGCTCAACGTGGAGACCCAGCAGCAGAATTTCCGGGACAAGGCCGCCTTGAAGGAGAAGCCGGCCATCACGGAGGAAACCCACCCCGCCGAGGGCACGGGCGTCACGGGACTGTTCCACGGGAAGCCCGCGGCTATCTGCACGGTGGATGGCGTGGTGTGCAGGGTGTCGGCGGAATGCGCGCACCTGGGCGGGATCCTGCACTGGAACGACGCCGAGAAGTCCTGGGACTGCCCCCTGCATGGCTCGCGCTATACGGCCGCGGGAAAGCTGCTGGAGGGTCCGGCGACGCACAATCTGTTCAAGCTGCAGTAGGGGGCTGCGCCCCTCAGCTTGGGTTGAGGCCTAAGCGTGCCGCCAACTAGCCTGGGCGGTTGAAGCGGTAAAAGGACGGACCGAGTTCTCCCCTGTCGAGCGTTGAGGTCAGGGCGATGAGACTTTCCAGCGCGCCGCC
Source organism: Arthrobacter sp. S2(2024) (assembly GCF_036662515.1). Taxonomy (NCBI): domain Bacteria; kingdom Bacillati; phylum Actinomycetota; class Actinomycetes; order Micrococcales; family Micrococcaceae; genus Arthrobacter; species Arthrobacter sp. S2(2024). Next base: position 128,224 of record NZ_JAYKZI010000005.1, on the reverse strand, counting down.
GACGTGACCCCGCCCAATCACGTAATCCTCATGGATTCCACCTACTTATTCGAAGCAAGTGCCGACGAACGACACCTCTCGGAGGCATCACCGCCGACTAATCGCTGGGGCCGGCTGGCTCATGGCCGCCGGATTCACCACTCGAATTTCGTTCAGCGTCGCGGCAATCATCGCAGCGACCAACGAATTGATGTGGGCAATCGGGGCCGCCATCGCCCTCCCCGCGGAGCAAGGTAACTTTCATTCCGGCATCCTAGTCCCCCGCGCGGGCCGCCGGAAGGCTTCGCGGCCCGTGTCCTTCCGGGGGAACTGCGAGAGACCAACGAGGCGTAGATCGAGAAATCTAACCACAGCCGACTCGCTAATCCTCCTTTTGAAATGCAAATTTAAGAACTCACGTAAGACGAGTTTTGCTCGAAATTCCCTTCCAACAAAGGCAAAAAGACCGTATGACTTCTTGCAAGCTGCGGGTCTCAGGGGGCACCTATATGAATAGGAGCCTCAATTGCGACGTCTACATATTTTTGCCTCAGCTACCGCATGTCTTTCTTTGATTGCGACCATCCTTATTGCCGCACCGGCACATGCAGGTAGTGCCCGAAGGAACACGGCACCCCAGGAACAGGAAGATCAGCGGATAGGAGCTGATACCGGCCGTGGAGTCCAGCCTGTCGCCCGGGATCAGGGGTTGTCGCCCGGGCCAAGTGCCCTTCCGTTGCATGAAATCGCCAAGAAGTACGACGGCGTGGATGTGATGGCCGGGAACGCCCCCGGAACCGCAGCAGTCCAAACGCAATCCCCCTCGGGTGCGGTACGGATTACCGTTCCCGGCAAAAAGTCAGAGACGAGACCTGCCCAGCTTAAGGGCGTCCCGATCGGGCACTTTATTGGCGAAGGCGCACCACTTCTAACAACCGCCCTGTCCGGCGCGACAACGACCACCTACAGCACCCCACACGGCTCGCAAACGCTGATCACGGTCGAATCGGACAAAGCACTGCGCGATTACCGATTCCCATTAGCTCTCGCGGCCGGATCCACCGCGAAGGTGGAAACTGACGGTTCGGTACCGTGGCCAGTCCTCGCTCTCACCGGCGCCGAGTTGCAGGTGCTAGCGGGACTCTCGGCCGCGGTGTTCGTCGGTGGAACGTGGGTAGGCTGCACATTCAGCAAGCTAACCGGATGGATCGCAACGGTCGTGAATCTGATTTGTAGGGTGAGCGGTGTTAGCGGAGCCATATCGGCCATCGGTATCATCAGTGGCGCGTTCAGGGGCGCCAGGCTGGTTGCCACAAAGTGCTATGGAATCAACCTTTCTAAACCGTCCGCTCCGCTCCGGGATATGCCTGGTCGAGACTGCGGCTTCTGAGAGAAGGCAATCGTGAAATGGTACTCGTGCGCGCATGCGCCGATGTTTGGAGCATCCTTGGCGCCCCTTTTTATGACCAATTGGGACCTGTGGCTTCAAATCCTCTTGCCATCTCTGGTCCTGGTTTCCTACGTGATCAATGAAGTAGTACTTCACCGGAGGAAGAAGGCCGCGCGTGCGCGCGCAGCCGAGCTGGATCACGCCGACCCTATGGTGCACGCCTACCGCGAGCCGGATTCGTGAACTCTGGTGAGATCTACTAGGACAGGGGTTTCAAATTGACCGCGAACGTAAATGGTACCGAAAGCGGCATCCGGTTTTCCCGACTGTGCGTAATTGTCGGGGTCATTGGGGGCGTCCTGACAGTCCTTCACCCGCTTCTGGGGGCTGCGCTGTCCGTGCTTGCGTTGGTGTGGGCTATTGCCGGTCAGCGCAGCACCGGCCAGCACGCGTACCGCATAGCACTCTTAGTCAGTCTGGCCGCTCTGGTGATGAACATTGTAAACACCACATATTTTTGCGCACGTAAGAAACCGGCTACTCATTATTGGCGTGATAGTTTGCGCGGGCGGGGTTCTGGGTGGATGGACTATGGGACCCAGTAACCGGTAGTCCATCCTGTCGAATGGTGTGGCCGGCCAGTCGGTTTGGCCGGCCACAGACTTGGCTGCTCCGAAAGCAAAGTCTCACGCCCGGTATCTCAGGGGGCTGACGTATCGGGCGCACCATCCGGGGGCGGCTACCCCACTCCGGGGGCGGCTAACCCACAACGAACGCTATCGTCGAAAAGGACCGATAGGTGGCCGTTTGCTCGAATTTGAGTGGTAATCCCTGCGAATTTGAGTGGTGATCGCTGCGAAATTGAGTGGTCAGCCGCGCTACCCCGGAGTAGGCGGGCAGCCAAACCGGTCGCAATAACCGAACCCCGAGAGGCGAGCGCAAATTCACCGGCGATATCCTCGCGGCATGGGGAACTACAGCACGGGATATCTGGCCAGGGATGAACGGCGCGAGCGCCGGAGAAGGGTTCAGCGGAAGCTGTCCTACGTTGGATTGGCGATTCTGGCTGCCGCCACAATCTTCGTAGTCACGATCGCCCTCCGCCACTGAGGCCGAAGCCTGAGGCGAGCACTCCGGCAGCCGCCGTCGCGAAACGTAACGCGTGCGCGCCGCCGTCGTGATCTGTCCTGAGCCGTAACAACTGGCTGCTGCCGGTGAATCACTCGGTGTGCTCGGATACCCTTCAACCATGGGGGCTATGGGGTGGGTTCGGCGGGTACTGGTTGTCGAAGATCAACCGTTCATGCGCGGGCTTGTTGCCGAGGCTTTGAGGGGCGCGGAATTCGACGTGCATGACTGTGCCTCCGCGTCCGAGGCCATATCGATGTTCGCCGCCGTCGATCCCGATGTTCTCGTGACTGACATTGACCTGGGTACCCGGCCCAACGGCGTCGAACTGGCGCACGTGGTGAAGGCGCTCTCACCGGGGTGTGCCATCGTTTTCCTGACGAACTATCCGTCGGAAGCTCCGTTTTCCGAGTTGCCGGCGGGATCAACGTTCGTCAACAAGTCGTCCCTCGACTCCGTGGACGGCCTCATCAGTGCGGTGAACTCGACCCTCGTGGAGCTTCCCGTCACGGTGACTCCCCCGGTGGAGTCTGGCGCAGCGAAGATCGGCGCGCTGACCCGCGTGCAGTTGGATATCCTGCGCTTGGTCGCGGAGGGATGGTCGAACGCTGAAATCGCCAAACAACGGGGAAGCAGCATGCGCTCCGTGGAGAAGGCCGTCTCGCGCACGTTCGAGGCCCTTGGCCTGAACCGGAATCCGGACGTCAATCCGCGGGTTGCCGCGGCCACGCTGTACTCGCGCACGTTTGGGTTGCCGGCCCCTGCCGATAGCGATCAATGAGCCGCCGCTCCCCTGCGCTCTGGGCCCGGGGTATCGGCAGTAACAATGCCTTGAGCTTCTGGTCGTGGCTTCTGACCTTGCCCTTGGCGCTGACAGTCATGAATATGTTTGCCGGGTCGGTCACGCTCGCTGGGACGGGATCGGTCCCGCTGGCTGAGGAAGCTTCCGGCACGGCCGTCGTGTTTCTGGTGCACGTGGTGCTTGGCCTTTTGGGGATACTCCTGCGCCCCTTGATCCCGGCCCGCCCGAGCCTCAAAGGCAGAATTACGACGGCGTTCGGCACCTTCGCGTTCCTGGGCGCCTGCCGCCCGCTCCTGGTGGCTTGGTCCGCACGGGCCCTGAATATCGCGGACCTGAGTGAAGATCTCTGGGCCCGCGTCCTCATCAATATCGGGGCGGCCCTGGTTTTCCTCTCGGCGATCGCGATGCTGACGGACTCCATCCGCGGGCACGCCGTGCTTGAACGCCGGCTCCGCGCTGCCCAGGCTGCGATCGAGGCTCAGCTCGGATTCGATGAGCACCGCTTGCGCTCGATCCGTTCCGACTATGTCACCGAACTCTCCAAACGTCTTGACGCGGTCCTCGCTTCCCGGATGAGCGCAACCCTCCACAGATCCGAGGCTTCACGCCTGCTGCGGACCATCTCCGATGACGTCGTCCGCCCGATGAGCCACCAGCTCTTCCACGACCACACCCCTTTGCCACCTGAGACACCCCCTCCGCGGCCGCCTTCCCGCGCGGAACCCACCGAGGGACTCCCGCATTTGATCAGAGCCGCACCGATCGCATTGCCTGTGCTGCTCTTCGAATCGCTCATCGCAGTGCGACTGCTGACAGAATACGGCCTCCTCTTCCTGCTGGTTCAGGGGGTTGTGGGCGGGACCATCCTGCTCGTCGGGAACGCGGCAACCGCCCGGACGGTACGGAGGATCGCCAGTCCCCTGCGGCGAATTTCCGCCATGACCCTTTGCTACGCGGGCACGTCCGCACTTGGCGCGTCGGTGACCTGCCTCCTACAGGAGGCGTTCGGCTATGCCCAGCTCTTCTACTGGTCCGCCCTCTGGTCCTATCCGCTGACTGCGCTCACGGTGGCGCTTCTTCGAGCTGCCGAACGCCAACGACGGCGGCATGAAGTCAGGCTGGCACGCTCGCTCAACGAGCTACTCAAGCTTGCAGACCGCGCGCACCAAAAGCTGCTCCACACCCGCCGGAGGGTCGCCAGGATCCTGCACACCAAGCTGCAAGGAAACCTGGTTTCGAGCGCCCTCGCCCTGGCCGGCTCCAGAGGGAACGACGCGGAAGAGGATCTGGCCCCGCAGGACGTTAGGGACATCTTGGCCAGCGCCGTGGCTGCTGCGCAGAGTGAGATCTTGGAAGAGCCACACGGGCAGTCGGTGCGCGGAGCGTCCAGTATCCGGGAACTGCTGAGTACCTGGGGGCGCGTGTTGAAGCTCGCGTGCGACATTGATCCCGGTGTGTGGGCGCCATGCGACGAGGACCCGGCCCGAGCTGAGGCAGTGATTGAGGTGCTCTCCGAGGGATTCACCAACGCCATCCGGCACGGTGTACGAAATAATGTCCGGGTCACGATGTCGCTTCCTGAATCGCGCCCGACAGGATCGGCGGCCGACACCGGCGCCATTCACATAAGCATCAGTTCCCCTGGCAGGCTCCGAGGCCCGGTCCGCCCTAGTCTCGGGATGACAACGCTTCAGGCATTGTCCAAGGAAGTGACGCTCAGCGCCGATGGCGACAAGGTCGTCCTGCGGGTTGTTCTTGGGTGAGCCAGCGGCGGGTCTCTGTGTGAGCAGATAGTAGTCTTAGATCCAGTGCAGCGCTGCCGCCCACATCCCCGCATTGGTAAGAGGACGGTATGACTCTTCTCCGCGATCACGAAATACAGGCCAACCCGCCTGTCCGAAAGAAGCGTCTGTTCTTTCGCTCGTTTGCTGTCCTTGCAGCCTTGGCGATCTTCTGGGCCGTTGCCGGCATCTTTCTGTACGTGGCTCCGCCTGCAGACCAACCCAAACACGCTGATGTGCTGTTCGTGCTCGGTCCGCCGGACCAACGCATGGTCTACGCCGAACAGCTGATGCAGCAGGGTTACGCGCCAACCATTGCCGTCTCAAGCCCGGTGGGCAAAGATGGCAGATTCGAAGCGGCAATATGTGGCGATCACCGCTCGTACCGGATTATCTGCTTCAACCCTGATCCGTTCACTACCCAAGGCGAAGCGCGAGCACTAAAAGACCTCTCGGATCAGTATGGCTGGAAGAGTGCTGACGTCCTGACCGCCCAGTTCCACGTGACACGGGCCCGAGTGATCGTAAGCCGCTGCTACTCAGGAGACCTTCACATGGTCGCTGACCGGATGAACTTGCCGCCGGTTTCTTTGACTGACCCCACGTATTCCTGGGCATACCAGTACCTGTACCAGACGGCGGCCTTCGTCAAGGTTGCGATCCACCCGGACTGCTGAGTCAAAAAGTGATTCCTCCAGAATATTTATAAAAGAACTCGAATAATCGCGACATGGTCCCGCCCGCAGCGGATTCCACAATTGCCCAGCTTGCCCGGACGGTTGCCGGATTCCGCCATAAGATTCGCTAAATTTTAGTAAGTCACCTTAGTAACTAAAACCCTGAACGTGCAGTACTTGATTCTTAAGGAAATTCAAACCTTACAAGCCCAACCCCTGCAGTGAGCATCTCCACAGACAGGGCTCTTTTGACGTACTCCCACGTCAGACCCTATTTTCAATTTCGCCGACCAGCCATGAAGCTGTGCTATCGCACGCCAAGTTTCGGCAAATAGTGTGTGGCTCCGCCGCCTCTGCCGCGAGTGTTCAGGCTAAATCTCATCGAACGAAATACGTAGCTCAGCCGGCAGAAGCGAGTATGGACGGCTAAAAAGGCGTAATAGCTACTGTGGTTAGGGGAATCCCGCGCACTTAGCGTTTGGACATGTCGATCTACCTGTAGGAATGCGTACTACCTCGGGGCTTCTTCAAGCTCCCGACCACCTGCGCAGCTCTTCCTGGTCGATCAACGGTCTCCTATCAACACCATCTGGGATTGTGGTCGGTCATGTACAACGAATCTGAGGAACGAGGTGCGCCGCTGGGGGGTGCCGCCAGTATCAAACGCCGTGGCGTATTCAAGCTTGGAGCTCTCGCGACAGCGGTGACAGGTGTCTTCGCAGCTTCAAGCTTCGAGGCCGAGCGGGCCCAAGCAGCCGAGTTGTCCGGGCTGGCACAGACAGGAATCGGCACCAGTGATCTCGCCGCCAATTACGTCCTGAAATGGCAACCAAACACCGCCTACATTGTTGGTTCCCCTGTCCTCAACCCGTCCGGTGACATGGTCACGGCGAAGAGGAGTTTTACTTCAGGGGCAAGCTATAGCGCGGCCGATTGGAACCTCAGCCCAACGTACGTTCCGGTGGTTGCCACGGGGACAGGCCTTTATCGGGTTGCAGACGCTTCCGGAACTTACCCCACAACCCCTATTTTTGGGGATGCCGGAAGCATGGGATTCGCTGGTTCAGGTTCGCCGTCGGGGATTGCTGGCGGACTGGGATGGTACAAGCGGTTCGGCTTTGCCTCGCCCGGCAGTCCAGTGCTCAAGACAACGCAGGGCCTCTTCGGGAACACGCTCTACTACGGCCCAACCACCGATGACAGCGCAGAAGGCGGTTCGTCTACTACATATCTCAAAGACGACGGCAACATTGGCTGGGCGCAGGCGAAGCCGGTAATTGGCTGGGAAGCCAATGTTCGCGTCGAGGGCGCGGTCCAGGCCGTAGCCGGGGACACCGCCCCTGTCGGCGGTATGGGGACCCGTCTCAATGTCCTCGGCACAGCGCACGTCGCCTCCGGGTATGGCTTCAAGACCTCCACCCAAACCGACCCCGGCGCAACAGGCAGTATTGACAAATACGTAGCCTATTGGCAGCAAGTAGCGTCCGGTGCCGCAACCGCTTTCGGTGTGTATGTCATTGATCCAGCAAATTCCGAAACCCAACTCAGTGTAGGTCGCTCCGCTGGCACTGCATTCAAGGCCAAATATGGAGGCGACAAGGACGGATCGACGTCGCTAGTTCAAGTTGGGCAGCCCACCGCGAGCTATGGCACACTTTCCGGCGCATATACCCTGACAACCACGCCGCAGACACTTACCACTAATCATGGTGCGACCCTTCCAGCTGGCGGCGGCACGTTCATGTTGGACTCATCTAGTCGGACCATCGTCGCCTACACTGCCTTCTCAGGAGCGACCATAAGTGGCGCTGTCATTGCCTCAGGATCATTCGCAACCACTAATGGTCAGCTCATGCTCGACCCAACAACACCGAACACGACGGCGTTGCGCATCAATGCTCAGAAAGGGCAGGCGAAAAACCTTACGGAATGGTTTGACAGCGGGTCAAACCTCCGCGTCCGCGTCAACGCCCAAGGCAACTTGGTCACCCAAGGAACTAGTTTCTTCGCCGCCAACGGATCCGCAGCCACTCTCGCATCAATGAACGGTGCTACCGGAGCTATTACCCCCGGAACAACGGCTGGCCTGGGTTCAGGGATGTACTCGGGAAACGGCGCGCCCAACGTGGTCGGGTCAGTCGCCGGGGACTATTACTTCCGAAAAGACACTCCTAGCACCGCAAACCAACGCATTTATGTTGCGACTGCGGCTAACACGTGGATAGGAATAGCGTGAGGCAAGCGGAAATGTTCGGACCATCGACGTCCTAAACATCCGGATACCTTCGCTGACCCTACAAATCCGCCAGCACCGTCCCAGGGTTCTCGATCGCGTCCGCAACATACCGCAGGAAACCCGCAGCCGTCTCGCCATCACAAACGCGGTGGTCAAATGCCAGCGTCAACTCGGTGACCTTGCGGACTGCAAGCTGGCCGTCCACCACCCAGGGCTTGTCGATAATGCGGCCCACACCGAGCATGGCAACCTCGGGGTAGTTGATGATCGCAGCGGATCCGTCCACTCCGAACACTCCGTAGTTGTTCAGGGTGAAGGTGCCGCTGGCCAACTCCGTCGGAGTTGCCTTGCCGTCGCGTGCGACGGCAGTGAGCCGACGGATTTCGGTATCGAGTTCGCGGGCGTTCAACAGATGGGCGTTACGGACTGAGGGAACCACGAGTCCGCGGTCCGTCTGTGCGGCGAAGCCAAGGTTGATGCCGTCGAATGCGATGATCTCCTGCATCACACCGCCGGCCGTATCCTCGGCCGTGACAAACCGGGTGTTCAGCTCGGGGAATTTTTTTAGTCCGGCTGTCACAAAACGAGCGATGAACGCGAGCAGGCCGGGAGCGCCGTGCGGATCGCGCTTCTTGAGTTCTGCACGCATCTCAAGGAGCGCGGTAGCGTCAACGTCCACCCAGACAGTTGCCTCTGGGATCTCGGAACGGCTGCGGGTCATGTTGGCCGCAACAGCTTTACGTATCCCACGGACCGGAGTGCGCGATGCCACGGTCAAGCCGGTACGGGCGTCCTGGACTCCGGTGGAAGGCTGGACTCCGCTGGAAGACTGCGTAACGGCGGGCACCTCAACGGGAGCGGTCTCGCGCGTGGCCCCTCCGATGGCGGCCTCAATATCGCGGCGCAGGATGAGCCCGCTCTCCCCCGAGCCAGGCACGGCGTCCAACGAGACTCCATGGTCCCGGGCCATCTTGCGCACCAATGGGGAAATCACGGCGGAGAGCTTCCCTGGGATCCGCGTACGGGACAACGAGAGTTCGGCAAAGTCGGGCTCCGAGGTCACAGCAACAGCAGAACCACCAGACACCTTCCGCGGCCGGGTGCGGCGGGCTTCGCCGCCTCCGGATGTGCCGTAGCCAATGAGGACGTTCCCGGATCCGGCTTTCTCTTCGGACCGGTAGGTCTCGGCAGCGACGGCCACCGCGGGCGCCGCAGGGACCTTTTCTTCCGCAGGCTCAGGCTCAGGCTTAGCAGCAACCGAAGCACCGACAGGAGCCACCGAGATCAGCGGCTTCCCAACGTCCAGCGTCTGGCCGGCTTCACCGTGCAGCACGGCGACTATGCCTGCGTACGGCGAAGGCACCTCCACCATGGATTTGGCGGTTTCAACCTCAGCGATCGGCTGATCCACGCGGATCTCGTCGCCCACGGCCACAAGCCAGTTGACGAGTTCAGCCTCGGTGAGGCCCTCGCCCAGGTCCGGCAGCAGGAACACCTGCATTTCTGTGCTCATGGTCAGTTCTCCCATTGAAGGTCGTCAACGGCGTCGAGGATGCGGTCGACGCTCGGCAAGTAGTAGTGCTCCAGCTTCGGAGCCGGGTACGGGACATCGAAGCCGGTCACGCGGCGGATGGGCGCGGCCAGATAATGGAAGCAGCGCTCCTGCACCCGGGCCACGATTTCGGAGGATACGGAAGCGAATCCGTGAGCCTCGGCGATGACAACAGCTCGGCCGGTCTTGCGCACCGATGCGCAGACTGTTTCGTCGTCGAAGGGCACGATGGAGCGGACATCAATCACTTCAAGGCTGCGGCCCTCTTCAGCCGCCGCAGCCGCGGCGGCAAGTGCGGTCGGGACCGAGGGGCCGTAGGCAATAAGCGTTGCATCAGTGCCGGGGCGCGCGACGGCGGCGCGGCCCTCGCTGCTGGATCCTGTCGCAGCATTCGCGGCGTGTTCGGCGCGCAGGGCGCCCAAATCTACCTGGTCTTTGGACCAGTAGAGCTTCTTGGGTTCCATGAACATGACGGGATCGTCGGAATCGATGGCTTCGCGAAGCATGCGGTAGCCGTCCGCTACCGTCGCCGGCGTGTAGACCTTTAGGCCGGCGGTGTGGGCGTAGTAGGACTCGGACGAGTCGCAGTGGTGCTCTACGCCGCCGATCCCGCCGGCATACGGGACGCGGATGACCATGGGCAGCGTGACGGCGCCCTTGGTTCGGTTGTGCATCTTGGCGACGTGGCTGACTATCTGTTCGAAGGCCGGGTATGCGAAGGCGTCGAACTGCATCTCAATTACGGGCCGCATTCCATTCATGGCCATACCTACTGCCATGCCCACGATGCCGGACTCGGCCAACGGGGTATCGAAGCACCGCTGCTCTCCGAATTTGGCCATGAGGCCATCGGTGATCCGGAAGACGCCACCGAGGCGACCAACGTCTTCACCGAATACCAGGACGGACGAGTCGGCCTCCATGGCGTCCGCCATCGCGGTGTTGAGGGCCTTGGCCATGGTGATGGTCTGCGGGCCGGAGGCTTCGGCGACTGCGGCTGCGCTGGCTGCCGCGCTGGCGGTGGCAGAGCTGACATCACCGGTTGCGGCGTGCTCGGTGGCCTCAGAGGATGTGGTGACGGCGGGGCTCATTTGCCTGCCTCCTTCTGGCTGGATGCCTCACGGGCGAGTTCGTCGGCGAGCAGGGCGGACTGCTCCTTCAGTTGCGGAGTGGGTGTGGAGTAGACGTAGCGGAAGAGGTTCTGCGGGTCGACCGGGACGTCCTCCCCCAAGCCTTCGCGAAGCTGCGACGCAACGGCTTCAGCCTTTGCCGCGATTCGTGTCGAGCCGTCGTCGTCGAGGAGTCCTCGGCCGGTGAGATAAGACGTCATGCGGCTGATGGGGTCCTTGGCAGTCCACTCGGCCACTTCGCTGTCCTGCCGGTAGCGGGTGGCGTCGTCGGCGTTGGTGTGGGCCTGCATGCGGTAGGTGTGGGCCTCGATCAGGAGCGGGCCGGAGCCTTCACGGGCCAGTTTCACCGCCCGGTCCAGAACGGCAAGTAGCGCGACCAGATCATTGCCGTCAACGCGCTCACCGGCCATGCCGTAACCGACGGCCTTGTGCGCCAGCGACGGTGCCACGGACTGTTGGCTCAGAGGCACAGAGATCGCGTACTTGTTGTTCTGTACGAAGAAGATGACAGGCAGGTGGAAGACCGCGGCGAAGTTGAGAGCTTCATGGAAGTCCCCTTCGCTCGTGGCACCGTCGCCGCACATTGCCAACACCACGGTGTCTTCGCCGCGAAGTTTGGCGGCATGGGCAACTCCGACGGCGTGGAGCAGCTGGGTGGTCAGCGGCGTGCACTGAATGCCGACCTTGTGCTTGGTGGGGTCGTAGCCGCCGTGCCAGTCGCCTCGGAAGATCGTCATGGTCTCCACCGGGTCCACTCCGCGGGACATGACCGCCACAGCGTCGCGGTAGGTGGGGAACAGCCAGTCGCCTTCGCGGAGGCACAGAGCAGCCGCTACCTGGCAAGCCTCCTGGCCGTGGCTGGACGGGTAAACGGCCATGCGGCCCTGACGGACGAGGGCGGAGTTCTGATCATTGACCCGTCGCCCGACAACCAGTTGCTCGTAAGCCGCCATGAGTTCGGCATCGCCGGGGATGGGATATTCGTGACCGGGTTCGGTACCCTGTTCAGCTTCAGGCTTGAGCACGCCAGAAGGATCGACCATCTGGATCTGATGGCGGGCAGGCAGCATGTAGTCTTCCACGCTGATTCCGAACTTGCGCCGCACTTCAGAAGCTTGATCGTTTGCTTCGGTTTCGTCCGGCCGAGCGTCAGCAAGACCCTGGGCCTCATGGTCCGCGGAGATCGTCATTGGTCCGTCCTTCTGTATCCACTATTTGTCACCAGTATGTTCCCTAGCGAAGTTTCGTATCCAGCTCTGGCCAGAATCGTGGAAAAGCTTGCCAGAAACCTATAGTCTGGAAGACAAATCGCAAATGTGAGCTGGCTAACGGGCCCACACTGTGGACGAATTGGAGATGCGATGGCCGAGGTCGAAACCGACCAAGCAGAAGTTCCTCTTGACCAAGTGGATAGGGACATCATTGCCGAGCTGACACGGGACGGCCGGATGTCTGTGACCCAGGTAGCTGAAAACGTCCACATCAGTCGAGCGCATGCATACTCGAGAATTTCCCGGCTGACGGGCGAAGGCGTGCTCACTAAGTTCACCGCACTTGTGGACCCCATCAAGGCCGGCTTGAAGTCATCGGCCTACGTCACGCTCAAGGTGCAGCAGCACTCGTGGCGCGAGCTCCGTGAAGAGCTTCGGCTCATTCCGGAGGTGCAGCACATCGCGCTTGTCGGCGGCGATTTCGACGTCATCCTGCTGGTCCGCGCCACTGACAACATTCACCTTCGCAGGGTCATTTTCGACCAGTTGCAGTCGATGCCGGGCGTGCAGGATACGCAGACGTTCCTGGTGTTCGAGGATCTGGATACGCGGTAGGACCACGGCTTGAGGCATATTCAGGGAACGCTACGTGCGAACTCCAAGGCCGTTCAACCTACGTCGTTGGACAGACACACGTTGTCGCGGGAGCGCAACAAGCAGGACGAGTCAGCTTAGTCTTTCCCCGCATACGAAGGGCGATGATCAACATGCCAGCTCCTCCGACAATTCCAAGAGCACCAAGCATCGTTGACAGGCCTTCGACGTAGTCTTCAATGGACATCGAGCGCTACCGAGACAGCGCCAGGTAGACCACTCCGGCCGTTACCAGCAACAAGACAATCAAACCGCCGAACTTGAACCGTTTCCGGGTGGCCTTTCGATATGGATTGATGTCCACGTACGGCAAAGCGTCCTCCACTTTTGATGTTCCTGAATGTCCCGTGAATAAGTATCGGCGATGAACCGCTCGACGTAAGGGATTCGGAACATGTTGTCCCTAAGAAGGACTCGCCGAACCCATCAGGAGCTGGGCTGAACAGAGGATTTCTCCCCTTGGGCTCTTCGACTCCGATAGCAGGCTCATGAATCACCACGGTGAACGGTCAAATGAAACTTGCCGAAAACTCAAGCGCCCCCGAAGTCTTTGCCACCTTCTGGTGCGAAGATCTCTCCTTAGAACAAATAGACCGATCGTGCCAGCGACTGGAGTCGTGCCCAGTCTGCTCGTCTCCTACTTGTCCAGCCGGGCGCGCGGGAACGAACGGGCCTGCCTAATGTCATCTGGTTTCATGACATAGTCAAGAGCATCCAAGGCCCCAGCATCGTTTGAACCCTGTATCCCGGAGCTGGTCGACGGACCGGCTTTCGAGTCACTTGAAGCGCTTGCGTACTCCCCGCCGTAATAGCTGTATGCGTAGGAATCTGGGCCCTTAATAGGAACCCGGTTAAGGACCACCCCGAGAAGCTTCGCGTCAACCATCTTGAGCGCGTCCAGGGACTTCCGCAAATCGTGATGCTTGATCTTCTGAGAACCGATTACGATCACAACACCTCCAACGTGCTGGGACAATACGGCTGCGTCTGTGACCGGAAGGAGCGGAGGAGCGTCAACGATCACTGTGTCGAATGCATGTTCCAATCTCGTAATGAGATGTTTCATCTCTTCGGAGCCCAAGAGTTCACTCGGATTCGGCGGAATCTGGCCCGAAGTAAGCACAAATAGATCATCTTCACCCCAAGGTTGGATTAGATCATTTACGTCGGCAGCTCCCACCAGAGCAGTTGTTAGACCTGCATTTCTATCTAGGCCCAAATAATCATGAACCATGGGCCGCCGAAGATCTGCATCTATGAGACACACCGTTTGCCCCGCCTGGGACAGAGCAATTGCTAGGTTAGTCGCCGTCGTACTCTTTCCTTCTCCCGGAAGGGACGACGTGATCAACACGGTCTTCGCTTGCCCGGCTACATTGGCAAACTGAAGGTTTGTACGCAGCTGACGGTATGACTCGGCCCTTGGGCTCTGCGGGCCAGATTGAGTCAGGAGCGGCTTTCGAACTGCGTCAGCATGGAACGCGATCCCGCCGAGAACTGGAGCGTCAGTAATTTTGCGAAGGTCGGCTTCTCCTCGAATTCGAAAATCCAGGTTCGTCCTGAGAACCGCAGCGCCGATACCCAGAACTAGTCCCAGAGCAAGGCCTAACAAGAGATTCAACTTCGTATTGGGCGCTGAGGGTTCCGAAGGGGCTTCGGCGGGCGTGATGATTGAAAGGCTGACTGGCGATGTACCGCCAGTTTTCGGTTTCTCAAGCAGGTCGATCGCCTTGATGAGACTGTTGGCGACAGATTGCGCGGTTGCGGCCGCCTGCACCGGCGATGTGTCCGAAACCGAAATGTTGATGAGGACTGTGTTGACATCCGTACTCGCTTTTACGTGTTTAGCGAGTTGATCAGCGGTGACCTTCAAACCCAACGCGTCGATCGCGGGCTGCAGCACTACCGGAGTGGTCACTGTCTTGACGTATGACTGCACCCGAGCCTGAGTGAAGGTGTTCCCCTGCTGCAGTTCTTGCACCGTACCGGAACTCTGAATGGCCACAAAAAGTTGAGTCTCTGCGGTGTAGGTGGGCTGAATTAATACGGATGTAACGCCTCCCCCTAAGAGGCCTGCGAGCGTGAAGGCTACAAGCAATATCCAGTTTCGACGCCCAATGCGCAGATAGTCTCTTAGGTCCAAACCAGATCCCCCTGTATCGATGAATGGAGCCCTGCCGGATGGCATGCCACCATAACTGCTCAATTCTTGCGGTTACGGCAATTGTAGCTGTTTGGAAGTGTTGCGGATTACGGTCCAAGCTCGCCAGAAGACCTTCACGAGCTCGTCGCCGACCATGAAGAGGAGCCCTAAACACTGTCGACGACCAGAACTCGCCAACGACGACAGATGGAAGGCGACGGTTGGAGATGAGACTCCGGAAACTTGTCAACGCGTTGTTCACGTGTTCCCCTATCTGAGCGTTGCAGATCCGTACTCTGCAGCAAGACCTCACCGAGCTCCGCCCCCACCACGACGCCCACGGTCATACCCCTACCGATGAGATCCCGAGGAGGCAAGGAGCGTCGACTTATAGATATCGACTATCCGACCTACCATCGCATCCCGCGTGTACATTGATAGATCACGCTTTGCCAACTCCGCTCGCTTGGCCGCCAAGAATGACGGATCACGAACTATCCTCGACAGCGCCTCCGCAAGTGACTCGACCAAAGCACCAGGATCAATGTCTACGGTCCCAGCACCGGAGAGCTCTGATAGCGCGCCTCGCCCAGTCAAGAGAGCAGGAGTCCCGCGCACAAGGCTTTCGAGAGCAGACAATCCCATGGTCTCTGGAACTATCGATGGCATCACGGTCGCTTCCGCCATCGAAACTAGATCCAACAAATGCCCTCTATCAATTACTCCCAAGTACTCAACACTTGGGTCACTTGCCACTGCCGCGCGAACAGACGGTTCCAGAGAACCTCCGCCGACAACAATCAGTTTGTAGTCTTCTTTGGTTACCAAACCGGTCCAAGCATCCAAAAGCTGCCCCAAACCTTTGGACTCGTGGAGTCGGCCGGCATACAGCACAAACTTCGAACCGTTAGCGGGAGATTCAGACACCAGGACTGTCTCGGGAGAATTGGCGGGGACCCCCCAAGGGACAACGGTCATCCGCTCTTCCGGAATGCCCGATTCGACCAACATCTGGCGCAGAAAGCTAGACGGAACTATAAACTGATCTACAGAATCTATGTACCTACTCTTGTAGATCACTTGCTCCGCAGCACACACCACCGATGCAATTGCACTCCCCTTGACGCAACGGTTCAGAACGGCTGGCAGCGCAAATTTTCGTCCCACGCAGTCAGTGCAGATCTGAGAATCGCGGTATAGCGAGTAGCAAGGAGCGACCAACTTGTAGTCATGCAGGGTCATTATGGAAGGAACCGACGAAATATCAAGCACGGATGGACTCAACTGGTGGTAGATGGAGTGATAGTGCACCAAGTCCGGTTCAAACTTCTCAATGGCAGCGGCAAGAGCCTCTCGCGCAGCTGAGTTCCAGAATAGCGAACCGACCGATCGGACTTTTGCCGCCAGACCACGCGCTCGAGCATCGAATCCATCACCGGGTACATCCTCCGAACTAAACAACTCCACTCGATGTCCAAGTTCAGAAAGGCCCGCAATCAAATCTAGAATATGCGACTCAACGCCGCCGTGAAACTCCCGATACTTCGAGACCATTAGTATTCTCACCAAAGTCCCCTTTCACTCGATCAAAACCGAACAGACAAATCACGGCAGCGAAAAGAAGATTTGGTTTCGCTCCGACGTAACTATAAACAGACATCAGAATATACGCCGAAAAATAATAAGCCCACACCAAATTGGCCAAATTCAATCTAAACAACCCACGAGATCGAAATATTTCAAGAAGTATCCCAATCGCAACGGCGCCTACTATGACCCCCGCGAGACCCCAATCCAGGTACAACCCTCCAAAAAGAGTGGGCGGCAACCCGCCAACCTGATCAGGTTGTCGATCGAGCAAAACTGTTACAAGTCGATCCGACGGCATAACCTGAAATCCGAGAAAATTCTGTAGATCGGCCCAAAAGAACTGTCCGGAAAGGAAACTTTCGTGAATGGATTCTCGGGCCGCCGACATTACCCGAGGTCCGGTCTGAAGTGAAATATCCAAAGTGCCGAACCAGGAGTCTTGTTCCCGGGTACCCAAATACGCAAGGCTAGCTTGACTGCCATTTGATCCAAGTGTTCGCGCATAACCAAAAGCTCCAATAACCCCAAAACCAGCAGCCGCAAACAACAAAATTGTCCTGAATCGCGGTCTAAAGAAATCGACGCTGAGCAGTCCGATGGCAATAAGCGGGATAATGAATAGTGATCTCCCTCCACTCAGAAAAAGAAAAACGAGCGACAGACCACCAAGTACGAACCACTTGCGGCTTCCGCGGCCTGCACAAAGTCGGGCAAAAGCTATAATCACAACTATCTGCAGAATTGGAAGTATAATTGGCCAGAATCGACCTAGGACTCCGTAGTTGCCCGTGAATCTACTACCGTCCACGTCATTCGACAATACTGGAATTCCCCCAGTTGCATAGTTCACCACGGCGGCAGTCATTGCCAAACCCGAAATGACAATTATCCTATGGTCTCCTCTGAACAGTACCTGTCCGAATTTCGGCTTGGATTCGAGGGTATAATCACTCTTAAATCGAAGGTTGGCAGCGATCAACGAACCGGCAAAAAGACTTATGAGCCCGATAGCGACGAGCTCATAGTCTTGACTCGTTGGGTTAATACCAAACACTGGGCCTGATCGATCAACCAGCCCAACGCCGTAGACAGCTGCTATGAGGAGAATGACCAACGCAGACGATCCTTCTAAGCCCCGACCAGCCGTTGAACGAAGGCGAAACAGACAGAAACCGCAAATTGCAATTAGAACCGCAAAGCTAACAGATGTTTCATTCGGGCCGCCAGATACGAACGGAAATAGCAAGGCAATAGCGATCGCAGTCAGGGATCCGATAAATCTCACATTAAGTCGATGAAACATATAACTCTTCAATCAGACTCGCAGTATTTTCGATCCCGAGGCCTGCTCGATGCTCGGAGAAATTGCTGTGCCCAATTAGCTCTGCTGAATCTAGGGCCTTCGTCAGCGCATGAACATCCCCGGGTTCAATCAGCACGGAAGGCGCAAGCCTGGCAATATCTGTAATGCCCGGAATGGCTGTTCCAACAACCACGCATCCTGCAGCTATTGCTTCCGCCAGGCTGTTCGGCATTCCTTCGCTGTAGCTTGGTAGTGTGAAGACATCGCTCGCCCAGTAGATTGAAGGCATTTCTTGCGGATCAACGTGCCCGAACAATCTTATTTTGAATCCCACGGCCTGCATGGCGCTTATTTCACTTATGGCCCGCGAAGTCAATTCGCGATAAAAACCCTCATATGGTCCAACAAGCCATAACTCGCTATTGCTGGTTTTCGATCTAAGCTTCCAGGCCGACAAGAGATCTAAGATGCCCTTGTGCTCAACCAGATAACCGATAAATGTAGTAACTTTCGTCTCGGGACCCACGCCATATTTTTTTCGGGCGCTTTCCCGTCGTTCCTCGGTCCGGTCCAAAGCATGAAGGTCAACGCCATTTCGAACCAACCTGAGACGTTTCGCGGGAACGAACGCCTTCGCCTTTTCGTAGGCTTCCGTGCTGAGCACAACTACGTAATCCGACGCCCTGAGCGACAGCCCGTACAGCCAGCCCAAGGGGACTGCCCGTAGGAACTTCCGTCCCAACACGGTCTCTGGATCATCCTCGCCGTCTCGGGTCACCTTCACAACCGTGGTGGCCGACACAAGCCGACCAGCAAGCACAGCCGGAATACTCCACCAATATGCTCCGTGAACGTGGACTGCCGTGGGGCGCCTCTTCAAAATTATCGACGCCGCGCCCAACCCCAGCGCGATGGTGGTCAGTGCTCTTTGAAGCTTGCCCGTCCCCGCGATACCCCGAAGCAGCCGAACCACTCCGAGCCCCTGGCCGAGAGAGCTTCCGACGCCCTTCTGATCTAGGGTGACTACAGCCACTTCCCAACCGCGACTAACAAGAGTCTGGCTCAGAAGCTTCGCCTGCTGTCCTGCTCCCCCATAAATTGGCGGATACTGGGAGCACACCATAACAACCGACTTATTCACGAAGTCCTTCCCTGCAATTCTTATCGAGGATCAGTCTTGCAAAAGTTCCACTGTCCCAGGTTGCGAAGACCTTCTCTCGGGCTTCCAGCCAAGCACCGTCCGGGGATCGGGTTAGCGATCTTTCAATAGCCTCGGCCCAGGCCGAGGCGCTGCCGCCCCTTACGAGTTCGCAAAGCTGCTCGGTCCTTTCCCCTAGGAGAGTCCTTATAATCGGAGAATCTTCAACAACGGGAATAACCCCGTGCCGCAGATATTCGAGTACCTTATAGCCGGCCTTCCGCTTGTTCCAAACCGTGGCCTCTAGAGGCATCAATCCTGACCAGCACCGCCTCAATGCGTGTTCTTCAACCGAAGCTGTCCATTGTTGTCTTCGAATGGATCCAGTCAAGTCCACGTCGATCGGACTGCCGACGATTAAGAATTCTAGATCCGGGAGCAGTGCAGCAACTGCCGGAAGAATCGATTCCACGTTAGAAATTGTTGACGGACTTCCGAGCCAAAGAACCGCGCGCTCTTTAGACGCTAGATCCTCCTCGGTTTCGGGCAGAAGCGGGCTCGGTCCGGGAAAAATGACACACCTTGAATCCGAGCTCAATCCCAGGTCATTCCGTATCATCGCGTTCGAAGTCAGCACAAGATCGAAATATCGAAGACCTCGTCGTACACGCGAACTGGCCTTAGTCACTTGTCGACTGGACGAACCTGGATATCCAAGATAAATCGCGTCATCCAGATCAAAAACCATTCTGGCGCACAGCGAACGAGAAATCTGAAGAAACCACGGCGGAGGCATTACTTTCTGAAAGAACAAAACTTCAGGCCTACGAATCAGCGTTGAAAGAAATAAATAGATTGGCCAGAACCTTGACGAACTTATGATTCTTATGACCCGGTATCCAGAATGCTCGATATGGTCCAAGGGAATGTGGGCGCGAATTCGACTACTCGCAACATCTCGTGTTCCAAGCACTAGGGCAACAACGGTCTTAATTTTCACAGTTTCCCGCCTGTGGCTGCTCGACATTGCTTCCAAATTGGCCTATAGAATCGAATAAACAGTACAGACACTATGAAGAAGAACCCCAATAGTACGTTTGTCAAACCCACGTCGCTTCCTACGGTTAGGCGGGAAATTACGGAAATGCCAAAAGAAACAATAACCGAGAAGCTCGAAAAATACAGTAGGGTCCGATACGCGCCAAGCTTACGCCGTAAATGGGGCCAAATGGGAGACCGCGCAACGAGCCAGATAATCCAAAAAAGAGTGACAACCGCTCCGGCGCTGCTCGCTATTGGGACGGCAGTCAGTTCGAAGGCTTGCTGAAGCAGACGAGAGACTATGAATGTGACAACTAGTCCGATCACCGCGGCGGTCGCGACGCGCACGTAGCTACGCTCAATATACAAATATGATGTGAGTGCCCCGGTAATTGCGCATGCGATCACCCAGGGTAGTTGGCACAACAATACATCGCCGACATCTACGGCATCCGAACTAGTGAATTCACCTCGTACGAAGAGGACACGAATTACGAGATCTTTCAACGGTAAAGCGACCAATAGAACTATCGCGGAGAACACGATCGTGGTGACGACTGTTTTGGCCATGAGATCGGCAGCGCTTTCCAAATCCTCTGATTTCACTTTGCGGGCGAGCGTCGCGTTGGCCGTAAGGGCGAGACCAAACGCCGCGAAAAGCAACAGTCCCTGGGCGAGTTTCTGTCCAAACCCCAATGTCGCGGTTGATCCCGTTGGGCCAACCACGGACAAGAATCTTTCCAATAGCGGCTGAAATTTTGACAATAGTGTGAAACCAACAAGAAACACGTAGAGGCGAATGGAAATATGGGATCCTACCCCGAATGGACCCCCTCGATTCATGGAAAATACACCGACGAGGATCATCTGGCACATGTAGCCAATAGTTAGACAGGCGCCTATCGAAGAAGGCTGTTGGGTCGTTCCGGTCAGCATAAATGAACCTAGGAGCGCCGCCCCATTGATTGCCGGACCAATTCCGGCGACCACGAAGCGTTTCCTTATGTAGGCCACGGCCAGTGGTATTGCCGTCATAGCTGCAAACAAATGGCTGGGAGCAGACCATCGGAGAATATCTGCAAGGCCAGGCTCACAGTAGTTTGCGATAAGAAGCTGGGCCAGCGTCAATACTGTGCCCAGCATGACGAATTTCGGCCAGTCGCCGAGGCCAATCTCGCGCGTTATCGGATTCTCAAGTCGTGGAACCAGTAATATTGGTACAAGCGTAAAGAAAAGCACCGTTCCGAACGTGACAATACTCCACGCCAGTTGAAAGCTGTCAGACGCGCCGGAAAGACCCATTGTCGCCGCAACTGCACTCTGGAAGACAAATCCCAAGATCACATTTAGGAGGGTCAAAACCGTCGTCGTCATGCCTGCCCTTGAGGCCGACACCGTTCGTTCCGAACTTGTCTTAACACCCACGCCAGTCACGAGTGGCTACTGAGGTCTCGAATAGTTCGAGTAGGTTGACCGCCCACCACGAATGAATCAGCAACGTCTTTGTGGATCACTGACCCTGCCGCAACAACAGCACCGTTCCCGATGCTAATGCCTGGCAGGATAGTCACGCCAGCGCCGATCCATGCGCCGTCACCGATCCTCACTGATCTAGCGACAGGTGATCCCGCACGCTTACCCCTGTCGCCGATTTCGTGAGTGCTCGTCAAAATCGTTGTCCCCGGACCGATCGCCACGTTCGTGCCAATGAAGACTTCGGCAGAAGTGTTCGCCTCGATCAAAACCCCTGCACCGATGAAGCACCCTTTTCCAATCCTCACAGTGTTGCCGGTCATACGGGTACCCCCGCATATCTCAACTCCTGGGGCGACCCGTGCGCCCCCCAACTTGAAACACAAGGCCCGAAGCCGTCTCGTGGAGTACGGAGGAAGAAGGACAGCAGCCAAGCAGTGACCAAAGGCAAGTCGCAACGCTCGAAGCTCAGAGGAAATGCTAAAACTAACCATCAATGCGTTGACCCCCAGGTACCGTAAGTAGGCTCAAGCTCGAACTTCACCTGACGAGCCACTCCTTCTTCGATTTGTACGCGGGGTTTCCATCCCAGGATCTCAGAGGATCGGCTTCCATCGGCTCCAGTACGGAGAACATCGCCGAGTTGAGCTGGATGTCGAGACAAATTCACCGGACCGCCGACCGTCGATTCGACCAGCGATATCAGTTCGTTCATAGAAATATCCCCAGAACCCCCGATATTCAATCGAACAGTTCCGTCAGGGTAGATCGAAGATGTCGCACGAACGCAAGAGTCAACGATATCGGCTACGAAAGTAAAGTCCCGCCTCTGATGTCCGTCACCATAAAGTCGAAACTCCCCGCCATCAATTGCAGACCTAATCAATCGCTGAATAGCCATGTCTGGCCGCTGACCCGGGCCGTAAACCGTGAAGAAACGAAGGGCAAACACCTCGAGACCGAAGTTCGCGGCGTGCGCATCAAGAAGACTCTCCCCTGCGAGTTTGGTAACCCCGTAGGGACTCCTTGGGATCGTTGGGGTAGTTTCGTGCGTTGGGTAGGCGTGCGCGTCACCATAGACCGATGAGCTGCTGGCGAAGACAAATCTCTTAACGCCAGCCTCCCCGGCCGCAGTTGCCAACTTATGCGTGGACAGCAAGTTTTCATTGATATAGTTGTCAAACTTCGCCCAAGATGCACGAACGCCGGGCTGGGCAGCTAAATGAATAATAGCGTCAACTCCAGTCAACTCAGCCTTCGTGAGTATCGCTAAGTCCATCTCAATGAACTGGAACGATTCTTTCCCCATGTTCCAAGCGTTGTTTCGTTCTTTTAATTCGCGAGGGTAGTAATCGGTGAAGGAATCAATCCCCGTTACCTGATGACCGTCAGCTAGCAGTCGATTTACTAAATGGCTTCCGATGAAACCGGCACATCCCGTAACCATAACGCGCATGTCGTATCGCTCCGTCTTTATTCTATCTAGGGTCGGTTCTTGTTCTTTTTGCGCTCAACCAAACAAAGTAACCGATCTTGATACTTCTCTAATACTGAACTCCATGAATACAGACTCCTCGCACGCTCGATATTCGAGGTAGAGGTTGCTTCCTGAAGTGATTCGGACTCCATGAGTCGCACGATCGAGTCGTAAATATCCATCGGGGAATTAGATGTAAAAATCGAATCGTTGCCTAGAACTTCGCGATTGAACGCAGTGTCAAGGGCGACGATCGGGGCGCCCGTAGCCATTGCCTGAACCAGGGCAGGATTGGTGCCGCCGACGCTGTGGCCGTGGAAATATGCTCCCGCATGCTGCCACAATGCAAACAATCGCGCATCATCGCTAATTCTTCCGAGCCAATTGAAGTTCGGATGCTTGCGATCCAACAACTCCGCCTTCTCATCAAGTTCGCCACCATACCCCGACGCACCGACCACTACAACCGGATACTCCTTGGCAAGCCGGTCCGCTGCTTCGAAGAATTCATGAATCGTATTCTCTGGAACAAATCTTGCGACGACGAGCACGTACGATCGAGATCGCAGTTCTTCACCAAGCTCGAGGGGCGATATCTCATCCCCGCCATACGGAATAAATGTACTTTCCCTACCGAATTGAACTTTCCACCGATGTTGGATTTCTTTGGCATCCGCCACCAGCTCGTCCGCAAACTTTGCGGTGAGCCTGGCTCCCAAACGAAAGACGGTTCGGGCAAGACGTCCCCATTTCGCCCGCTCCCACTCCATGCCATCAACATTAACGAGAGTTGGAATTCCCCTGAGCTTCAGAAGAGGCAACCAGAATCCGTTAGCGACATTCATGACGAGCGCTACATCTGGCTTTGTGCGAACCGCATGCAAAACGGATGTGAGGCCGAACGAGAGGGTGCTGAATGATCGATTCTCTATCCCAAACGTAATCTTTTGACTGATTCTGGGATCTGCCTCCGCAGCAACTTCCCTTGACGCCTTACGGCGGCCATAGACGGTAACCGTCCAGTCGCAATCGGCGAGGAAAGGTGCTAGCTTCCGAACCGCAGTTTCGAATCCGCCGTAGTAACTTGGATAGCCTCGAGTACCTATTATTGCTATCGATTTGGTCATGCTCACCCCAATTTTATTGCTTTGCTTCATCGATAATTCAGGTTGATTTCGACGTGCTCACCGGAACGTTTCCCCGCCTCGCTTTAGTCAAACCGTAAGTGTCCACCGCTACGCCGTTGCGGCTGAGTAGAGCCGCCGACCCTGACAAGTGCTCCCAGATGGAGAGGCGTGGTCTCACGGATGATGCTATCCCGCCGAAGGACATGACTGGAACCGAGCGGGAAGTGTGTGTCAGCCTGGGGAGGCTTGGCTTACCGTTGACATTCTCGACGCGCACTGCCCGGATCAGTGCAACGGCACTGATAGAATTTGCAGCCATTCGCCTTCTTCCGTAGATCGAGGCAAACAAGCGACTCCGGCGGGGCGGGGGATCAGGTTTGGGTCTGGGCGCTGTTTGAGATTAATTTTGTCCCTGGTTCGCAACATTAGAGGTGGCATCCCGGGCGGCTGTATCCTAGGCCCGGGGACTCCCAAAAACTGAAAACGACTACATACATGGGGATGCTGGTGGGGACAGTTTCTGATTGGCGAGTAAGCACGTCTCGTACCTTGAGGGTAGTTGATGCCTTTGTGATTGTTTGGGCCGTGGCTGGCGCATACAGCATTCGGTTCGGCCTGGATTCAGGATTCAGCATCAAGGGTCAGGATTCCAGCTACTTCTGGCTGTCAATATTCCTCGCCATTACATGGTGGCTCATGCTGGGGGCGTGGAGCACAAGGCAAAGCCGAATCCTCGGCTCGGGGCCGGATGAGTACAAGCGCGTGGCGGCAGCATCCCTCTGGCTTTTCGGTTTCGTTGCGATTTTCTCTTACGTCTTCCGTGTAGAAACCGCCCGGGGGTATGTCGGAATCGCTTTACCTGCCGGACTTGTTGGACTCCTCCTTGCGCGATGGTTACTTCGCCAGCATCTGAGCGTCCATCGCCAGAAGGGCCGACGAATGTCTCGGCTCATGTTGCTAGGAAGTCCGAGCGCGATCGTTCACCTTGCCGCGACCCTAGTGCGGGAGAAACATGCCGGCTATATGCCCGTTGCCGCTTACACGCCCGGCGACTCATCGCAATCGCACGAATTGACAGGTGTCGGGCTGCCCGTGCTTGGCCATGAGTCGGAGACGAAGGCAATACTTGACGCGATCGGGCGATGCGAAGCTGACGCCGTGGCCGTGACGGCGGGGGTCCTTCTGCATCCAAGGACCCTCCGCCAGCTCGGTTGGGAATTAGCGGAACGGAATGTCGGGCTGATTATGGCCCCTGCCCTTACTGATATAGCAGGACCGCGTATTCACACACAGCAAGTCGCTGGGCTCCCACTTATTCACGTCACAACGCCTACGCTCGAAGCCGGGCAGCGTGTCGCCAAACGACTGTTCGACATTGTGGTTTCCGCGGGGCTGGTTGTAGTGTTTTCGCCTCTGCTGGCGGTCCTAGCCCTCTTGGTAAAGTTCGATAGCCCCGGCCCGATCCTGTTTAAGCAGGAACGCGTGGGGTTTGAGGGCACTCCATTCAAAATGCTCAAGTTTCGTTCCATGGTTGTCGATGCCGAAGCGCGGCTCGCTGAGCTGGCACACCGGAATGACGGCAACGGGATCCTCTTCAAAGTCAAGAACGATCCACGCATTACGCGTACTGGACGCTTCTTGCGAAGATACAGCCTGGATGAGCTCCCTCAGCTATTCAATGTTGTTTCCGGGTCCATGAGTTTGGTGGGCCCGCGGCCGCCCTTACCGCTCGAGGTGGAGGCCTACGAACAGGATGCGCGTCGGCGGCTTCTGGTCAAGCCTGGAGTGACCGGGCTGTGGCAGGTAAGCGGAAGGTCCGATCTCTCCTGGCAGGACTCCGTACGGTTGGATCTTTACTACGTGGAAAACTGGTCTCTGGCCGGGGACTTGATAATTTTGCTTCGCACTGCCCGTGCCGTCTTGGGCGGCGACGGCGCCTACTAATTAGGCCGTGTTGGACCGTGACGCAGAAACGACCCTCTGGGGGAAGGCAACATAATGCGCATTTCAGTTATTGGCTGTGGCTATCTCGGGGCTGTGCACGCAGCTTGCATGGCCAAACTTGGCCACGAGGTGGTCGGAATCGACGTGGACGAACGAAAGATCAGTGCCCTATCGGCAGCCCGTGCCCCGTTCTTCGAACCCGGTTTGGACGAACTCCTTAGCGACGTGCAGGGGACGGGAAGGCTGTCATTCACCACTGACATGTCGAAGACTGCTGGGAGCATCGTCCATTTCATTTGTGTGGGGACACCCCAGAAGAAGGGCGAAAATGGCGCCGATCTGCGCCACGTCGATGCCGCAATGGAGGCGCTCCTTCCGCACATAAGACCCGGCGACCTTGTGGTCGGCAAGTCCACTGTCCCGGTGGGGACCGCTTCCCGTCTGGCTGACCTCTTGTCCGAATATCAACCCAGCGCTCACCTCGTTTGGAATCCCGAGTTCTTACGCGAGGGGCACGCCGTCAAAGATACTCTTTCCCCAGATCGTCTGGTCTACGGCGTCGAGGAAGGCTCGGAAGACCACCCCGCCGTCACCATTTTGGACGAGGTTTACTCCGGTCCGCTGGCAGATGGCACCCCCAGATTGGTCACAGACCACCCGACAGCCGAACTCGTCAAGGCAGCAGCCAACTCCTTCCTCGCCACCAAAATTTCGTTCATCAATGCCATGGCGGAGGTCTGCGAAGCAGCAGGCGCGGACGTCACTAGTTTGGCAGACGCTATCGGCATGGATGACAGGATCGGCCGAAAATTCCTTAACGCCGGAATTGGTTTTGGTGGTGGATGCCTCCCCAAGGACATCCGGGCATTCATGGCCAGGGCCGGCGAACTCGGCGCCGATCAGGCCCTGACCTTCCTGCGAGAAGTGGATTCGATCAACATGCGACGCCGCACGCGTGTCGTAGAACTTACCCGCGAGCTTTGCGGTGGAAGCCTGCTCGGTCACCGCGTCACCGTGCTCGGTGCTGCTTTTAAACCCGAGAGCGACGATGTCCGGGACTCGCCGGCCCTGAGCATCGCCGCCCAACTCCAGCTTCAAGGTGCCGTCGTGACGGTAACTGACCCGAAAGCCCTGGAAAACGCCGCCAAGCGATTCCCTGAACTGCAGTACGAATCTGATTTGGATACAGCGATCGCAGGAGCCGATACACTCCTCCTGCTCACCGAATGGCAACAATACAAGGAACTCGACCCATTTGAAGTGAGCAGCGGCGTTGCCGGTCTCCGGATCTTGGACGGACGAAACGTGCTGGACGCCGCAAAATGGCGTGCTGCCGGATGGCAGTACCGTGGACTCGGAAGGCCCTAGGCGTGACGGAAAACGAACTGTCCGATACCACCCCGAACGAACCCGAGCTGCGTCGGGGCAGGGGGAAATCCCAAGCAAGCAAGCGCCGTCGTCGCCAGTTGACAGCCGGAATTTGGCTTGGGGCCTGTCTGGTGGTTGCCGGCGCCGCCGCCCTATGGCTTGGTGCTAAGGCTTCCACCATCAAGACCGAGCTCGAAGCATCCACCCAGTTGGTGCCCAAACTCAAAGAAGACATCCTCCAGAACCGCCCCGCAGATGCCACGGCTTCTGCCGACGAGCTTCGGCGCCACACTGCGGCGGCCCGCGACGCTGCCTCCGATCCGCTCTGGTCTTTGGCTTCGGCCACCCCGTGGCTCGGCGCGAATTTCTCGGCCACTGCCGAAATTGCCCGTTCAGCCGACGACGTAGCCTCGCTGGGCGTCACACCCCTTGTAAAGGTTTACGATTCCCTGAAATGGGACAAGCTGATGCCGAGCGCAGGCGGCACCGACCTGGAACCAATCCGCAAGGCAGCCCCCGCAGTGTCCTCCGCCGCTCAAGCCGTGCGCGCATCTGCGCAGCGCCTGAACGGTATCGATGCCGGCGGCCTGCTCCCGCAGATCGCTGGGCCACTGATACAAGCCAGACAACAACTTGGCTCTGTTGTGGACGAGTTGGACACGGCGTCCGACGCCGCGGGACTAGCTCCGGGCCTGTTGGGCTCCGATAAGCCGCGGCACTACCTGCTGCTGGTCCAAAACAACGCCGAGGCCCGAGCCACGGGAGGCATCCCGGGCGCCTTGGTCGTCCTTACCGCCGACAAGGGCAAAATCAGCCTTTCCGCCGAAACCAGCGCTACGGAACTTGGCCGTTTCACCCCTCCGGTATCGGTGGATGAAGAGCAACAACGCATCTATACGGACCGTATGGGCACCTTCATGCAGGACGTTAACTTCACCCCAGATTTCCCGACGGCTGCCACCACCGCGTTGAAGATGTGGGAACAGAAAAAGAGTGAACAGCTGGACGGAGCAATTTCGATCGATCCAGTGGCTCTGGGCTACATCCTGGACGCCACAGGACCTGTCAGCCTTCAGGACCCGCAGATGCTTGCCCTAACTGGAGGGAAACTTCCGAACCAGCTTTCCGGCAAGAATGTGGTAAAAACCCTACTTTCCGACGTATACGCCCAAATCAAAGATCCAAAGGCGCAAGACGCTTACTTTGCAGTGGTGGCCAAGGAAATCTTCGGTGCTCTCTCCTCCGGCAAGGGCGATGCCAAAAGCCTGCTCGCCGGAGTAGGGAAAGGCGTAGAAGAACACAGGGTCCTGCTCTGGTCGGCAGATACCACCGAACAGTCCGTTCTCGCGAAGTACACGCTTAGCGGCTCAATATCCGGCCCTAGCGTGCCCGCTGCCCAATTCGGCGCTTACTTCAATGACGGTACTGGCGCGAAAATGGACTACTACGTGAAACGCACTGTTCGGCTTGTCGAGCAATGCACGGCTGCCGATGGTTATGCAACAGTCAAGGTTCGAATCACAAGCACTAATACGGCTCCTGCTGACGCGGCCACATCGTTACCGGCATATGTTACAGGCGGTGGAGCTTACGGAGTCCCGCCCGGTACTGCACAAAGCAACGTGATCGCGTACGGGCCTTCCCAATCCCTGGTTGAAACTGCCACGCAGGACGGGAAGACTGTTCCATTTGGTGCGCAGCGCCACGACGACCGACCAGTTGGCACACTCTCCGTACGTCTGGCCCCTGGACAGAGCAGTACCGTGGAATTCACTTTCGGAAAAATCGTCCAGCATAGCCAGCCTGAAGTCGTGGTCACGCCAACTATCCAGCCCATTGACAAAGTGGTCCTCACGACCGAATCAGAAACTTGTGGAGCCCTCGGATAGACAGGGTGTTAACCCTTTGTAACGAGTTTGGATTTACTTTGCAGTAAGCACCCTTAGGGTGGTAGCTTCTCTCTTGGGTAGGTCTCAGATTTCAGTTCACGTGTTCGTGGTGGATGAAATCACATCACCACAATGAATTTCGCAGCAGGTCTCAAGCACATACCAAAGGTCTCAGGGGGACAAAAATTGAAGAAATCACTTGCAGCGCTCGCGCTTGCGGGCACCATCGCTCTCGCCGCTTCGGCTCCGGCAATGGCCGTCGATTACCCGGCACCGGTCCCGGGCACCGTTTCTAGCGCGACTGTAACGGTGGGCGGATCCGTCGTATTCTCCGGAGGCGGCTTCACGCCCGGCGAAACCATCACTGTCACAATCACATTTACTGCCGCTCCTCAGGGCGCAGCAGCACCCGGCACCAGTGGCGGCCTCGCCTTGGCCGTACCCGGCGCCCTTCACCTGGCACCCACAACGGTGACCGCTGTTGCCAACAGCTCCGGCGCTTTCTCCACCAACGTTACGCTGACTGCTGCAGGCACCTACCAGTTGACCGCTGTCGGCGCGACCTCCGGCCACAGCGTCACGTCAACCGTGGTTGCTGCAGGAGTTAGCGGCGCAGGTCTTGCAAACACCGGTGGCACCGGGCTTGCCAACACCGGCGGTACCGGTTTGGCCAACACCGGCGTCGACTCCAGCCTGATCCTTTGGGGCCTGGTTGGTGCTGGCGCACTCGTAGCCGGCACGGCCTCCGTAGTGGTGGTTCGCCGCCGCGCAAAGAACGAAACCGTAGCCGCAGCCTAAACGCACAACGAAAAGGAGGGGTTGTTTCCGGTGATCCGGAAACAACCCCTCCTTGCTTGCGCCTACGGTAACTTATGAACATGGGGAGACATTGGCGACGCCGCAAGAGGCTGAGCTTCAGAGTGGGGTTGCCTGCGATTCCACGAATTCCAGCTGTTCCGAGTCAGGCGCGGCCCGTCATTTTCCTGATCCTGCTGGCCGTGGTTTCCATCGGCGTGGCCGCCTTCGCATTGCTACGCCACGCGTGACTATAACTCCCGTGTTAACTTGTAAAACACAGGTGTCCCGCACATCTGCCAGCTAGTGAAAGAGCTACACCTTTGGAATCGCCCCAACCCGTACGGATCCTGACCGTCTGCACCGGCAACATCTGCCGCTCCCCCGTAGCCGAACGCTTGCTTCAGGCAGGCCTGGACCAGGTTCTTCCCGGTGGCTTCGAAGTCCGCAGCGCCGGCACCCGCGCCATGGTTGGAAGCCCCATTCAGCCGCTGTCAGCGGACATCATCCGCACGTATGGCGGCACGCCCGATGACTTTGCCGCGCGCCAGCTCACTTCAAAGATCCTCAGGGAATCGGACCTGGTACTCACCATGGCGTCCCACCATCGCGGTGAAGTGCTGCAGCTGGACGCATCCCTGCTCAAACGGACGTTCACCATCCGCGAGTTCGCACGGATGGTGACGGCCCTTGAAGAACGAGGCGACGCGCCGCCGTCGGGCTCTGACTACACCCAACTGTGGCGAGAACTGCCGGCACGGGCATCCTCCGTCCGTCACCTCGTCCTCGCGGCAAAATCCTCGGACAACGACGTTGCGGACCCCTACAAACAAGGCGCCGAGGCGTACCTGCGGATGGAAGACGAGCTGGCCCCGGCCATCCTCAGGATTCTGCGCTACGCACGGCTAACCATGCAGCCGTCCTAGCCGAGGAATTCCTTCATCCAGGTTTTGAGGTCTTCACCGAATTCGGCCCGCTCGGCCGCCAGGGTGATGACGGCCTTCAAGTAGCTGAGCTTGTCCCCGGTATCGTAGCGACGTCCACGGAAGACAACCCCGTAAACACCCGCGCCTTCGCCATCGCCCATTGCGAGGGTCTGAAGCGCGTCGGTCAGCTGGATCTCGCCCCCGCGCCCGGGCCCGGTCTCTTCGAGGACATCGAACACGGCCGGGTGCAGGACATAGCGGCCAATGACAGCCAAGTTTGATGGCGCTTCTTCAACAGAAGGCTTCTCCACAAGGCTGTTGACCCGGACGTAGTCCGCCCCCGCGATGGGCGTAATGTCGGCGCAACCGTACGCGCTGATCTGCGACGGTTCCACTTCGATGAGGGCAATCACCGAGCCGCCCGTCTTCGCCTGGACGTCGATCATGGTTG
This sequence comes from Arthrobacter sp. S2(2024), assembly GCF_036662515.1. Taxonomy (NCBI): domain Bacteria; kingdom Bacillati; phylum Actinomycetota; class Actinomycetes; order Micrococcales; family Micrococcaceae; genus Arthrobacter; species Arthrobacter sp. S2(2024). Next base: position 97,019 of record NZ_JAYKZI010000005.1, on the reverse strand, counting down.
ACAAGAGCTCCTCGCTCTCGTCGATCAGGTCGTCGCCCAAGAGCACTGCAAACGGTTCGTCGCCCACGTGCTGCTTGGCGCACAGCACGGCATGGCCCAAACCCTTCGGCTCGCCCTGCCGCACATAGTGTATTGGTCCAAGCCCGGAGGCATGCTGCACGGCGTCCAAGCGAGCTTCGTCGCCTTTCAGCTCCAGAGAGCGTTCAAGATCAGGTGCGCGATCGAAGTGGTCTTCAAGGGCGCGCTTGTTGCGGCCTGTAATCATCAGCACGTCGCTGAGGCCCGCCTTCACGGCCTCCTCAACCACGTATTGGATGGCCGGTTGATCCACCACCGGCAACATTTCCTTCGGCATCGCCTTGGTGGCAGGCAAGAAACGCGTGCCCAATCCGGCTGCCGGAATAACTGCTTTACGAACTAATCTCCCCATAGACATAGGCAAATCCTACGAATGGATTATCGGAAGCACGAATCCCTGGGGCAAGATTGCGACATTTCCGGCCAAGAAGTCGTTAGCTCCGGGCTTTGCGCACCGGGTGCTCGCTCAGGATAGACAGGCGGTTGAAGGCGTTGATGCCGATGCACGCCATGCACAGCACGCTGATCTGCTCCTCGGTGTAGACCTTCCGCGCGCGGGAGAACAGCTCGGCCGTGGGACGGGCACTGCTCATGCGCGTGATCTGTTCGGCAAGCTCCAGCGCCACCTGTTCGGCCTCGTCGAAGAGGCCCACCTCGCCATGCACGGACACCAAGGAAAGCCGCTGCTCAGTCTCCCCATAGCCGATGGCGCGGCGGTGATGGAGATCCAGGCAAAAGGCACAGCCGTTGATCTGCGAAGCGCGGTAGTTCAACAACTCCAGTGTGCGGCGCGGGATCCCGGTCCTATCAGCCTCGGCAGTCACCTTACCCGCGTAGTCGGACAGCGCCTGATAAAGCCCGGGCTGTTGCTTGTCCAGATAGCCAGCGAGTCGCGGTGTATTTTCGCTCATTCGCCGAGCCTATCGGAGAGATAAACCCGGCAAAGACCACACAAAGAAAGAAACGGCTGTGGGAACAGCGCGGGGTCGTGAGACGGTTGTTTCATGAGGATCGATGAGCGAATCGAACAGCATTATCCGGCGCTTGGCCCGCAGGAACAGCTCGCGGCAGACACCATCCTGAACCACTTGGGTGATCTCGCCGTCTACAACGCGGCCGAACTGGCGCGCCTGAGCGGTGTCTCCAAGGCAACCGTGAGCCGCTTGTTTCGCCGCCTCGGCTTTGCCGATTTCAATGAGGTCAAGGAGCACACCAGGGCACTGCGGTCCAGCGGTGTGCCGCTCGCCACCAGGGAGTCCGACGGCGGTCTGCCGACCCACGCGGCACTGGAACAGCGGAACCTTCAGCGTCTGTTCGAGTCAATTGACGAAACACGGCTGGGCGAGGTGGCCAATCTGCTTGCGGGAGCCCGGAAGGTACTGCTCATCGGCTTCCGAAACAGCTTCCCCCTCGCGCTCCATTTGCGGCAACAGCTCCTCCAATGCCGCGACGGCGTCGGGCTGGCCCCGCAGCCAGGCCAAAGCGTGGGCGAAGAACTCGCGGGGCTCGGTCCTGCCGATGCTGTGGTGCTGATGGGTTTCCGCCGCCGTCCAGAAGCCTTCCCAAACGTCCTCAAAGCAGCTGCCGGAACAGGTGCGTCCACCATCCTGATTGGCGATGCCAGCGGGCGCCGGATGGCCGGCGACGCCAAGGTGTGGATCGAGTGTCCCGTGGAAGGCGCTGGAGCCTTCGACAGTTATGCTGCGCCCATGAGTCTCCTGAGCGTCCTGGCCAACGCGGTACTTTCGGCCATGGGAAGACCAGGGACCAAACGCATCAGTGAAATCACAGGCCTTTTCGACTCGCTCGGAGAGGTTGAAAGGCTTCGGTAGATCCGGCTCTCGGACGCTGAGGAACCGTCCTCAGACCAGCGGTCCGCGCACCTTTTGAAACAGATGTTTCAAGGTTCCGATAGTTTAATACATTCGTTTCAGGCTGGAAACAATGCTCCCCTACGTTGGAGGGGTCCCTTGAATTTCGGCCGCGGACCTCTGGTTCCGCATGAGGATTGGCTTCGCCATGAAACTCGACACCTATGCTGCGCAGGCAGCCGCCATCAAGAAACCGCTGCACAAGTCCCTGTTCTTCCAGATCTTCGTCGCCGTCGTCGCCGGCATCCTGATCGGGTATCTTTGGCCGTCAATCGGGGCAGGACTACGCCCGCTCGGTGACGGGTTCATCCAGCTCATCAAGATGATCATCGCGCCGCTGATCTTCCTGGTGATCGTCACAGGGATCGCGGCCGTTGGCGATGTCAAAGCCGTGGGCCGAGTGGGAGTCAAAGCGCTCTTGTATTTCACCGGGGCCACGTTGTTCGCTCTGGCCTTCGGCCTCGTGGTGGCCAACATCGTCCAGCCCGGTGCGGGGCTCAACATCGACCCGAGCACCCTAAGCCAGGACGCCCTGAAGGCTAAGACCGGCACCGCTCCGCCCAGCGACGCCGGACAATTCATCCTTGGCATCATCCCGACGAGCGTGATCGGCGCCTTCGCGAGCAACAACCTCCTCCAGGTCCTGTGCTTCTCTGTCTTCTTCGGCGCGGCCATAGTGGTGATCGGCAAGGACCGCTGTGCCCCTGTCATGAAGGTCCTGGACACCATCCTGGAGGTCTTCTTCAAGATCATGGGCTGGGTGATGCGCCTGGCCCCGATCGGCGCCTTCGGTGCCATGGCGTTCATCATTGGCCAGTATGGACTGAGCACATTGGGCACCTATGCCTTGCTCATCGTGGCCTGCTACGGTGCAGCGATCGTGTTCATTGGCCTGCTGTTCGTGATCGCCTGGGGCCTGGTCCGGGTCCCGTTGTGGCAGTTCATCAAGTACACGCGCGAGGAGTTCCTCCTGGCTCTGGGCACCGCGTCCACTGAGTCGGTTCTGCCGCGGATCATGACCAAGCTGACGGACGCCGGCTGTTCCCGCTCCACCGCCGGCCTGGTGGTCCCCACCGGCTACTCCTTCAATCTGGACGGTGCGGCCATCTACTTGTCGATCTCGCTCTTGTTCCTTGCCCAGGCCTTCGGCCACCACTTGGATCTCGGGCAGCAACTGGCCGCCCTGGGCATTCTGATGCTCACCTCAAAGGGCATGGCAGGCGTCCCGGGTTCGGCCTTCCTGGCACTCTCCGCGACGGCGGGCGCATTGGGGATCTTCCCTGTGGCCGGCGTCGCTCTCCTGCTCGGAGCCGACCGCCTCATGGACTCCATGCGCGTCGTCGTGAACCTGCTGGGCAACTGCGTTGCGACGTTCGTCGTCGCCAAGTGGGAGGGGCAGTTCGACCGTGAAGCCATGCTCCGTGCCTTCAGCGGAGACAAGCCCGCAGCTGAAGGCGGCCCGATCAATGCCGGGAACCTTGCCGTGCAGGCTGCAGGGACGCGCAGTTAGATGGCCAACTCATTTCACCCCGAAGGCGCCATTCCACAAGCCCAGCTCCCAAAGGACCGGGCCATGGTCAAGGACACCTATACCGTCATACCCAAGGGCGTCCTCAAAGACACAGTCACCAGCACTCTCCCCGGCTGGGAGAACACACGGACTTGGATCATCGCACGCCCCATCGAAGGTTTCGCGACACGGTTTTCCCAACTAATCGTCGAGGTGGGACCAGGCGGCGGTTCGCGGAAGCCCGAGCCGGAAGCCGCCGTCGAAGGGGTCCTCTTCCTGACAAGGGGATGGCTTACCCTGGCGCTCGACGGCGAACTGCATATCTTGGAGGAAGGCAGTTACGCGTATATCGCAGCCGGGGCCGACTGGTCCGTAAGGAACGATTCGGACGGCATCGCAAATTTCCACTGGATCCGTAAGGCCTACGAACCGGCGGATGGCTACACGGCCACGTCCTTTGTGACCCGCGATCAGGATGTGGAGCCCAGCCAGATGCAAGGTACCAACGGCAGCTGGGCCACGACTCGATTCGTGGATCCCGACGACCTCGCGCATGACATGCACGTGAACATCGTGACCTTCGAGCCTGGCACTTCAATCCCGTTCGCCGGAACACCAGCCATGGAACATGGGTTGTTCGTCCTCGAAGGCAACGGCGTCTATCTGCTCAACGACGACTGGGTGAAGGTCGAGGCCGGTGACTTCATGTGGCTGCGCGCCTTCTGCCCGCAGATCTGCTATGCAGGAGGCCCGGGCAAGTTCCGTTACCTGCTCTACACCGATGCAAATCGCCAGATCCGTCTCACATAAGCGTCCGGGTGGTCATAGTGCCCTGACCTCACGACCACTCCGCTACTTCACGCAGGCGATGGCCCCGCCTTGGAGGGCCCCGGTGGAATCCGCGTAGACGTTGCTTGCAGGTGCCGACGGAGTGGCTGGTGCTGCAGCTCCTGAGGCGGGTGGCGCTTCGGGTGCGGGTGCCGCCGGCGAGGTGGTCGCCGCCGTCGCGGTCGCCGTCGTCGTCGGTGCGGGAGCCAGCGGGACCGGAGTAAGGAGTTCCTTGACGGTCGCCTGCACCTGCTTGACGTCCACGGTGTTGATGGATGCGCCATCCGGGGAGGTGCCGAAGCCTGTGATCGGCAGGGTGGAGAAGGAGATGTTGCCCCCGGTCAGGGACGTTGCCTGCTGGGCAAGCTGGATCAGGTTCAAGTCCGAATCCACCACGATGTTCTTGCTCACCGCATCCAGGACACCCTGCATTTTCCCGATGTCGGTGAAGGTCCCGGCGTCCTTGAGCTGATGGGAGACCGAGGCGATGAAGGCCTGCTGCCGGCGTTCGCGGTCCAGGTCCGAGAAGAGGTACGTCGGATCGGTGGTGTCCCGACGCTGCCGCACGAAGGCCATGGCCTGTTTGGCGTCGATCTGCTGCATGCCCGCTTTGAAGTCGGCCCCGGAGAAGGTGTCCTGGGTGGCCCGGTTGACGCACACGGTGATGGGCGCGATAGCCTGGGCCGTCTGGTAGAACGCGGCCATGGTGACTTCGAGGAAGTGGTCGACGTGCACGCTGCCCAGGAACTTGGTCACGGTCGCTATTTCGGCCTTGCGCCCGGCGTCGCGGGCCGCCTGGTAGGTGGCGTCGTCGTCGGGCTTTCCCGCGTTGATCAGAGAGGTCTTCTCTGCCGCGAAACCGTAACCGTACGCCTCCTTGATCTTGGCTTTGAACGGGCCGCTTCCGGGGATGCCGTCCACCTGGACGTAGTCATCCCGGGGAATCGAGATTCCTGCGGCTTTGGAACCGTCCGCGGGGATGTGGATGAGCATCAGGACGTTCGAGTTGTAGCCGCCGATATTCTCATCCCCCGCGTGCAGCGCGTCATACATCTCCGGAGGAAGGGGCTTACCCTTCTCGTCGACCCTCGTATCCAGGCCCATGATCAGGATGTTCGTGTCCTGGCTCAGCTTCGGCACCGCCTGGGGCTGCGACTTCAGGTCATTGAGGACATCCGATCGGTGGACGTTATTGTTGACCGCAACCGCCGTCGCGCCCACATACGTGACCACGACGGCGGCCGCCAGGGCCACGGTCGCCGCGACCGCCGTCGTCGAGATCAGGAGGACGGACTTGCGCCGGGACTTGTGGCGCATATGTCGGGGACCTTGAGAGCTTGCCTCCCCGCCGGGTGATCCGGCATGCGTTCCGCCGCGTCTTCCGGCGCGTCTTCCGCCGCGCAGGCGGTGGGGCCCATCATTCATGGAATTCTCCTGTCCCCGCCGCGGTTGGCGCGGTGGCTGGGTCCGCGGCGGGACCAGCGGGTAAGCAGATTGTAATCGGACATCCAAGGAATGGACTCGATGACGCGGGGCACGGCGCCGAGGGTGTTGCTTCCGCCTCTAGCGGCGCTTGAGCATCACCGCGACCGCGGTCCCGATGCACACCGCGACGGCGAGGACCCCAGGCCCGGTCACGGCCTGACCGCGCCACCCCTCCCATGGTGCGGCCGTCGGCAGAAGCATTACCGCGGAGATCGCGGCCAGCACGAGCACCGCGATGTTGACCGCCAGCCGCATCCGGCGTCCCCCGGGCTCCGGTTTCCCGCGCTCCTGCTTGACGGTGCGGCGCCGCCAGTCGTCGGCTATGAGCCCAGGTACCCGCCTCACGTACGCGAAGACGTGCACTGCGAGGGTGGCGAGCCAGAACAGGAAACTGACAACGTGCACCCGGATCAGGATCTCGGGAGCCGGGCCGGTGATGGCCAAGGCGATACCGCTGCCAATCAGCACAAGCGTTGAGACGACGAGCAGCGGAGCAGTCAGGCGCAGAAGCAGCCGAGGCGGACCCTTGCGACGGTAGGCGGGATCCCGCGTGTAGTAGCGAATGAACCGCCAGCCGGTGCTGGCCGTCTTGGCCACCACCGGGCCGGCCAGGAGCACGCCAATGAAGAAGTGCGCCACGATCAGGCTGCCCAGGGTGGGAACGGTGGCGATCTCGGCCACCGACAGCACCAGCACCACGGCCCCTGTCAGGGCGGTGAGGCGCTCGTTGCCGACGACGCCGGAGGTTGCTTCTTCTGTCACGCTTTGACGTCCTGGCGGGGGAACACGACGGCGGTCACCACAACGAAGCCGACAATCCACAGGAGCGCTGCACCTACGGCTGCCGGATAACCTTGGAGAGGGGTCGGGCCAACCAGGGGCACGGTGGTCCCCACGATGGTGTTGAACACCCGGCCCGGGAACCACTGGCTGACCTGCGGCAATACCACCGCGATGATGCCTTCGACCACCAGGATGTAGGCCAGGCCGATCCCGACGCCGGCCGCGACCGAACGCGTGAGTACCGCGATGACCATGCCCAGGGCGCTCACGCCGACGAGGCACAGCACCTCATTGCCCAGGAACGCCAGGAAGACCTGCAACCCCTCCGGAGAGGTCCAGGCGGCGGTCTGAATCCCTTGGCCTTGAGCAGCGACAAGGATGAACGTGCCGCTGATGAGCAAGGTGAGCAGCATCGAGAGCAGCACAAAAAGTACCAGCCCCAGCATTTTGCCTGCCAACCAGCGCAGGCGGCGCGGCTCACAGACCAACAAGTTGCGCAGCGTGCCTTGCGACCATTCGGCGGCGAGATTGGCTGTCACCATCACCAGCGCGATGGCAATGATCACGGAGCGGGCCTGGCCAATGATCGAGACCAATCCCTGGGGTGTGGGGAACGCGGCAATCAGGCCGGTCATCTCCCGGCCGGTGGCTCCGGATGCGATCTGGTGGAACGTCAGATAAGCAATAAAGGTGCTCACCACCAGCATCGCCCCCGCGACCGCCACAACACTCCAGCGGCGGAACTTGAGCACTTCGCTGCGAAACGCACGGATCACGGAAATCATGAGCGGTCTCCTTTCAGCAAAGCCAGGAACAGTTGCTCCAGGCTGGCTTCCCTCACTCGGATGGTCAGATCCGGCGCGCCAGCCTCCCTGGCCTGCCGGTTCAAGGTCTCGGCAAAACCGGCAGAACAGGCGATGTGCAAGGCCTGATCCTCCCGCGTGACCGTATAACCGGCCTCGCCCGCGATCCGGGCCACCAGATCCAACTGGACCGAGTCCTGGGCTTCGACCACTACCTCGACGCGTTCGGCGAACAGCTCCCGTGCCGGTCCGCAGAACAGGGCCTTCCCTTGATTGAGCATGATCAGCCAGTCGGTGAGCTGTTCCAACTCGCCGAGCAAGTGACTGCTGAGGAGGATGGTTTTCCCCTGGCCGGCCAAACGGCGCAGCATCTCGCGCATCTCGATGATGCCGAGGGGATCAAGGCCATTGGCTGGCTCGTCGAGAATGAGGAGCTCCGGATCGGGCAGCAGGGCCATCGCCACCCCAAGGCGTTGCTTCATGCCCAGTGAATACGTTCCTACCCGGTCACGGGCCCGATCGGAGAGTCCCACCACTTCCAGCAGTTCGCTCACGCGGGAACCGGGATGGCCTCCAAGACGGGCGAGCACCTCCAGATTTGTCCGCCCGGAAAGGCCCGGATAGAACGCCGGCGCTTCCACCAGTGCCCCGACGCGCGGCAGGTAGCGCTCGAATTCAGTGAGCGAGTGGCCCAGAACCGTGGCGCTGCCCGCATCCGCCCGCACCAGGCCCAAGAGCAGGCGAAGGGTGGTGGTCTTGCCTGCCCCGTTGGGGCCAATAAACCCTGCGATGGCTCCCTGAGGCACGCGCATGGTCAAGCCGTCGACGGCGGTATGCCTGCCAAAGTGCTTGCTCAGGCCATGTGTTTCAATCGCGAAAACTCCTGCGGGATCAGAAGAGAGGGGCATAAGAAAGAATGTATCTTGAGGTAGCGGAGGGAAGTGTGATGGAAACGAAACCAGCTGAAACAACCCTGCTCGACCGGACATTTCGCGTGAGCCTCATCCTGAAGGGCCTGGACGGCGTCCTGGAACTGATCGGCGGCGTTCTCCTGTTGCTGGTCACGCCTCAACAAATCGGTGATCTGGTCGGGTTCCTCACCCAGCACGAACTCGCCCAGGATCCGCACGACTTCCTGGCGAACAGCCTGGTGCACCTGAGCTCCAACCTCTCAGGGTCCGCGACGCTGTTCGGCGCGATCTACCTACTGCTCCACGGCTTGGTCAAGATCGTCCTCGTCTGGGCCGTCCTGAAGGACAAACTCTGGGCCTATCCGTGGATGATCGCGTTCTTGCTGGTCTTCATCGTCTACCAGTGCTACCGGATCGTTGTGGCCTTCTCCTGGGGCCTTGTCCTTTTGACAGCCTTCGACATCTTCATCGTCTGGATCACCGCCCGCGAATACCGGCTGCACCGGGCACGGAATCGACAGCACTCCCCTACGACTTAGCAGGGCGGCTGAGGGCACCTGCGCGCTTTTTTGTTACCGCCGGATCCGTGGGTGCGGGCCCACTGCTAGGTTCCGGAACGCAGCTGTGGGACTTCTCCCACGAATTCAACAGACCAGTGCTTGCGGCCGGACCCTTCCTACCCCCTGGCGACCTGCACCGCTTCTCCTGGAACGCCCGGAAACCTTCGGCGTAGTCCTCGGTCTTGCACAGCCGGGCCTACTCGAATCGCGACGCTCAAGACGAGCATCGGCAAAGTAGTCCGCGCCCTCCGCGAGCACTCCCAACGAATTGGCCGAGATCCCCACAACGAGCAACCCGGCCTCCAGCACCAGGTTCAAGTTCGACCTCCGGGCTCCGCTGAGGTGGTTCGATACACAACGCGGACATCTGCGGTCCCGAAATAGTTTTACTAATTTTCCTGGTTTTCGGTGAGGAAGCGGTTTTCTGGGCCCTAAATTGTCAGACCCCCCTGGGATGCTTTGGTTATGGAAGGGATTCGGGGAACACAGCTGATGGGGACGGGCTCGCCAGTCGGCGGCGCGGCTCCGATGTCGGGTGCCTGGGTACGGGACGTGATCGATGCCCTGACCTCGTTCCGGCCAGCCCTCCCGAACGGCACGGTACCCGATGGCCGCGCCGAGCTGATCGACCAGCTGCGGGCACTGGAGGATCTGAAGTCCGCGGCCGCGGCTGCGCAGGCCCGGATTGCCGTCTCCTTCGATGCGGCCCAGCGCAGCGCCGAGACGAACCTGGGCGTCCCCGCCGACGAGCGCGGCCGCGGCGTCGCGGCCCAGATTGCCTTGGCCCGGCGGGAGTCCCCCGCCAAAGGATCCCGGTTGCTGGGTTTGGCGAAGGCCCTCGTGACTGAGATGCCGCATACCCTGGCCGCGCTGGATTCGGGACAGCTGAACGAATGGCGGGCCACCCTGTTGGTGAAGGAAACAGCCTGCCTGAGCGCCGAAGACCGCTGCGCGGTGGACGAGGAACTGGCCGCCGAGACGGGAGCCTTCGACGGCGCCGGAGACAAGGCCATCATCTCCGCCGCACGGGCCGCCGCCTACCGGCGGGACCCCCGGTCGGTGACGCAACGCGCCAGCCGTGCCGCGGCGGAGCGGCGCGTGAGCTTGCGCCCGGCCCCGGACACCATGACCTACCTGACCGCCCTGCTTCCCGTCGCCCAGGGCGTGGCCGTGCACGCGGCCCTGAGCCGGCACGCCGACACCCTGCGCTCCGGCGGAGACACCCGCAGCCGCGGGCAAATCATGGCCGACGCCCTGGTCGAACGCACCACCGGCACCCCCGGCGGGATCACCGGAGTGGCCATCCAACTCGTCATGACCGACCGCACCCTCTTCCAGCGCGACAGCGAACCCGCCCGGCTCCCCGGCTACGGCATCGTCCCCGCAGGTTGGGCACGGAACCTCCTCAGCGGCAGCAGCGGGAACACCAAGGATGGCCGGTCCGGCCAGGACCAAGCCGAAGAGACGCACGACTTCAAGCTCTGGCTCCGGCGTCTCTTCACCGCTCCGGGAACCGGAGAACTCGTCGCCGTCGATTCCCGGGCCCGGTTCTTCCCCGCCGGGCTGCGGCGCTTCATCCAGGCCCGCGACGACACCTGCCGAACCCCCTACTGCGACGCACCGATCAGGCACTTCGACCACATCATCCCCTGGCACGACGGCGGACCCACCAGCCTGGCCAACGGCGCGGGCCTGTGCGAAGCCTGCAACCACACCAAAGAACTCCCCGGCTGGACAGCACAAACCGGAGCAGTAACAACCCAGCACGCGACACGGCACGTCCTCGGCATCCGCACCCCCACCGGACACCACTACCAATCAACAGCCCCGCCGCTGCCAGGCAGCAATCCACTAGGAACCGACCCGCCCGACACCGCGCCGTCGCATTCCAGACGCCGGCGCAAACTCCGCCACCAAGCCAAGGCGCTGAGATACGCCCATCTCACGCAACTCCAGGTCGCGTGACACTCCAGGCCGCTTGAGCAACGCCACCGTTGCGTCCCGGCGTTCGGCCGCGTCCTCAAAGGGCCGCGGTCACCAGGTGGGTGCGGAGATTGCTTTGCTGCCCTGCGTCCCTGGCTTCCGGGGTCCGGGTTAGCCGGCCGAAGTTTGCTGCGGGCTGTCCGGCCTGGACCACCACGGCGTTCCTCCATCCGCCGGCCCGGAAGAGTGCCTCGGGGGAATCCGTACAGAACGGTAGCGGGCGTCCGGCACTCCTGCGGGCGGCCACTACTGGTGCCATGCCCTCAAGCGTCAAAAGCCCGGTGCCAAAGATATCCGCCAGGAAGGTGGACCGTCCCGCGGAGAGGGCTGCGGCGTCGTGGACCAGGGACTCGGCATCGGAGGCGGCAATCCACCGGCCTGTGCCTACAACGGCTGCCCGTGCCCGGGGATCATCAAACCCCGCCACCGTGCGGCCTCAGGAACCCAGGGGCTTCATGCGCATCCTGCGCAGGGCGGCTACCGCGAACACTACGGCGAGCGGCAAGGCGACGACGACGGCGCTCAGCCACGCGCCCGTGCCTTGCCAGCCTTGGACGGCGGCGTTAAGGGCCTGGACGCCGGTCGCCGCGGCGGCGAGCAGGAAAGCCGCGGCCGCGAGCGACGGCGCGAGGCCTGCCGGGAGCGCGGCGTCGCGCGGAAGGAGCCGCCATACGAGCAGGAGAACAAGGCCCAGCACCCCGAGGACCACCCGATATTCGACCACCTCGCCCCAATGGTGCTCGGCAGCGGCCTGGGCGCAGTCGAGGCCAGCGTAAGGAGCCTGCAGGACCGCGCACCTGGCGGCCGTGTAGGCGACGCCGGGGAGGTCGCCGGCCACGAAGCCCGCGCCCCAGATCCGGCCGAACAGCTCCGATACGACGCCGCTCACGCCGACGGCGATCGCGCCCACAGCCGCAAGGCCAAGCAAGGGTCGCACGAACGCCCGCAACGGCAGCCGGGCAACATCTCGAAGTGACGGGCGCAGGACCGGCGTCACGGTGCTGACCGGACCGAAGCGCTTGACGGCCTCGCGTTCGGCGTCCACCGGGTCCAAGCCTTGCCCACGGAGCCGGGCGGCGCATTCGCGCAAATGCGCATCGGTTTCAGCGAGAAGCCTGCGCGCGGCAGCGGGATCGCCGTCGCGCGCAGCTCCGAACAGCTCGTCGAGGTATGCGTCGATGGGCCCCTCTTCGGCCCCGGCGCCGTTCCCCGCGTTCATGATGCTGCTCCAAGAACGCCCCGCACCGCCGCCGAGAAGCCTTTCCACTCCTCCACCTTGCGGGCAAGCTCGGCGTGTCCGGCCCCGGTGAGCGCATAGACGCGACGTCGGCCGCCGTCGTCGTCCGCCCAGCGGCTCGCGACGCACCCCGCCGCCTCGAGCTTGTGCAGCGCGGGGTAGACCGAGCCCTCCTGAAGCTCAATCCGCGCGCCGCTGCGCTCGTGAATGCGCGCGATGAGCGCGTAGCCGTGAGCCTCGCCCGCTCCGAGCGAGCTGAGCAGCAGCAGGTCAAGCTGTCCGTTCACTGAACTCCGTCCCATACCTAGAGAGTCTAGGTATGGGACGGGATGCTGACAAGCTACCCCTTGAAGACCGGCGCCCGCTTCTCCTGGAACGCCCGGAAACCCTCGGCGTAGTCCTCGGTCTTGCAGAGCCGCGCCTGCTCGTCGTTCTCTTCGGACATGGCGGCCCACAAGCCAAGGCGCTGGTCGCGGATATGGGCCACGAGCTCCTTGCTGGCTGTGAACGCACCGGTGGCACCCGCCGCGACCCGCTCCACGATGATCCGCGTGGCCTCCAGCAAGGCGTCGTCCGGCATGACCCGGCTGAACATGCCCTGCGCCACGGCCTCAGCGCCGCTGATCAGGTCCGCGGTGTAGATGAGGTCCAAGGTCCGGTGCATGCCCAGGCGCTCGGTGAAGTACCAGTGCCCGCCCGAGTCCAGAGTGGCACCCAGTTTGGCGAACGGCGAACCGAACTTCGCGTTCTCCGCCACGTACACCACGTCGGTAGCGAGCAACAGGCCGAGCCCGACGCCGAGGCACGCGCCGTGTGCTGCCGCGAACGTCGGGGCGGGGAAGGCTGCCATCTTCTTGAGCAGGGGCTCCACGAGCCCGTTCAAGTACGCCTTCGCGTCGTCGCTCTCCGGCGTCACCCCGGCAATGTCGCGTCCCGCGCAAAAGGCGCGGCCCTCTCCGCGGAGGAGCAGCGCCCGCACCATCCCGCGGGAGGCGGCGGCAGCGGCGTCGTCGTACGCTCTATCCAGTTCCGCGAGCGCCGCCTCGTCCAGCGAGTTCAGCTTTTCAGGGGCATTGAGGACAATTTCGGCGATGCCGTTGGCGATGGAGAGCTCGATCATTCGTATATTCCTTAGACGTCGAAATCGACCGTGACGGATTCACTCGTGGGGTGGGACTGGCACGTCAGCACGTAGCCCTTGTCCAACTCATCCTGCTCCAAGGCGTAGTTCTCGTCCATGCTGACCGTCCCGGAGACCAGTTTGGCGCGGCACGTGCCGCACACGCCACCGGCGCACGCGAAGGGGACGTCCGGGCGGACGCGCAAAGCCGCGTTGAGGATGGATTCCCGCGCGTGGGTGGGGCTGGCGACATCGCCCGTCAAACCATCCAGCTTGAAGGTGATCTTGAAGGTGTCCTTCGACTCGTCCTCCACAACAGGCCGGCCGGCGTTGCCCTCGGGGCGGTCCGGGCGGCCGGTGGTGAAGAGCTCAAAGCGGACGTGTTCGGGCTCCACGCCACGGGCAGCGAGGGTATCCCGGCACAGCTGGACCAGCTCGAACGGCCCGCACAGGAACCATTCGTCCACATCCTGCGCGTGGATGGCCGTGCCCAGCAGCTGCTGGAGCTTCTCGGCGTCGATACGTCCCGTCATGAGCGGGGCGATCCGCTGTTCGCGCGACAACACATGGTGCAGCGCCAATCGCGACGGGTACTTGTCCTTCAAGTCCGCCAATTCCTCGAGGAACATGACGTCCATGGCGGCCTTGTTGGCGTAGATCAGGTCGAAGCGCGTGCCCGGATTCGCGGCCAGCAGCGTGCGGGCGATCGCGATCACCGGGGTGATGCCCGAGCCGGCGGCGATGGCCACGAACGAACCGGCGTCGGAGAGCTCGCTGGCCATGTTCTCCGGATTGTTCATCGAGTTCATGACGTTCTGCTGGACAGTCTTGCCGTCCTTGCCATGCTTCGAAATGAACGCGCCCATGGGACTCATGACGTCCAGGGTGTCGCCGGCCTTGAGTTCCGCGTTCGCCCACGTGGAGAAGATGCCGCCCAGGTCCTTCTTGATCGCCACGCGGATCTCGCTGCTTCCGTCCGCGAAGCTCCGCGGCTCTGCGCAGATGGAGTAGCTGCGGCGGACCTCGTGCGGCTCCCCGCTCTCGTCAGGAAGCGTGGTCCGCAGGGCCACGTACTGGCCGGGAAGGTAGTCATACTGGCCGGCGAGCTCAGCCGGGACATCGAACGTGACCTCGATAGCGTCGTCAGTCAGGCGGCGGACTTCCGAAACACTGAGGGAATGAAAAGACGCACGACGGCGGCCGGTGGCCTGCGCTTGTTCGGCTGCGGTCTGGCGGACAACGGGCATGTCGGATTCCTTACAGGACTTTGAAGTAGTCGAACGGTTCCTTGCAGTCCTGGCAGACGAAGAGCGCCTTGCAGGACGTGGAACCAAAGCGGGTGAGTTCCTTGGTGTTCAGCGAAGAACACTGGGGGCATTTCACGGCGAGCTGGAGCCTTACCGGGCCTGAGTGGCCGCCGGCGGCCGCCCTGCCACTCGGAGGGGCGATGCCGTATTCCTGCAGCTTGGCCTTGCCGTGCTCGGTCATCCAGTCCGTGGTCCATGCCGGGGCCAGGACGAGCTCGACGTAGACGCTCGGGTAGCCCTCTTTGTGGAACGCGGTCTTGAGGTCGTCGCGGATGGCGTCCATCGCGGGGCAGCCCGAGTAGGTCGGCGTAATGGTGACCTGGACCGCAGGGACCAGCCCGCCGTCGTCGAACAGTTGGACGTTCCGGAGAATCCCCAGATCCTCAATGGTGAGGACGGGAATCTCTGGATCGCAGACCGTGGCGGCAATCCCCCAGGCCTTTTGCTCGGCGGTTTGCTGAGTCTTGACCTGCGCGGTCCTGGCGCTGGTGTCATGAACGAACATGTCCACCGTCACCAGCTTGCACCGGGATGTTCGCGGGCAAGCACCTGCATCTCGGCAAGCAGGTAACCCAAGTGCTCGGAATGCTTGCCTTGGCGGCCGCCACCCAAGGATTGCGGGATCCGTTCGAGGCTGAGCTCTGTGTCCAGCCCGGCTTCGGCGAGGATCTCGCCCGTGAGCTGGTCGAAATCCGCGCGGAGGCTGGAAGGCTGCACGCCTGCTCCGCTTTCCGCCAGGCGGGCCGTGAGCTCGTCGTCTTCGAAGAGTTCTTCCACGTATGGCCAGACGAGCTTGAAAGCCTGGACAATACGACGGCGGGACTCTTCCGTGCCGCCGGCAAGCCTGAGGACCCACTGTGCGCTGTGGTCGCGGTGGTAGTCGACCTCTTTGAGGGCCTTCGCCGCGATGGCCGCGATGGTTTTGTCGCTCGAGCCGGTTAGCCGTTTGTAGAGCTCGAACTGGTAGTAGCTCACGATGAACTGCCGGGCGATGGTGACGGCGAAGTCCCCGTTGGGCTGCTCGAACAGGTGCGCGGAACGGAACTCGTGCTCGCGGCGGAAGTACGCCAGATCGTCCTCGGACTTGTCCCACGCCGCTCCGGCGTAGGTGAGGAAGGAACGGGCGTGGCCGAGCTGGTCTAGCGCGATGTTGCCCAGGGCGACGTCTTCCTCGAGCTCGGGTGCGCGGGAAATCCAGTGGCCCAGGCGCTGGGCGAGGATCAAGCCGTCGTCGCCGATGCGCAGGGCGTACTCCGCGACGTCTTCGCTTGGCTTGACTTGTCCCTTGCGGATTTCAAGGGCGATGTCCTCCGGGCGCAGGGCGTTCCCGGGCGTGATGCGCGTAGCGCTTGCCGAACCGTCTCCGGAAGCACCGGCGCCTTTGACGCCGACGGAGATGTCGCCGTGGCCCTCGATGGCGAAGTCCGGGTTGTTTTCGTTTGCGTTTGCGTTTGCAGGGGCGGTCACAGGTGCTTCACGCCTTCGCTCTTGGTGTAATACGTCGCGTGGCGGTAGTCCTTGCCCTGCGGGGATTCGAAGAAGGAACCCTTGGAATCCGGGTCGCTCGAGGAAATAGCGTCGGCCGGAACCACCCAGATGGACACGCCTTCGTTGCGGCGCGTGTACAGATCGCGGGCGTTGCGCAGCGCCATGGCCGCGTCAGGAGCGTGCAAGGATCCGGCGTGGACGTGGGACAGGCCGCGGCTGGAGCGGACGAAGACTTCCCAGAGGCTCCAGGGGGTCTCGTGGGGTTCGTTGGTCTCGTGGGCTGGGGTGGTCATGCTGCGTCTTCCTTTTCTGCTTGCTTGCGCGCGTATTCGGCGGCCGCTTCGCGGACCCAAGCGCCGTCGTCGTGCGCTTCGCGCCGGCGCTCAAGCCGCTGCGCGTTGCAGGGACCCTTGCCGGCGAGAACGTCTTTGAACTCGTTCCAGTCCAGGGGCCCGTGCTCCCATTTCTTGGTTTCTTCGTTGAAACGGATGTCCTTGTCCGGGAGCGTGAGGCCCAGGACCTTGACCTGCTCCACCATCATGCCGACGAAGCGGCTGCGGAGCTCGTCGTTGCTGAACCGCTTGATGTTCCAGGCCATGGACTGCTTGGAGTTGGGGGAATCATCGTCCGGCGGGCCGAACATCATCAGCGCCGGCGCGTACCAGCGGTTGACGGCGTCCTGGGCCATCGCCTTCTGGGCGGGGGTGCCGTTGGACAGTTCAAGGAGGATCTCGAAACCCTGGCGCTGGTGGAACGACTCTTCCTTGCAGATGCGCACCATTGCGCGTCCGTAGGGTCCGTAGGAAGCGCGGCACAGGGGAACCTGGTTGCAGATCGCGGCACCGTCGACGAGCCAGCCGATCGCGCCCATGTCCGCCCAGGAAATCGCGGGGTAGTTGAAGATGGATGAGTACCGTGCCTTGCCGGCGATCAAGTCGCTGGTCATCTTGTCCCTGCTCTGGCCGAGGGTTTCCGCGGCCGAGTAGAGGTACAGCCCGTGGCCTGCCTCGTCCTGCACCTTGGCCATGAGGATGGCCTTGCGCTTGAGGCTCGGAGCCCTGGTGATCCAGTTGGCTTCCGGCTGCATGCCGATGATCTCCGAGTGCGCGTGCTGCGAGATCTGGCGGAGCAGGGTCTTGCGGTAGGCCTCCGGCATCCAGTCGCGGGGTTCGATGCGCGAATCCTCAGAGATGATGCGGTCAAAATATGCCTGACCGGCCCGTTCCCGCTCAAGCTCTTCGGGGGACAGCTCAGCGGGCACAGACTGCAGATTCTGCGATGCCATGGTTGCTCCTAAATATTTACCGACCGTTCGTTCAGAATATGCGGAAGGCGCGAGATGCGTCAAGCGTTGCATCACTACACGCAGCAGGTGGAGCAGGCCGGGCGGGGCGGGGCAGGGCTGAGCAACAGAACGCCCGCTCACATATATGGCCCTCTCCCCCGACGCCCGCTCACATATATGGCCAAATGCCGGAACGCCCGCTCAGATCATCTGAGCGAGCGTCGGCGGAAAACACCCCAAAGGTGAGCGAGCGTCTGGGCTGAGCACGGCGCAAAGGCGGGAGGACAGCGCAACGGGGACTGCCGCCGTCGGGCACTAACGGACCTTTCCCGGCGCACCGACAGCGACGCTCGCTCAGATATATGGCCCTTTCCCCCGACGCCCGCTCACGTATATGGCCAAATGCGGCGACCCTCGCTCAGATCATCTGAGCGAGGGTCGCCGGAAAACACCCCAAAGGTGAGCGAGCGTCGGGAGGGGTGGGCGCTTAGGCTGAGGCCGACGCCGGGATCAAGGCGGGTCGCGGGGTCAGTTGCTTCCGCGCCCAGCGGGCCAGCTTCTTGCCTTTGCCTTTCCACCAGCTGTCCTCGTCCTTGTCTTGGTGCCAGCGGAAGATGATCATCACAATCACGAAAACGCCCATTGCCACGTCGGCCCAATTCCATTGGATCGCCTTGGCCAGCACGCTGACGCCCATGACGAGAATCGACGGCACTGCCAGGGTCTTGAAGATGGTGTTCGCGACATAGCGCCGATGCGACCGTGGCACGGACATGGCACGGACCATGTCGAAACACACGCAAACCACCACCATTGCCTGGCCCAGGTCCATCAAAATGAGCCCGGGCAGCGAACCGGCGAACATGGAAGCGGATTCCATCCCCGCGCTCAACGGACTGCCCCCCTCACCATGGGACGCGGAAAGGACACAACAGGATTGCAGGAAACACACATACGGATAACCCCCAGAGACCAGGAACTGCATTGAGACCAACTGCGTTCCATTCAATCTGGCGGCTCCGGGGCCGGTCACGAGTAGTGGGTACTCTACTTTGCGCGGCTGACTACTTGCCGGCGCGTGCAGTTACCCGGTCCGGGAACGGACCCACTACAGTCCCGGCCTAATACAGTGCGGGCGCGCCGGCCTGTGACGGTTCCTGGGGTTGGCCAGCCGGCAGCGCCACTGTGAAGGTGCTTCCACTACCGGGTTCGCTGCTGCAGGAGATGCTGCCTCCGTGGCGTTCCACGATGGACTTGGTAATGGACAGCCCGAGGCCGACGCCGGGTATCGCGGCTTGACGGGCAGCATTTGTCCTGAAGAACCGGGTGAAAATCCTGGCCGACTCGTCGGTGGTCATGCCCATTCCCGTGTCCTTCACTTCGAGCTGGACCCAACCGTCGTTCCGCTCGGCCCTGATGGTCACGAGTCCGCCACCGGGTGAATACTTGATCGCGTTGGATACCAGATTGTCCAAGGCCTGGCCCAGCCTCAAGGGGTCGGCGTTCGCCCACAGGGGTGCCGGAACGTCGGCGACGAGGCCCACGTGCGCGGCGTCGGCCTGCGCCCGAGCAGAAACCAGGCTGTTTTCGACCAACCCTGCCAAATCCGTTCGCCGCAGATGCACGCTCTCTACTGCCGCGGCTGACGAGAGCAGGTCCTCCACCAAGGCCCGGAGCCGCTCGGCATTCCGCTCCGCAACTTCCAAGCCAAGCCTTGTTGCTGGTTGGAGCTCCTGGTCGCCGCGGAGCACAAGATCGATGTTGCCCAGGATCGATGTCAGCGGCGAACCGAATTCGTGCGAAACGTTGGCAACCAGTTCGTCCTTGGCGGCAAGGGCATCGACAACATCCGTCACATCCTTGAAAACGATCACCGCACCACCAAACCCGTCGTCGAGCTCGCTTTTCATACCCCGCGCGGCGGTTGAGATGGCCCGTTGGCCGGCACCGGCGCCGAACCACAGCAGATAGTCGGAATATGTTTCCCCTTGAACGGCCCTCCGAACAGGGCCCTTTTCAAGTGGGACTGGCGTCCGCCGGTCCTGGCCGAAAACCAGCCAGTCTTGTTCCCCGGGTCCCCGCGAGCCTTCCGCGGGCATTGCCATCTTTATGAATGCATTTTGTTGGTTGTTGATCAGGAGTGTTTCGCCCTTCGAATCGACGGCGACAATTCCGACGTCGATCGTGTCCAGGATTGTCTTGAGCAGCGTTTCCCGCTCCCTGCTCGCGGCCAACAATTGCCGCAGGGCCTGATCCCGCTGGCTTACCCGCCGTTGCTGCAGACGGGCATTTGAACCGGCCAGACGAATGGAGACTGCCATTGCAAACATCATGAGGGGCAAAAGCAGTACTGAAGAAATGTCTGACGACGTCGGACGGGGCATGTGCGAAATGACCGGCGGAATCGCGATGAGGAAAGGACCCACAAAGCTGAGGATCAGGCTTGTCCTGGAAAGCATGCCCGAGGCAGACAACCAGATCACGGGAAAGATAGCCAACGTGATGAGGCCCGGTACCGCGCTGAAGGCGCCATTTCGAGTGAACCACAGGGCAACAAAATCCAAAATAGGGATTGCCAGGCCCGCGCTCGGCGACAATCTCTCCCATGGAACCAGCAGACAGCCCAGGAACAGGATGCCGTGGAGGACGACTCCGGTGACGAACAACCAATTTTGGATTAAGCCTGGCCAAAGGGTTGGGGCTGCGATCGCCAAGCCCGCGATGATAAGCGTTAGCGGCAATTCACAGACAGCCAGGCGGGCGCGAGGCGTGAGTTTCCTGAAGAAACGGGCGGCCGCGCGGAAAAATGGCTGCTCACTCAAAGTCGAGACCCTTCGTTGGAGATTCGCGAACCAATTACTGCTCCACGCGATTCCCGAAGGAACCGCACAGAGCCCACTATTCCCCCCAAGGAACCACAATACGACGCCCCGAACGATCCAACTGGAAGTTCGGAGCAGCGCTTAATCCACATATTAGATGCCAGATGGCTTCAATGCTTGTATCGTGAGTATTTGGGTGGCATTTACCGCATTGCGCTGGGCTGTGCGGCGATGTGCACCCACAAGGATGTCCAATGAGCGAGCCTGGGGTAGCTGTAGTCATTGAGGATGACGAAGATGTACGAAATCTGGTTGACGCCATCCTCAAAGAAGCTGGATTTGTGGTGCATTCTGCCGCCACCGGACGCGAAGGGGTGGAGGTCGTACGGGACCACCACGCCTCGGTGGTGACACTCGACGTCGGGCTTCCGGATATGGACGGCCACGAGGTCCTGCGTCGGATTCGGCAATTCAGCGACGCATATGTCGTGATGCTGACGGCCAGGCGCGACGAGCCGGACACGTTGACGGCATTCCTGACCGGCGCGGACGACTACGTCAAGAAACCGTTCTTGCCCCGTGAATTGAGGGCCAGAGTCACCGCCATGATGCGGCGGCCTCGCGCGGAGGGCAGGCTTGCGGAGGGCAGGCTTGCGTTGCCGGAGGAAGGTCGCGTGGGTTACGTGCCCGACGGCGGTGCGGCCGGGGGCGGCGGTGCGGGCGGGGGCGGCGGTGCGGGCGACGCCGGTGGTTCGGCCGGGCCCGATGGAGCGGTGATTCGGCACAACGGCTTGGCCCTGAACTACAAGTCACGCATGGTGACGCTTCAAGGTTCGGTCCTGACTCTGACGCGAAGCGAGTTCGATCTTCTCTACGACCTGCTTCGGGCCAAGGGCGAGGTGCGGACGCGCGCTGACCTTGTGAGGGCGGCCCGCGGAGACTACTACGACGACGATGCGTACATCAGCGACGCCGACGAACGGGCTGTTGAGACCCACATCGGCAACCTCCGCCGAAAGCTCCGTGAAGATCCACAATCGCCGCGATTTCTACAGACCGTCCGGGGAGTCGGGTATCGCCTGACACCGAAAAGGTCAGATTGAGCCGGCGAAGGTCAATCGTTCCGGAGTACGTAGCTGTCCTTTAGTTCCTGGACCGTCAGATGCCCGCATTCCGCAACTTCCTTGAGGAGGGGCCGAGCCTCCCGCAATTCACTTTTTCGAATGCGTTCCTCCAGTTGCGCTGCAAGCACCGCGAGGCGAACACCGCCAACCATAATTGACGAGGTTCGGAGGCTTAGGACCGCGTTCAGGGCCGCGGCCACGTCGCCGCGCTCGACGGCGGTAGCCAGGATTTCGTATCGCTTAACCCAGAGTTTTGCGAAGTCGCCAGCAAACGTGCGTGCGATCAGCGGATTGTCCACTTGGTCTTCCAGGAGTTGGAATTCCGCGAGATCCAGTATGGGATGTTCGGCCAGCGGGACGATGGGCAGCCCAGTAGAGTCGTCGACTGAGCCGGGATGGCTCGGATCTGAATCCTCGTTGACCTCGCTGGAACCTGAACTGAACATAGCCCAATGCTACTTTCTGAATTTCCGGAAAAACCGAACTTATGGCTATCTTAAGGAAATCTTAGGCCTTTCTTGATTTAGACCCCTTTCATCCGGTCTAACAATTCGGAGAATGTGATATTGCGCTCAGCCTCCGCTGAACGTGGCTATAGCATTGATGATCGCCGGCCCCAGGATGGCGATGAACAACACGGGGAAAATGAAGAGCAGAAGGGGGAAGAGGACCATCACGGGAAGCTTCATCGCCTTCTCCTCGGCACGTTGGCGACGCTTCACCCGCATCACCTTCGCCTGGACCCGCAAGACACGGCTGATCGCAATGCCGTATGTGTCCGCCTGAATCACGGCCTGCACGAAGCTTCGAAGCTCCGGAATGTTGGTGCGCTCGGCCAACGCCAGATAGGACTCACGACGGCTCCGTCCAACTTGCATGTCCTGCAGTGTCCGAACCAACTCCTCAGCCAGCGGCCCCTTCCCGTTTTCCCCGGCACGGGCCATTGCTCCTTCGAAACCGAGGCCCGCCTCGACCGATATCAGCATTTGGTCCATGGTATTTGCGAGTTCCAATTGCATGGCCTTTTGCCTCTCTTGTCCTTTGCTGTACAGCATTAAGTCCGGAATAAAGTATCCAAGCAGCACAACAAATATTCCCAGGAGCTTAAGGATTCCGCTCGAGCTATTGGAGCTGATCACAAACCCAAAAAGTGCGCCGAGCAATCCGAGCAGCGGTTTGGCTGCGAGGACGCGCCCCAAAGGGAGCGACGGCGGGCGGCCGGCCAACGAGAGCAGCCGATCCAGCTTCTGGACGTAGCCCGCGGGAGTCAGACGGTAGCCAATGAGCTCGAGTCCACCGCCACGACTTTGTGGACCGGCCTCGGCAACGTTTTGGCCCTGCGTCAAAAGCACGCGGACAGCACGTTGGGCTTTTCGGTCAACCGAGAGGAACGACCACGCGAGGTAGGCGATAGGCAATGGAACCAACAGCAGCGAGACAAGGAGAGAGGGATTCACGAGTCACCTCAAAACTTCAAGTCGATGATCTTGCGCATCCAGAGACCGCCGATGGTCATGAGAATGACTGACAATCCGATCATTCCCCAACCAAGCGGCTGGGCGAACATCACATTCATGTAGCCAGGGTTGACAACCAGGAGCATGGTCACGATGCCGAAGGGAAGCGCCATCAGGATGTATCCGGAGAACTTTCCCTCCGCGGCCAAGGATTTGATGTGGCCCTTGATCTCGCTGCGTTCACGTATAGTCTCGTTGACCTGGTCTAGGACCTCCGCAAGGTTTCCGCCCACCTCGCGGTTGATTTGAATGGCCTGCGCTATCCATACAAAGTCCTCGCTCCGCATTCGCTCCGCCGTATCGTTAAGCGACGCCTCAAGGTCGCGGCCAAGGCTTGTCTCTGTAATGATCCGACGCATTTCCTCGGACGTGGGGCTGGCAGACTCTGTGGCCGCAGCGTCGATGGCACGGAGGATGCTGTGCCCGGCTCGCAAGCCACCAGCCAGTAATTGGAGGGTGTCCCCAAGCTGAGCATCGAACTTCGCGCGCCTCTTACCGGCAAGGGAGCTCAAGAACATCCGTGCCACGAAGGGCGCCGGGATGAAGAATAGAAAAGCTACGAATGGGCCGCCGATGACCAGCCCGATCAAGGCACCCACGAGTGCACCCGCAATCACAAGGATGAAGAAGTCCGCCTGGCTCATTCGCAGCCCGGCATTCTCCAGTTGTTCACGGTTAAAGAGCCGGACGTCGCGCCTGGCCAGAACCCCATGAACTGCTTCGGAGGCAGAACCCGCAAAACGGGTCAGCTGGGACCCCGAGCCTTCATGGTAAGGCCGCCTTCGATCGAACGGTACTTCCGGGGTTTTCGGCAAAATCACGGCCACCCCGAGGAGCAGGATGGCTGAAAACATCAGGGCCATTCCGGTCAAGAGCATCATGTTCCGCTCACGTCCTTGCTGCTGTTGCAGTTGCCAAGGGAGCGGCGAATACTGCGGGAGACACATGAATGCCGAAGTCATCGAAGCGGTCGATGAAGCGCGGACGAATACCCGTCGGGACAGGCTTTCCCAGGAACCTACCGTGCGCGTCGACGCCAGCCGAGTAGTCGAAAATAAAAGCGTCCTGGAGGGTGACAATGTCCCCTTCCATGCCTTGGACTTCCGTGACGTGTGTGATGCGGCGCGTTCCATCCCGCAAACGGGAGATCTGGATGATGAGATTCACGGCGGAGGCAATTTGCTCACGGATCGCGCGCAGGGGAAGGTCCATGCCGGCCATGAGGACCAAGGTTTCAAGGCGTGCCACCGCATCGCGAGGGGAATTTGAGTGCACCGTTGACAGTGAACCGTCGTGCCCGGTGTTCATCGCCTGAAGCATATCGAGGGACTCTCCGCCGCGGACCTCGCCGACGACGATCCTGTCCGGCCGCATACGGAGGGAGTTCCTGAGCAACTCCCTGATGGTCACTGCACCCTTGCCCTCGGTGTTTGGGGGCCTGCTCTCAAGCCTGACCACATGTTGCTGTTGAATCTGCAGTTCTACAGCGTCCTCGATGGTGACGATGCGGTTGTCCTCCGGGATGAAAGACGAGAGGACATTCAACAAGGTGGTCTTACCGGTTCCGGTACCCCCGGAAACAATGATGTTCAGCTTCGCTTTGACGCAAGCATTGAGGAGCTCAGCCATCTCGGGCGTGAGCGTGCCGAAGTCGATCAGGTTCCTGATGGTCAACGGTACTTTGCTGAATTTTCGGATGGTCAGCGACGAGCCGCCCACCGCAAGCGGAGGGATCACCGCATTGACTCGGGACCCGTCCTCAAGTCGCGCATCAACGAGGGGTGACGACTCATCGATCCTGCGCCCCACCTTCGAAACGATGCGTTCAATGACCCTCCGGAGATGGTCCTCAGAGCTGAATCCGGAGTCCGTGAGGATCAGCTTGCCTTTTCGTTCGACATAGATCTGGTCCATCCTGTTGACCATGATTTCGGTGACCTCTGGATCGTCCAGCAAGCGTTGGAGCGGCCCATAGCCAAGGACGTCATCCGCCACGTCGGCCACGAGCCTGCTGCGCTCATCCGCGGACAGCGGCACCTGCTCGGCGTCGATGATCCGGATGAGTTCTTCGCGCGCAGTCGACCGCAATTCACGTTCGCTGACGCTCGAATCATTGAACCTTGCCCCCAACCGCTCGAACAACGCGGTGGCGGCGCGCTGCTTGAGGGCAGCGAAGGCGTCCACCGGTTGTTGGGCCCTGAGCTTCGGAGAGTCAGGGACGTCGGACAGCTTGACCGAAGTGTGGGATTTTACCGCGCTGCCAGGCTTCCCCGCGGGAAATGACATGATTTGCTGAGTGGACTCGGCGAATGTCGGTTTAGGCGTAGACAGCGTGCTCGGGCCAAGGTCGCTCCCCGGGCCAGAGGACCCTTCGATTTTGTCCTCGGCAGCATGCAGGCGTTCGGACAGCTTCATTAGACCACTACCCTTCTGTGCAGTTTGCGCTGCGCCGTGGCTCGCCACGTGGGATTGAAACGCTCGACGAGTTGCTTGAGTCCTTTGACGGCCGGATCCTTCACCGAGTCCTGGAGCACGGGAATGCCGCGGTTGGTGGAAAACGCTACAGCTTTCGATCGAGGGATACTCACATCAACCGGGGCACCGACGGTCGATTCGACATCCTGGACCGACAGCCCCGACTTGGAATCAGCCATGTTGAGCACCACGTGCCGGGTTTCCGGCAACAGGTTCAGCCTGCGGAGAATATCCAGGCCGGAGCGAAGGCCCCGGACGCTCGGAACATCCATGCCCGTCACCCAGACAGCGTCCGAGCATTGTTCTAGGGCAGCGAGCCCGATCTCGGGCAGTCCGGGTGCCGTGTCCACCACCACGTACTGGAACTCTTGGGCGAGCTGTTCGAGGAGTCGGCCCACCTGTTCCGGCGAGATCTCGTCTGCTTCGACGGGGTCCTTCGGTGCACACAAGGCATAAATGCTTGCCGGGTGGACCGTCAGAAAGGCCTTGAGTACAAGAGAGTCCTGGCTTGCCGACGGCGTGACAGCGTCGGTAACGGTGTGTTCCGGATTCAGATAGAGCCCGGAAGCGACGTCGCCGAATTGCAGGTCCAGATCCACGATCACCACGCTCATGGGGGCGATCTTGCCCAGCCCGACGGCGATGTTCGTGGCGATTGTCGTCTTGCCCACGCCACCCTTGGGCGAAAAGACGCCGATCACCAGGCCCTTCGGCGAGCCCGATTGCTTGGCATCCCCAGTGCGCTGTCGGCTCGCGAAAGACTGGCACGCGCGCTCAAGCATGACCCGTATCTGGGCCAGGTCCGCATCCGGGCTCATGATGTCGCGGATGCCGGACCGCATTGCCTGGAGCACGAAAGCGGGATCCAGTTCGCTGACGAGGATCACGCTCAGCTCCGGCAACTGCACATCGAAAACCGTTGCCAAGCGAAGGGCGTCCTCAACGGGAACGTCAGGTCCCAGAATCAGCACTTCCAGTTGTTCCTGATTGAGCGCGCCAAACAGCTCAGCCGGGTCGGCCGGCAAAATGCTCGTGAAGAAAGTCTGCACGCTTCCGGGCAGGCCACCCGCAACAGCTTGACGCAGCCGCTGGTCAAAGTCGGTGTTGGGGGTTATCAGGACAAAACGGCTCACCTGTATACCCCGCTCTGCTGGATGACGGTGGGGCCGCTGTCTTTGGCATCCAACGGCTCTTTGCTCAACCAGATCTTGGCGTACTCGGCGGCGAAGACAATCTTGGCTGCGTCCACGTCACTTACCGCAACGGTCAGCAAGAGGGAACCGGTGGGAAGGCTTGTATCGCCAGGGTTCGCCGCGCCACCAGAGCCGGGAGTCGGCGTCGGCTGCTGGCTTGCGGTCGCTTGGGGGGCGCGCTGGACCGCGGTCAGAAGAACCTTGGGGATGGTCAATTGGGTGGTCCCTTTGTCCGACTTCGAGTCACTTCCGCCGCTGGACATGGAGATGAAAATGCCAACATGGTCGCCGGGAACGAGTCGTCCTCCGACCACGCGCTGGGGTTCCAGTTGGAAGGAGACTTCCTGAAGTCCTGTGGGCACCTTGACGTCCCCAGGAGTCTTGAGCGCGTCCGGGGCCACCAAACGTTCGGCCACCAGCGTCTCGCCAGGGACGAGGTCGACGGCGGCGACCTTGCCTGCTGCGTCCCCCAAGGTGTGTAGCGCGGTCTTGGGGACCGCCGATCCCGGCAACTGCTGGGTATCGAGGGAATCCTTCATGGCGTCAACAGAGGTGCCGGCCGGGATGGCTGTCTTGACCACCAACACATCAACGGGCGCCAAGTTTTGGACTGCCCGTTGATCCGCTCCTTGCGCGTAGGAAAAGACGAGAATCACCCCGACGAGGGCCAGCACTGCCGCTGCCGACCCGGCCAACAAGCGTGACTTCACTTACAACTCCTGTGCTCATAGAACGGATGAAAATCTAGGGGGTGAGGCGGACAATGGTGGCCCCAAACGCATCTACCGGGCCCAGCGTGTAGCCATCCGCCAGCGAGACGTATTTGATGAAGCTCCCGATGATTCCGCGGCAGTTGCCGTTGCAGGAAACTGCTGAAGGGACGTAGGGACTTGTGTTGTGAAAACTGTCCGGAAGATTGTTGTTGCCGCTGAATGTCCATCCGGCCACTTTGAACGCCGCGAAGGAGACCAGATGGTAGATTGCGCCGGCACCCGTACCTGTGACGGCATCGAAGACCGGAAGCAGGACGACGACCTCGCGGCCCGCGTTGATGGTGTCTGCCCACTTTTGAAGGGTGGTTGCGCAGTTACCCGGCGAACTGTTACCAGGGGCGCTCCCACCCTCGCTGACGGCGAGGTTAATCGTGCCGCCACACGCACCGGTGTCTTGGACTATCCAGCCGTATCCGCCGGCAACCGTGGCGCCTGAAGGGCCGTAATTGCAGCTGGGATTGGCACCGGAGCCGTGATCCTGAAGAAGCTGGAGTGCTCCACCGATGTATCCCTGCACCTGGCAGATGGAATACGCGAGGGGAAATGCGGTTCTGCCGGCGACTGCGCTCCCCCACTGAACATTCGACGTGGTCACAACGTTGCTCGTGCTGATACCGAGGACTCGCGCGAAAAAGAGTGAGACGGCGTTCGGCGCTCCGCCTGCCTGCTGGGCGCCTGCGGTCACGGTGACTTTCCGGTTCGTCAGGTCCAGGTTGATCGACTTGATGTTGTTCAGGCCGTCGTTTGCGTTCTTATTGGCTACGTCAGCCGCGATCTGCGACGTGATGGAGCAATTCGGATCGCTCGTATTCGCGGCGCATTTCTGCGCTACGGCGAGGGCGGCAGCGTCGGACCCGTTCTGCACTTGCGCCTTTTCCGAGTACAGCATTCCCGCATCCACGGCGAGGGCGGCAAAACCGAGCAGCACCACCAGCAAGAGGGCGACGAGGACGGCAACTGCACCGCGCTCGCCGTCGTCATCGCGGATCGTCAGCCGCCGCATACCATGACTCCTACTCCTTGCATGGGGAAAGGCCCAGCGATTCCAGTGAGGGTGCTGAGGGTGTACTTGATGGTCACGGACATCTGTGCGCCGGAGGTGCAGCTGGCCGGACTGAAGGTGAAGTTCGTGTCTGCCAGCCCTGGATTCAACGACACTGCAGCATTCTTCGCCGCTGTCTTGGCTGCCGTCTGATCATTCGAAATCGCCATGACACGGACTCCTTCGCGGGCTGCATTTGAGAGCGATACCTGAACGTTGTAAGCCCTGCCGAATTCCATGATGCCTAGGAGCAACATGATCAGGAGCGGTGCCAGGATGGCGAATTCAACAGCCACGGCACCGCGCTCTGAAGCCCTCGGCATGATCTTGCCCTCCCAGCGACGGATAGTTCGAACCAAGCAGAGTGGCGGCCGCCTGAATGCCGCCGCCACTCGGAAATTGCTTGGTATGCCCCGAATTGCCTCCCGGGCACTCGCAGCACGACTTCTAGGCGCAGGTGCCAGTACCACCCGAAGTGGTGGCAGCCGTCCAGGTTTTGCCACTGACGGAACACTGGACCTGGGAGAACGTCTCCCTGACCGTGCTGCCCAGCAGCGTCACAGCCGCGATGATCACCACTGCGATAAGGGCAACCATGATGCCGTACTCGACGGCAGTGGCACCTGTTTCGTCGCGCCGCACGTGAGACGCGGACTTTAGGAAAGCGGAAAGCATTGATGCTCCTTGTTGTCTGGTACGAACGGTCGGGAGAAGGCGAACGACCTAGGCGCAGGTGGCCTTACCAGCGGATGCTCCAGCGGTGTAGGTCTTACCAGCCACTGAGCACTGGACCTTGGTGAACGTGTCTTGGACCGTCCCACCCAGCAACGTGACAGCGGCGATGATGACCACTGCGATAAGGGCGACCATGATGCCGTACTCGACGGCGGTGGCGCCCTTTTCGTCGCGACGGATACGGGATGCGGCATTGGAGAAGAAAGCAAACATTTGAAACTCCTGAGCGAGTTGGGGAATGTGGGCTGGTCCAGCACCAGCTCTCTAGCAACTTAGCAACGCCAAATACCCCGTGGAGCAGTCCTTGGGACTTCCTGTGTCAAGACTCGCGATCCTGCGCATTTCTTGGGTTAAACCTAGGGAAACCCTTGCGATCTTGGGCTTTCCTGCCGAGCCCGAGCAAAGGTGGGAAAACAGCTCAACCGCCCCGCCGCCGTCGGGCCCCACCCCCGGAACCCTCGCTCACATATACGGCCAAATCCCCGAACCCTCGCTCGGATATGTGGCCAAATCCCCGAACCCTCGCTCGGATCAAGTGAGCGAGCGTCCGCCGAAAACACCCCATATGTGAGCGAGCGTCCGAGGGGGCACAACCCAAAGGTGCCCCAACAGCGCAACCGCCCCGCCGCCGTCGGGCCCCACCCCCGAACCCTCGCTCACATACACGGCCAAATCAAGTGAGCGAGCGTCCGCAGAAAACACGACATAAGTGAGCGAGCGTCCGAGGGGGCACAACCCAAAGGCGCCCCAACAGCACAACCGCCCCGCCGCCGTCGGGCCCCACCCCCGAACCCTCGCTCACATATACGGCCGAATCCCGGAACCCTCGCTCGGATATGTGGCCAAATCCCCGAACCCTCGCTCAGATATAAGCGAGCGAGCGTCCGCCGAAAACACCACATAAGTGAGTGGGCGTCGGAGGGGGGCGCAACGCTAGGCGGGTGGGGGTTCGACGGTCACCGTGCCCGCGTCGCCGTCGACGGTGATTTGTTGGCCGCTCGTGAGCCGTTGGGTGGCGACTCCGGTGCCGAGCACGGCGGGGATGCCGTACTCCCGGGCCACGATGGAGCTGTGGCTCAACGGGCCGCCGACGTCCGTGACCACGGCGGAGGCCATCGCGAACAGCGAGGTCCACGCGGGAGTGGTGATACGGGCAACCAGGACCTCGCCGGGCGCCATCTGGCTGAAATCCTGGGGCCCGCCCAGCACACGCGCAGGAGCACTGACCCGGCCGGCACTGGCGCCGACTCCTTTGATGACGTCGCCCGGCTGGTCCTGGGAGCGTGCCGGCATCATCGATTCGAAAGCGCCCTTCATCCAACGGGTCTCCGGCAGCAGTTGCGGTGCGGCCGCCTTGGCCTGGCCACGCCAAAGCATCTTGCGCTCGTCGACGACGTCGGCGCGGACGGGGCGCGCCGCCCCGGTAATTGCCACCGCCACGGGTGCGGGCGGTTCCGTCGAGCCCGGCGGTTGCGGCGCGGCGAGGCCGAACTCGACGGCGCTTTGCAGCTCGTGCTGTCGTAGCCAGAACACGTCGGCGGGACGGGCGACGACGCCGGAGTAGACCAGCCGTTGTCCGAGTTCGAGCAGCATCCGCCGGATCAGCGGCCAGGCGAGCCCGACGTCGGCGAGCGCGTCTTCGCGGATCGGTGCGGACTTCTGCGCCCACCGGAGCAGACGGATGAACGGCGCCCTACGACTCCGCCCGAGCCGGGTCCGTCCGAGCCGGGCGAGTATGCGCTCGGTTTGGTCCTCCCGCCGGGCGGCCGAGAGCCGCTGGCGCTCATGCGGATCGTTGCCTTGTCCCCGGAGGTAGAACTTCACCGTGTCCAATAGCGCCGAAGGATCGTCGGCCGGCACCGGGCTGGCGAAATCCAGGTTGTAGACCGCATGGCCGAAGCGATCGAGGTGGGCTTGGAAACGCGGACGCCATTGCTGCCAAAGCGCCGGGTCCATGCCGGCAGGCGGGAGCCAGTTTCTCTGCGACTCAGCCAGTGCGGCCGTCGATTGATTGAGGATCGCCGGGGCGAGCCCCTCGACTTCCCGGGCCCACGCCGCGAGGTCGTACAACGATTTCTCTGCCCGTATGGGTTCACTGTCATAGCCGAGGAGGAACGTCTCCGCCGAAGGATCTCCAGTGCGTCGGATGAGTTTGTCGTAATACGCGCGGAAGGAAATTTCGCTCGTGGCGGCGATCGGTATGACGGACTCCACGGCCGTGTAGTACACGGTTCCGGCGTCGAGCAGCGTCCGGACACCCGCAAGCAGCTCCTCTCCCGAAAGCTCCCCCAGGGACTTTGCGGACCAGTCCTCGAGCACCTGCTTATAGCGCGGATGCGAGAATTCCCTCCAGCCAGCCAAGCCCATGTGCGCCTTGCCACGAGCCAAGGCGACCACGGCGGGACCAACCTTGCCCATCACGCGCCACATCGCCGCGGTGCGGTAGTAGTAGTACGCGTACCCGTTGATAGTGGGCAGCCCGACGTCGCCGTCCCTGACCACTTCGCTCCCGACGGCCTCGTTCATCAGGGCCTTGAGGGACCGGGTCACCGAGCCGTCGATGAGGTCGGCGAACAGTGGCGAGAGCGGATCCGGCAGTTGTTCCACGATGCTTGCCCGGAAGTAGAGCCCCTTCGGGTAGGGCAACGGCCAGGTATCCGGGGTATCGGCAACGGGTTCAGGCAGTGCCGTGATGGGCCGGGATTGCAGCATGAAGAAATTGCCGTCCGCCCGCGCCCATTCGATGTCCTGCGGAGTTCCGAAGTAGTCCGAAATCCTCGTTCCATAGCGGGCCAGCGCGGCGGCAGCCCCGTCGTCGAGCACGGCCCGGTTGCGAAGTTCCGCCGGGACCGGCTGCTCCGTAGTGCCTCCTTGGTCCGGCGCGACGTCGGCGCGGTCGGCGGCGCGGTCCGGGACGCCCTCGGCGTACACAGTCATGACTTCCTTGTCGGCCGTCCGGCGCGAGAGCACGCGGCCCGTTCCCGCTTCGACAACAAGGTCATCCGTGGTGACGGTTCCGCTGACCACGGACTCCCCCAGGCCCCACGCGGCACTGATCGCGATCTGGTCGCGGCGACCGTTGGCCGGATTGGCGGTGAACATGACTCCGGCGGCCTCGGCCTCCACCATTCGCTGGACAACCACCGCGAGGCGTACGTCGCCAGGCGCAATGCCTTCTCGGGTCCGGTAGGCCATGGCCCGCGCCGTCCACAAGGAAGACCAGCAGTCGACGACGGCGGCATCCAACGCTTCCGCCCCGCGGACGTTGAGGTAGGTTTCCTGTTGCCCGGCGAAACTGGCCGAGGCAAGGTCCTCGGCCGTGGCGGACGAGCGCACCGCAACCGCCACGGCGCCGCCGTCGTCGCCGCGAAGGCCTTCATAAGCGGCAGCGAGCTCGTATGCGATGGCCGCAGGCATGGTCCCACCGGTGAAAAGGTCCCGGATCGCGGCCGAGGCGTCCTCGTAATCCTGGGGCGCGGCCTCCGACGGGAGGGTCGCCAGTTCCTGGATGCGCGCCTGGATCCCGTTGGCATCCACGAAGGCCTCATACGCTGCGGTGGTCAGCACGAACCCGGGAGGGACCGGCAGCCCGGCGCGGACCAGGTTGCCCAGCCCGACGCCCTTGCCGCCCGCCACGGCGACGTCCGCTGCCTGGACATCGGCGAAGTTGTAGATGTAGGTCATGACCGTCGCTCCTTGTCGCGGAGACGCCCTCATCGAGCCTGACCCACAACATACTGCCACGCCGTCGGGCGCGAGGCGATGGCTGGGCCGGCCGGCTTCTTACTGCGGGCTCAACGCGCGTTTCACCGCCGCTTGGTCGCACGCCTGGAGAACACGGATGAACTCGTCCATCGCTTCCGGCCCCGCGTCGGTGTCAGCCACGCGAACAAGGTGGGAGGCGAGGACTGCGACTTTGACGTTCGTCATGCTGCTGCAACCCGCCAGCAGTTTGAAGGCGGCCTCGGAGCTGAGGAGCAGCCGCCCCATGAGGATGCCGCGTGCCTGATTGATGACGCCCCGCGTCGCATTGGCGCCCGCGACGGCGTCACGCGCCGCCTGCTCGGTTTCCCGCCGCAGCGTGGACGTCAGGTCCACCGTGGTCCCCTCGAGCGCGACGGTGCCCGAGGGGCCCAGTTGCGCATTCCCCGCCGTCAGGACCCTGCGGACATGTCCCTGCGCGTCGATGATCCGGTGGTAAATGCAGAAGTGTCCGCCCTCGCGGAATACCTGAGCCAGGATCTCCATGGCCCGCGGCCGGTCATCCGGGTGCTTGTGCGACATCAGCAGCTCGAGCGTGGGCACTACTTCCCCACGCTGGTAGCCGTGGAGATTGAAGAGCCCGTCGGACCATTCCGCTTTCCCGGTGAGCGGGTCAAAGAGGAAAGTTCCGGCCGGAAAGCCGGGGGCGCCCAGTGCACTCGAGTACGTATGAGGGCTGTCCAACATGGCGCAAAGACTCATTTCATAAGGTTGCTTATTAATTCAGCTAAGCGTACAGAATACAACGCGTACGACGGCGGTGCGCACCGCCTGCTCACGGCCCCCCGCAACCCGGGGCTTGGTTCCCGGCCGGGTGTTTGTAGCGCACATGCAGGAAACCAGCCCCGGATATGCAAGAAACTACCACGTACGGGAAACAAGCCCCAGTATGCGTTCGAATCAGCAGCTAGTCCTTCACCACCACCTTGCCGACCATTCCAAAGTAGTCGTGGAGTGCGCAGATGTAGTCGTACACCCCTGCCTTGTTGAAGGTCACCGTGAACGTCACGCCCGGCGGCAAGATACCCGAATTGAGCTGCCCGCCCGTGTAATTCGTCGGATCGCCCAGCGGCGGGAACGGGTTGGCCGGCTCGGCACCGAAGGTCACCGTGTGCGGCTCGCCCATGCCGTTGTTCACGAAGCTCACGCTCTCGCCAACATGGATGACCACCTTTGGCTCGATGAACCGCATGACGCTGGCCACGCCGTCGTCGGCTCCGGCAATCACGGTGTGGTTGTCCGCCTGGTCGCGGGCGTCGCTCCATAGCTGGTAGCCGTCACGGATGATGGCCTTTTCAGCCCGCTCTACCCGGTTGTTGTATTGCCCCTGGGTGTACGGGTAGTCCGTACCTTTGGCCCGCACGTGGACTGTGCCCTTCATGGCCGCGCCATGCACCAGGCAGTAGTACGTGAAATCGCCGGTATCCGGGAACTTCAAGGTGTAGGAACCGACTTCGGAGAACCCACTGTTCGAGACGTTCGACATCACGCCGGAGTTGTAATAGGAGTGCCCGTCGTAGGAGGTGCCGCCCTGCGCGGATATATAGAGGGGACTGAATGGATCAAAGGGTTGCGTGGACTCGATGGTTTGCCCGGCGGCCAGGAACGTGACTGTATGTATTTCGGCCGCGTTGGCCTCCCAGGCGACCTTGTCACCCGCATTGATGTAGATGTTCTTCGGCAGGAAGGACATTCCCTGGATGGCCTGGTCCGACGATTCGGAGCCGACCTGGACGGTCCACGTCCTTGGGGATTTGCCAGTGTCCGCTGCCGCTGTGCCGCTGAGCGCGACCGGCAATACCAGGGCAAGGAGCAAAATCATGAGCGCCCGAAGGCGCGGCAATAGGAGGGGTTTTGGATGAGCAGTCATAAGACTCATTCCTTAGGAAAATCTTTGCTGACCGGCTGTTATTAGCCTGGAAATTTTGAGGCGCCGGAGACCATGGCGTCGTTTGACGGTGACTCGGTTTCTTTTAATTCCCTATGAACTTCAGCTCGCAACTGCTGCCCGTCCCCCGCATACGGCGCGGCGCCACGGCGTTGGGGCCATGCAGGATCCTCCCTTGCTCGCAGGGATAACGTCCGGTTCCGTGGGCCAAGAGCCCCCCATTACGGAACCGAAAGGACACGGCAAAACCGGCCCATGTGAAGGCGAGAGATTTATCTCTCATCGTGCTACCAAGACGTTATTTTGTCGAGACACCAGGACTGCGCTCGGGTGATTTTTGTGGCCGAAATGAGGCCTTCCCTGCCGCGTTTTTAACCCACCTGGGTGATACGTTCCGGACATGAACGGACGACGGCGACTGTGGCTTGCGGCGGGACTGGCAGTTTTGCTGGCCCTGGTGGTGGTTTTGGCCGCGGTCATCGCCGGATCCAACAAGACCCCGTCCTCCGCACCGTCATCCCCAAGCCCCACCGCGACCCCCACGCCGTCGGCAACTCAAACCCGTAAGCCAACCGCTGCCGCACCCGCCCCCGCACCTGCCCCGCCGACCATCCCGGAGCTTCCGGCGGCGCCAATGAACATCCTGGTGATCGGCAGCGACAGCCGTGAAAATGCCAAAGAGGAGAACAACCAGACCATCACAACAGGCCAGGCATCGGACCAACGTTCGGATTGCCTGATGCTGATCCACGTTCCGGCGGACCGGCACAAGGTCTACGGTATTTCGATCATGCGCGACAATTGGGTGGACATCCCCGGCTACGGCGCGTCAAAAGTAAATTCGGCCCTTGGGCTGGGAGGCACCCCCCTGGTGGTCCGTACGGTGGAATCGCTGCTCGGCGCCCATGTGGACCACACGGTCATGCTTGATTTCCACGGCTTCAAGCTCCTGACGGATGCCTTAGGTGGCATCGACGTCAATGTCACGCTGCCGTTCACCTCCACTATCGAGACCCAGCATCAATTCGTGGCCGGCATCAACCACTTGGATGGACAGGCCGCGCTGGAGTTTGTCCGCGAGCGCCATGCCTTCGTCGACGGCGACTACCAGCGCGTCCGCGACCAGCAGACGTTCCTCCGCGCTCTCCTGGTCAAGCTTTCGGGAGGCGTGCAGAATCCTGCCGGCGTGCTGGGACTCGTCCAATTCGCAGCCAATGACCTCACCGTGGACGACGGCTTTGACCCGATGTCCGTCGCCATCCTGGCCTACGGACTCCGCACCGTGGATCCCACGGCATCAGTCTTCTTCACCTTGCCCACCGCGGGCACGGGTACTTCCCCGGACGGACAATCGATCGTTCTGCCGGATTACGCGGGGATCGGGGAAGTGGCCGCGGCGCTGCGGGACGACACCCTCCCGCAGTATGTGGCAGCCCACGGTTACTGAGGCTCCGCGGGCTACTCGTTTCCACTACTGGGAGGCAGCAATGCATTTACCTCCCACCACTCGAAAACTACTTGATCGAATCTTTAACCAAACTTCGAGAAAAGCTTGCGGGAACCTTGCGGCTTCCTAAAAAACCTGCCCGAAAGTAGAGGACATCGGACAGCAAAGTCCCGGTCTCACGGGCTTCAAGAAACGGAAAACGATCATGGGTCTCAACCTGAAAACCACCACCGGCAAAGTCATCGCATCCCTGGCCCTGGTCGGCACTGCTGCCGGCGTGGCAGGACTGGGAACCTACGGCGCCTTCACCTCCAGCACCTCCGCCAGCAACACCGTCGCCTCCGGCATCGTGAACATCGCCCTCGGCGCCACCGGCACCACCAACCGCCTCAGCGTCGCCGCCTCCGGCCTGGTCCCCGGCGACACCGTCCAACGCGTCGCCACCCTGACCAACGCCACCGGAAACCAGAACCTCTCCGCGATCACCCTCACCACCGCAGCCTCCCCGACCTCCCTGCTGGACACCAACACCACCATGGGCCTGCAGGTCACCGTCGATAACTGCTCCACCGCCTGGACCGAAGCCGGCACCGCCCCCGCCTACACCTACACCTGCTCCGGCACCACCACCAGCGTCCTCGCCTCCCGCCCCGTCATCGGCGCCAACCTCACCCTGGCCAACCTCACCTCGGTCACCGCCGGACACACCGACAACCTCCGCGTCACCCTCACCCTGCCCTCCACCGCAGACAACACCCTCCAGAACCAGAGCAGCACCATCGCCTTCAACTTCACCGGCACCCAGCGCACCGCCACCAACCAGTAACACCCCCACCCAGCCAGCCCTCCGCCGTCGAGCCCCCCATGCAAACGACGGCGGAGGGCCTTCCACAAGAACGGAGACCCAGCCATGACCGCTTCACTGGTCCGCCCCCGGCGGGTCTCCCAGACGGCCACCACGACGGCGACGCCCGGCTCGGGCAAGAACCGGGGTGTTGCGTCGAAGATTGCCCGGGCGCTGGTCAGCGTCATCACCACCACGATCATGGTCGCGGCAGTGGCTGCGTTCCTGTTCCTCGCGGTCGGGCCCCGCGTCCTCGGCTACCAGACCAGCACCATGCTCACCGGCTCGATGTCGCCCCTGATCAACCCGGGAGACGTGGTTGTCACCGTTCCCGTGGCGGTCCAGAACCTGAAGGTCGGGGACATCATCACCTACCACATTCCGGTGGAGGACCAGCGGGTGGAGACCCACCGGATCATCGACCTGACGGTGAACAACCAAGGCACTGCCACCGTCCGCACCAAGGGCGACGCGAACAACGGCGCCGACCCCTGGACAGCGACATTGGCCGGAGGCCAGGTTGACCGCCAGGTGTTCACCGTCCCGTACCTGGGCAACGCGATCCGCGCTCTTCGTGATCCCGTGGTCCTGAAGGTCCTGATGTATGGCGCTCCGGCCGCCCTGGTGGTCATGGTTCTCGTCTCCATCTGGCGGAAAAAGCCCGAAGGCGACGACGGCGCCGTGGACACCGGCGCTGCCCTGCCGGCCTTTGACCGTCGCCCGCTCAAGCGCCTGGCACGGGAAATGAAAAGCAAGGAGGCTGCCGAGAAGTTCGCGGCCGCCTACGCCAAGATGCTTCCCCAGCGTGTGGACAAGATCAGCCACGCACTGAGTACCGGCGACAGCGACCTCGCGATGGATGCGGTGCTCAGCCTGAAAACCAGCTCCTCGATGGTGGGGGCGCTGCGGATGGAACAGCACTGCGTCCGCCTCGAACACGCCTTGGTCACAACCGACCACACCGCGGCAGCCCACGCCGGGGAACTCGTCCGCCAGCACCAACCACAGCTGGAAAAGGCCCTGGGCGGTCACACCACCCGGCGCGCCGCGTAAAATCCTCTTCACAGAACCGAACCGGATGCCCTCCCCTTACCGCATGAAAGCGGTGAGAATGGAATGGACCACCGGGCCTGACAGAAAGCCGCTGACCTTGCGTAGAAGCCGGAGCACCGCCGACGCAGCGCAGACGCCTGCGTTGGGGCGCGTCGCCGCGGTCCTGGCAGCGGCTGCGGTGTTGGTCTTCGCTCCCGGCATCGCGCAGGCCGCGTTCTCTGGAATGGACTCGGCGTCAACCAGCGTAGGTACCATGTCAATGCCTGCCCCAACCGGTGCCAGTGTTACCGCCACTTGTGTAGCCCGTAGCCTGATCGTCATTGTCGACAACTATGGAACAGTCCCGCGCGCGACGTCATACGAGTTTTCGGTTGTAAACCCCGGCGGATCCACTTTCTCAGCGCCTAGTGGAACTTACACCAAATCCCCAGCAGCCAAGGGCACGTGGACCTACCAGATCCGGGGGCTGTATCAGGTATCCCCCGGCAACGTGTGGACGGGTCAATATTTCCAAGGAACGGTGGTGTGCTGACGGAACGGCCGCTCTGAGCGAAATCGGTGGTCGCGTGTCGGTGGCCCTCTATAGAGTTGCCCCATGAGCCAGCCTGCCACGCCTCCAGTTCCCCCCGTCGCCAAGAAGGTGCCGCACACCCGCGAGCACCACGGCGATGTTTTCGTGGACAACTACGAATGGCTCCGGGACAAGGAATCCTCCGAGGTCATCGAGCACTTGAAGGCTGAAAATGCCTACCAGGAAGCCGTCACCGCACACCAGGAACCGCTGCGGGAGGCGATCTTCCAGGAAATCAAGGGACGCACCCAGGAGACGGACCTCTCGGTCCCCAGCCGCAAGGATGGCTGGTGGTACTACACCCGCTCTGTCGAGGGCAAGGAGTATGGCATCCAGTGCCGCGTCCAGGCCGCGAACTCGGGCAACCCGGTGGCGGACTGGACCCCGCCGGCGGTGGAACCCGGCGTCGAACTCCCGGGTGAAGAAGTCCTGCTGGACGGGAACGCCGAGGCGGAAGGCAAGCCGTTCTTCTCCATTGGCGGCACTGCGGTGACGTTGGACGGCAACCTCTACGCCTACGCCGTGGACAACTCCGGCGAGGAACGCTTCACGCTCCGCATCAAGGACCTGCGCACGGGTGAACTTCTGCCCGACGTCATCGAGAACATCTTCTACGGCGTGGCCTTCTCCCCCGACGGCACGCGGATCTTCTACACCGTGGTTGACGATTCCTGGCGCCCGTACCAAGTAAAGTCGCACGTCCTGGGCACGCCCGTCAGCGAGGACGAGGTGATCTACCAGGAGGACGACGTCGCAATGTGGCTCGGATTCGAGCTCTCCTCCGACCGGAGGTACCTCGTGCTGAGCATCGGCTGCTCGGAATTCAGCGAGACGCGCCTGCTGCGCTTCGACGATTTCGACGCCGGCCTGTCCACCGTGATTTCCCGCGACGAACACATCCTCTACGAGGCCGAGCCGTTCCTCCTCGATGGTGTTGATGGACAAAAAGCTGAGACCATCCTCCTGACCCACAACAAGGGTGCCATCAACTCGATGGTGTCCATCGCGGACCCGGCCGAGTTCGCCAAGCCGCTGTCCGAGCAGAACTGGCGCACCGTCGTCGGGCATTCCGACGCCGTTCGCGTCAACGGCGCGGGCGTCACCTCGACGCATCTGGTGGTGTCGGTACGGCAGGACACGATCGAACGCGTGCAGGTGCTTCCGCTCGCCGGGCTGGGAACCGCCGCGCAAGGCGCAGCGGTTGAGCCCGCCTTCGATGAGGAGCTGTACACGGCCGGCGTGGGTGGAACCGACTATGAAGCCCCCGTGATCCGCATCGGGTACACGTCCTACTTCACGCCGTCGCGCGTGTATGACTTCGTGCTGCCCACCGCCGCCCTGCCGCACGGCGAACTGCGGCTGCGGAAGGAAAGCCCGGTGCTGGGCGGATACACCGCGTCCGACTACGTGGCCACCCGGGAATGGGCGACGGCGGCGGACGGCACGCGCGTCCCGCTGTCCGTGTTGCGGCACGCCTCCCTTGCGCGGGACTCAAGCGCCGCCGGCCTGGTGTACGGCTATGGCTCGTACGAGGTCAGCATGGATCCCGGCTTCGGCGTGGCCAGGCTGTCCCTCCTCGATCGCGGAATCGTCATGGTGATCGCCCACATCCGCGGCGGCGGCGAGCTCGGCAGGCGCTGGTACGACGACGGCAAGAAGCTCAACAAGAAGAACACCTTCACGGACTTCATCGCCGCAACGGACTGGCTCGCGTCCTCCGGTTGGGTGGCCCCGGAGCGGATCGCGGCCATGGGCGGCTCCGCAGGTGGCCTGCTGATGGGTGCCGTGGCCAACCTCGCGCCGGAAAAGTACGCCGCGATCGTGGCGGCCGTTCCGTTCGTGGACGCGCTCAACACCATCCTGGACCCCGAACTGCCGCTCTCCGCGCTCGAGTGGGAAGAATGGGGCAACCCCATCACCGATCCCGAGGTGTACCAGTACATGAAGTCCTACACCCCGTACGAGAACATCCGGGCCGTTTCGTACCCGCAGATCGCAGCGGTCACGTCCTTCAACGACACCCGCGTGCTCTACGTTGAACCGGCCAAATGGGTCCAGGTGCTGCGCTCCGAGACCACGGGCAGTGCGCCCATCGTCATGAAGATCGAGATGGACGGTGGACACGGCGGAGCATCGGGACGGTACGTGCAGTGGCGCGAGCGCGCGTGGGACTATGCCTTCGTCGCGGACTCCCTTGGCGCCGTCGAACTGCTGCCTGGAGCCGGACTCAAGTAACGTTCTCGATAGTAGGCTTCCCGTGGGGGACGGACCGGACAGTAGGAGCGTAGCTTGACTGACAATGCATCGTTGCCAAACCGGGCCTTGGTGGCCGACCCTGACCCGGCCCGCCTCGCCGAGACGGTTGCAGCGCTCGCCGCGGCAGGGTTCATGGTTCGTTCAGTGCCCGACGCCGGTTCACTTGCGGCCGCGCTGGAAAGCGAACCGTGCGACGTGCTGGTGGTGGACAACGACCTCCGGGAGTTCCTTCCCCGGAACAGCGTTCCGGTTTTGCTCTTGCTGGATCCCGAGAACGAGCTGGATGTTGCTGCCCTGGAAGGGTGGACGATTGCTGATTACACCTACCGAGGACAGCCTCCCGCATTTCGGGTGCACCGGGCCTTGGTACTGATAGCCCGCGCCGCCGAACGGACGCGCCGCCGTTCGGAAGCCGAGTCGCTGAGGGAGAGCCTGCGGAAGGTATCCGCGGCGATCCGGTCAACCATTGATCCAGGCCTGATTGCCCGGCACCTGGTCGACGGAATCGGCGAGGCCTTGGGCGCGGAACACGTCTGGTTCACGACGTTCCCGGATACCCGGGTGCCGCAGGTGAGCGCCGAATGGAACGCGCCCGGACTGGTGCCGGGAGTCCTGCCGGGAGAACTCACTGACGAAATCGCCACGTTCGAACTGGCGGAACGGTTGTGGGCAGAAGCGGAAGTGCAGCCGCTGCCCAAACGGGCTCCCTCGGGTGAATCCGGCGGTGCGGGTGATACCGGTGGTGCGGGGGCGCCGTCGGCCTCTGTTGTGGTGCCGGTAGGCGAGGGAGACCTCGTTCTCGGCGTCATCTGGATCGCCCGCCCGGACACGGCGCAGGAATGGACCCGGGCCGAAATAGGCCTGATTCAGCACGTCTCGGGGAACTTGGCGTATGGCCTGATGCAGAGCCACCTGATCGGCGCGCAACAGCAGGTCATGTACAAGCTCCAGGAACTCGACCAGGCCAAGACCGACTTCCTCACCACCGTGAACCACGAACTCCGAACCCCCCTGACGTCCATCACGGCATACCTGGACATGATCCGCGCTGGCGCCGGTGGACCTCTTCCCGCGGGCGTCGAGCGGATGGTCGACGTCATTTCACGAAATGCCGAGCGGCTCCGACGGCTGATCGAAGACATGCTCACAGTCTCGCACCAGGACACTTCCGGCGACCTCGAACTGAGCCGCGTGAATGTGGGCACCCTGCTCAGGCTTGTTGTCTCGACGTTGCAGCCGCTCGCCGACTCCCGTTCGCTGTCCCTCACTGTGATGCATGCGCCCGGAACCATGACCGTCCAGGCCGACGAGGCCAAGCTCGAGCAAGTCTTCGCCAACATCATCAGCAACGCCATCAAGTTCACGCCCAACGGCGGCCACGTCGCGGTCAGCAGCGGGGTCACCTCGGACCCGGGGACGGTTCCCAGCGTGGTGGTGCGCGTGGAGGACACCGGCGTCGGGATCCCCGAAACCGAGATCGAGCAGGTGTTCACACGGTTCTTCCGCGCTTCAAACGCCTCCACTGCGGCCATCCCCGGGAGCGGGCTTGGCCTGGCGATTGCCCACGACATTGTGGAACGCCATTCCGGCCGGCTCGACGTCGAGTCCGCCCTGGGCGTAGGAACCACGGTTTCAGTCCGGCTCCCGCTGGATACGGAGAGCTGAGGGGCGGCGTCTCTGGCCCGGGCCGGCGCCTTCCTGACCTTCTTTGAATTGGGAAAGCGCTTACGACACGGCAAGTCG
The DNA here is from genome assembly GCF_036662515.1 of Arthrobacter sp. S2(2024). Lineage (NCBI taxonomy): Bacteria > Bacillati > Actinomycetota > Actinomycetes > Micrococcales > Micrococcaceae > Arthrobacter > Arthrobacter sp. S2(2024). The sequence continues at coordinate 54,525 of NZ_JAYKZI010000005.1, read as the reverse complement.
CGTAACTCCGGGCCTCAAACGCGGCAAACAGGGTCAGGAACGGCAGCTCCCGGCGTCGGACAAATAAAACACCGCCCCTGGGCGGTGGCCCGGGGCGGTGCGTGGAGCTTCTTCTTGCCCGTCTACCCAAGTAGCTAGCAGTAGATGCCGTTATGAGGCGCCAAAACGGCATCTAGTGCGAGTCAGTTGGGCCACCAACCGATCTGAGCGTAGTTCACAACAGTGCCGGTGGTAACCGTCGTTACTGTTGTGCCGGTGGTGTCGTGCGTGGTCTTCGGTGCGGCATTGGCAGGGGTGACAAATCCGCCAATAGCCAGCAGGCCCGTCATGAGCAGTGTTGCGGCGAATTTTTTCATGCGATGCTCCTTTGAGCCGTGAAAATCCGAAGTTGACTTTCCCAGCGTAAAGAGCGTTGTTAAAGGTTCGCTTAAGATTGGGTCAGTTTTCCGATGTCTTTGCCGCTAGGCGGTAACCGACGCCACGCACGGTTTCCACCCACCGCGGCGACTGCGCCGAGTCGCCGAGCTTCCGCCGCAGATTGGCGATGTGCACCTGGATCGCGCGCTCTTCGGATTCGCTGACAAAACCTCCCGTTTCGTACTCCCTGGCATGGAGCCAGCGGGCAAGCCCCGTGGTGCTTCGCACAACGCGCCCGGCCTCCATGAGGGCCTGAAGAAGGTCGAACTCGGTGCGGGTCAATTGCACCTCTTCGGTTCCCACCCGGGTGGTCCGCGTGGCTACGTCCAGGAAAAGGCCATTGTGTTCCAGTCCCGACGGCTCAGCCGCCGGCAGCGCAGGTGTGGGTCCGGTTGGCGAGTTCGACGGCGGGGCCGGCGGCAGCTCCGCCGTCGGGCTCCCTCCGGAGCTGCTCAAAAGCTTGCTGCCGCGCGGCCGCCGGAGGAGCGTCTCAACCCGGGCCAGGAGTTCGCGCGGCCGGAAGGGCTTGGTGACGAAGTCGTCGGCGCCGATGGCCAGCCCTTGCAGGGTGTCCACTTCACGTGCCCGGGCGGTGAGCATGATGATGTAGGCGTCACTGAACTCGCGGACGCGGCGGGTTACCTCTATCCCGTCAATGTCGGGCAGGCCAAGGTCCAAAGTGATCACGTCAGGGTTGTGAAGGCGGACCGCATCCACGCCATCGACGCCGTTTCCGGCCGCGTAAACCTCCAGGCCCGATGCCTCGAGGACGGCATGGACTACCTCACGGATGTCATCGTCATCCTCGATTACTACAGCCACGCCCGATGCGCCCACGTCAAGATCCCCATCTCTCTTATGCTCAGCCCACCTTAACACCAGCGGTACCTGCTATTCTCGCGCATGTCGGCGTAAGTCCGCTTCACGAGCGCGTGCGCGGCCCGTGCGGAGATCGCTGCGGGGCTGTTTCCGGCACTCTTCCTGGTCGCACTGCTCACCCGATCTGGAGCTCGCGCCTCACGAACGCGATAAGCAGGTTCCGCGATGTTTCCACCGGAAGGGACGAACCCCGCGCATAGCACTGGACGGCGAGGCCATCCACCATGGCTGCCGTCTCGATGGCGAAACCTTGGGGATCGTCACAGACGAAGGATCCCTCGCTGACGCCGCGCTCGGTGATCTCGCGCAAGGCGCTGCGCCAGCCGTCGTAGTGTTCGCCCATCCAGCGTCCGTAGGCTTCGTCCCTGGCCGCAGCGGACCAGAAATCGAACCAGATCAGCCAGTGCCTGCGGGAATTCGCGTCGGAGCCGAACATCCCCTCGAGGAAATACAGCAGTTCCCTAGTGGGGTCGCCGGATCCTCTGGCGCTCTCCTGCAGCGGAACGTAGAAGTCTGCGGTTTCCGCCTTGACTACTTCCATCAGGACTTCGTCGAGACTCTTGAAATGGTAGGTGATGGTCCCGGGTGACACTCCGCAGGCTTTTGAAATGTCGCGGATCAGGACATTGAACAGTCCTTTGTCCGCGATCAGGTCCCGCGCGGCGTCAACAACCAGCTGGCGCCGCACTTCAGTAGGGTGCCGCTGCCGTTCGCCGGCAGTCTTGGCGCGGGGCCGCTCTTCGTGGTCCTTGGCGGTCGCCGTCATGTCGCTCGTCCTCGTTTCCCCTGCTCAGGCCGATGTCCGACTGATGCGCTTCTCAAAGGTCTCTTCAAAGAATAGTGGCTCTCTATTTCTTCCGCGAACGATCTAATTCATGTACTGTACGAATAAATCGTCCGGGAGAGCAATAGTTCCCTGAATAACCGCCCTGTAGCAAAGGGCCATTTCACCGGGAAGGCCCCAATTTTGACCGGATGGTACCGAAGACCAGATGTGCTGATGGTGCTGTCCTCCGCGCCCACATACGTGGCTACCCGAGAGGCCCTGAAAGTGATGGACCCCCAGGACCTGACGCCGCTGCGCTACTTGGGTGCCGCCGTCGTGCTTGGCTTGGTGCTGCTGATCCGGCGGCAGCGGCTTACGCTGCGGGGTGGTGACATTCCGAGGATGCTTGTCGCGGGATTACTGGGGTATGCGGGCTTCGGCCTGCTCCTGAACCTCGGGCAGACAACCGTTCCGGCCGGAACAGCGAGTCTCCTGCTGAATATCTCGCCCGTCTTCGCGTTCGTCCTCGGTCATCTGATGTTGCGGGAGAGAACGTCGGGCCTGGGCTACTGGGGGATGCTGCTTGCCGTAGCAGGCGTCGTAGCCATTACGCTGGGCGATTCCGCGGCCGTCGGCTTCAACGGCGATGCCTTGTACATCGTGGCAGCCGCACTTCTCCTGTCGGCATTCCTCATTGTCCAGCAGCCCCTGCTGGCACGCGTCCCTCCGCTCGAAGTGGTCTTCTGGGGATCCCTCATCGGCGGAGTGGCAACCCTGCCGACCGCCCGGTTCGCAGCGACGCCGTCCGAGTTCACGTGGAACGCTTGGCTGGCATTGGCCGTGCTCGTGGTGATCTGCACCGTGGTGGGCTACGGTTTCTGGAACGTTTCGCTCTCGCGGACCAGCGTGGCAGAGGGCGGTTCTCTCCTGTACGTCGTGCCGGTGCTGTCCCTGCTGCTCGGGTGGATTTTGCTCGGCGAAGTCCCGGGTGTCGCCTCGCTCCTCGGTGGCGCGGCCGCATTGGCCGGCGTCATCCTTCTCTCCCGGGCAACCGCATCCATCGCACCCGAGAAAGAACTGGAGCCCGCACCATGACCGTCCCCCAAGCAGCTCGCAGCGGGCGCTATTTCCGCGCGCGCCACTCCGAGTCAAGCATCGCGTAGATGACTTCGGTGGACCATTGGCCCTTGTAATGCCAGTTGTCCACGAGCTCGGCTTCGCGGCGCATCCCAAGCCGTTCGCACAATCCCGACGACGAGGTGTTCAGGGCATCCAGCTTGGCCTCGATCCGGTGGAACATGAGGGTTTCAAAACCCAGGCGGAGCACGGCTTCGGCCGCTTCTGCGGCGTAGCCCTGGCCTCGGCTTTCCGGTGCCAAGATCCAGCCGATTTCGGCCTGCCCCGTGCCCGGCAGCCACTTGAGCACCACTTCGCCAAGCAAGCCCGCCGCGTCCGCGCGCTCTATGGCGAGGCACACCCAGTCGCCCTCTTGTTCGAAAGAGAAGTTGGCGTAGCGGCCCAACGCTTCCATGGACTGCGTGAGGGTCAATTCCTGCCGGAGCAGGAAGCGCGCCGTCTCGGGTAGCGACTGGTAGGCGTGGAATCGCTCCAGGTCAGTGGCCTCGAACCTGCGAAGCACGAGCCTCGGGGTCCGGATGGGCAGTTCGATGAGCGGCATGACTCGAGGCTACTACGTCGGGGTTTTGGGGGTCTGGATCCCTCCCGCCGAGCGATCTCCTCTTGACAGTTCAAGCAAACTGGGATTACCTAATGAACATTCGGTAAATAAAGCTGGAGGCAATGACGCATGGTTGAGACCACCCTTTCTGGCGCAGCGCAGCACCAGATTCTCAAGAACGACTACGCCTCCGAGTGGATGGGCCTGGAGGTACTCAAGGTCGACGACGGCCACGCCACCGTCCGCATGAAGCTCCGGCAGGAAATGCTCAACGGCTTCGGAATGGCCCACGGCGGAATGATCTTCGCCTTCGCCGATTCAGCTTTTGCACTGGCATGCAACCCGGCCAACCCCTCGCCGTCGGAAGCCGACACCATAACTGTCGCCGCCGGCGTCGACATCAACTTCCTCAAGCCGGCCTATCAAGGCCAGGTGATCACCGCCGTCGCGAACCGTCGCGCCAACAACGGCCGCAGCGGCCTGTACGACATCCAAATCTTCGCGGCCGACGCAAGCGAACCTTCCGCCGTCGGGTCGCCCGAAGAACCGGGCAGCTACGGCGAGCTCATCGCCGAGTTCCGTGGCCGCAGCCGCACCATCTCCAAGAAGTAGGAAGACAATGACACAGAACACCGTCGCCGCTCCCGACGCACCGCTTAACACTGCACAGCTAGATCGCGAAGAAACCATTTCCCGCGACGAGCTCGAGGCCTTGCAGCTGAGCCGCCTCCAGCACACCGTGGCCTACGCCTACGATCGCGTGCCACTGTACAAGCGCAAGTTCGACGACGCCGGCGTCCACCCTTCCGATCTCCGCGAACTGTCCGATCTAGGCAAGTTCCCGTACACGACCAAGGAAGACCTCCGCCAGGAATACCCCTTCGGCATGTTCGCCGTACCGCAAGACGAAGTAGCCCGCATCCACGCGAGCTCCGGAACCACTGGCCGGCCAACCGTCGTCGGGTACACCAAGAACGACCTCGCCAACTGGGCCACGCTGGTGGCCCGCTCGCTCCGCGCTTCCGGCGTCCGGCCGGGCATGAAGGTCCACAACGCCTACGGCTACGGCCTGTTCACCGGCGGTTTGGGCGCCCACGCCGGTGCCGAAGCGCTCGGCTGCACCGTCATCCCGATGTCCGGCGGCCAGACCGAACGCCAGATCCAGCTGATCCAGGACTTCAAGCCGGACGCGATCCTGGCGACCCCGACTTACCTGCTCACAATCGCCGACGCGATGGCGCACATGGGTGTGGATCCGGCGTCGACCTCGCTCAAGTACGCCGTGCTCGGAGCCGAACCGTGGACCGAGGAAATGCGGCATGAGCTCGAAACCACCATGAACATCAAGGCCTGCGACATCTACGGGCTCTCGGAAGTCATGGGCCCGGGCGTCGCCGGCGAGGCCGTGGAGACCCAGGACGGCTGCCACATCTGGGAAGACCACTTCCGCCCCGAAATCATCGATCCGTTCGATCCCTCCCGCGGGGAAAGTGCCGTGCTGGCCGACGGCGAGCCGGGCGAACTCGTCTTCACTTCGCTCACCAAGGAAGCGCTGCCGATCATCCGGTACCGCACCAAGGACCTCACCCGTCTGCTGCCCGGCACCGCCCGCCCCGCGCACCGCCGCATGGGCCGCATCACCGGACGCAGCGACGACATGATCATCCTGCGCGGCGTGAACCTCTTCCCTTCACAGATCGAGGAGATCGCCCTACGCATCCCCGAGCTCAGCCCGCACTTCCAGCTCGAGCTCACCCGCCCCGAAGGCAAGCGCATGGATTCGCTGACGGTCAAGATTGAGCGCCGCGAGAACGTTTCGGTCGAGGCGGGCACGACGGCGGCACACGCCCTGCGCGAACAGATCAAGATCCACGTGGGTTCTTCGTGCGTGGTGGACGTCGTGGAGCCGGGTTCGCTTGAGCGCTCCAACGGCAAGCTGCGCCGCGTCTACGACATGCGACCCAAGAGGTAACGTGGCCGGGCGCGTGCGCGAATCAACCGACCGTTCATGAGAAAATGGCCAGCATGCCTAGTGAAACAGTAACCAAGCGGGGACGCCCCGGATACGACCAGCAATCAGTGCTGCTCATCGCCGTCGACGTCTTCAACCGCCACGGTTACGACGCCACATCCATGGGCATTCTGGCCGAAAACCTGGGCATCTCAAAATCAGCCATTTACCACCACGTGCCGTCCAAGGGCGACCTCCTGAAGCTCGCCCTCGAGCACGCACTGGGTGGGCTCGAGGCCATCCTGGAACAGCCCGAGGCTGTTACCGGGGCGGCCGATGCACGCCTTGAGTTCGTCCTGCGGCAGACCATCGCCGTGCTGGTGGACCGGCTGCCGTTCGTCACGCTGCTCCTGCGTCTCCGCGGCAACACCGACATTGAGCGCGATGCCCTGGAACGGCGTCGTGCCTTCGACCACAAGGTGGCCGCGTTGATCTCGGCCGCCCGCGAAGAAGGCACGCTGCGCCAGGACATCGACCCCCGCACCGTGACCCGGCTCCTGTTCGGGACCATCAACTCGATCGTGGAGTGGTACAAACCGGGCGGCTCGCTCTCCCCGCAGCGCCTGGCCGACGACGTCATCACCATGGCGTTCGACGGCCTCCACGCCTCGGCGTAGGTCGCCCCTGGCTTCCCCCTGCCCCCTCAGACGCTCGCTCACATATACGGCACTTTCAACCGACGCTCGCTCACATATACGGCCCTTTCAACCGACGCCCGCTCACATATATCCCCAATTGGCAGAACGCTCGCTCACTAAAAAGTGAGCGGGCGTTCTGCGTGGTGCTGTGATGCTTTTCAGAGCTGGTATTCGGCCTGGATACCCAAACTTTCATGGACGCAAAGGACGTTGTTTTCCGTGTCCATGAACCAGGCGCAACGGTCGGCGTCGGTGGTACAAATGTGGTGTTCTGTCTTGAGATCCGGGAGATCGTAATCCCGGAATTCGACGCCGTTCGCCTCCATTTCGTCGACTGTCCGCTCGATGTCGCTGACTTCAAAGGAAAGGGCAGTGTGCGACGAGTGCATGCCGTCCTTGATGGGCATCAACTGCAGCATGGGACCGCCGTCGATGCCGAACAAATCATTTCCATCCCACGTCTTGCCGCGATGAGGGAGGCCGAGTTTCTCCGCGTAGAAGCTGCGGGCTCGGTCCACGTCGTCGACGGGCAAGACGGTTGTGGCTGTCCTGAGTGCTAGGTTCATTTCGCCACCTCCTACGCAAAAAATCTTACGCCGAGCGGGATCGGAAAGACCTTCTGGCCGCGCGTCCGCCTAGACCGTTGTCAGGGCGACAGCCTCGGCCTACTATGTGCACAGCCCCCTCGCAGGGGAACAACTCCGGGACCTTCCCTCAACGGGTGATGGGAGCACCTTAGGAGGCCCGAGTCCTGGACATCACGGGACGGGAAGACAATGACCAAATATCTATTCGAAGCAAACTACGTAGGCGACGGAATCAAGGGGCTGTTGCGCGAGGGTGGCACCAAGCGCCGCGATGCTGTGGTCGATGCACTCAAATCCGTAGACGGATCGCTTGAGAGTTTCTACTACGCTTTCGGGGAGACCGACGTCGTCGGAGTCTTCGAGATCCCGGACGCGGCTAGCGCCGCCGCCCTCTCACTCATGATCAATGCGACAGGCGCTGTGCGCCTGCATTTGAAGCCGCTCATGACGGTGGAGGATCTCGACGAAGCTGCCAAGAAGACCCCGACATACCGCGCCCCCGGGCAATAAAACGAACATCGGTCCGGAACGCTCCCCAGTGAGGGGAGCGTTCCGTATGCAGTACACACGTGAGCGAGCGTCCGGCCAAACACCCACACAAGTGAGCGAGCGTCCGGCCAAACCCCCACATAGGTGAGCGAGCGTCGGTAGGGGAGGCTACTTCTCCACGAGGGTCAGGACGTCGTAGGTGGCTACGATTTCGTCGTTCTGGTTGGTCAGGACGGCGTCCCAGGCTACTTCGCCGTATTCGTCGGTCTCGCGCGGAGTGATCTTCTTGGCCGTAAGCGTGACCCGGATCGAATCCCCGGCGGCAACGGGAGTGATGAAGCGCAGGTTCTCCAGGCCGTAGTTGGCCAGGACGGGGCCCGGTGCCGGCTCCACGAACAGGCCGGCGGCCCAGCTGAGCAGCAGGTACCCGTGCGCCACGATTCCCGGGAAGAACGGATTGGCTTCGGCTGCTTCCTGGTTGGTGTGGGCGTAGAAGGTGTCGCCGGTGGAGTTGGCGAAGGCCGTGATGTCGTCCAGGGTGACCTGCCGCAGTTCGGACCGCACGGCGTCGCCGATCCGCAGGGTTGCCAGCGACTTCCGGAACGGGTGCGTACCTTCGGTCTCCACTGTGAAGTTGCGGTCCGCGCCCGTGTGCCAGACGCCGGTCACGGCAGTGAGCATGTTCGGCGAGCCCTGGATCGCGGTGCGCTGCATGTGGTGCATGACGGAACGGATACCACCGAGTTCCTCGCCACCACCGGCGCGGCCCGGCCCACCGTGAACCAGGTGCGGCACAGGCGAACCATGCCCGGTTGACGAGCGGGCGTCCTCGCGGTTGAGCATCAGGACACGGCCGTGGTGTGCCGCGATTCCCGTCACCAATTCCCGGGCGACAGCAGGATCGTTGGTGCACACGGAGGCCACCAGGGAGCCGCCACCGCGGGCGGCGAGGCGGACGGCGTCGTCGAGGTCCGAATAGCCGATCACGGACGACACCGGACCGAAAGCCTCGAGCGAGTGGACGGCTTCCGAGTCCACGTCGGCCCAGCTCAGGACAACGGGCGACATGAACGCGCCGCCCTCCACGACGCCGATGGTGCCATCCAGCGAGGTGACCGACGGCGAATCCAGCGTCCCGTACGCGAGCTCGCCACCGGCGTCGAGCATTGACTGCACTGCCGCGCGGACGTCGGCGAGCTGCTCGAGCGACGCGAGGGCGCCCATCGTGACGCCCTCTGCCCTGGGGTCGCCGACGACGACGCGCTCGTCCACGCGCGCGCCGATGGCGGAGACGACGTCGGACACCAGCGCCTGGGGCACGATGGTGCGGCGGATCGAGGTGCACTTCTGACCGGCCTTGACCGTCATTTCGGTGACGACCGACTTGATGAAGGCGTCGAACTCGGGGGTGCCGGGCACGGCGTCGGGTCCGAGGATGGCCGCGTTGAGGGAGTCGGTTTCGGAGGTGAAGCGGACGCCGCCCTGGACCACGTTGGCGTGGGACTTGAGCGAGTTGGCGGTGGAGGCGGAACCGGTGAAGGCGAGAATGTCGCGGTAGTCGAGGTGGTCCAGCAGGGTGCGGGCGGATCCCGAGATGAGCTGCAGCGAGCCTTCCGGCAGAATGCCCGACTCGACGATCGCCTTGACCACGACGGCGGCAACGTAACCGGTGGGGGTGGCTGGCTTGACGATGGTGGGGACGCCAGCGATGAATGCAGGCGCGAACTTCTCGAGCATGCCCCACACGGGGAAGTTGAAGGCGTTGATCTGCGCCGCGACGCCCGGGATGCGGGTGTAGATGTGCTCACCGGCGAAGGAACCGTCCCTGGACAGGACTTCCATGGGTCCGTCCACTACAACCTGCGAGTTCGGCAGTTCGCGGCGGCCCTTGGAACCAAAGGTGAAGAGCACGCCGATGCCGCCGTCGATGTCCACCATCGAGTCGATCTTGGTGGCGCCGGTCTTGAAGGACGAGGTGTAGAACTCTTCGCGGCGGCCGTTCAGGTACTGGGCGAGTTCCTTGACCTTGAGGGCGCGCTGGTGGAAGGTGAGCTTGCCGAGCTCGCGCTGGCCCACCGTGCGCCCGTAGTTCACGACGCCGGCAAGGTCCAGTCCGTCGGTGTTGACCGTTGCGAGGATCTCGCCTGTGCTGGCGTCGCGGACGGGGACGCCAGCTGAGGCTTCTGCGCTGGGGGTCCACCACTCGCCCTGGACGAAACTGGGCACGGTTTCAACGGTTGTGGCTTCCGGAGCGACTGCGGTACTGGTCATCGTCGACGGGTCCTTCCAAGGCACGGGCACGAAATGGACTGAACGGCCGCAAATTACTGACCGGCCGTTCGGTAATACAACCCAGAATACATGAGAGGCCCGATCTGCACACTAGATGCCCGCCGGGACGCTGCTTCTACCGCGTTCTACCGCGCCGGAGCGTTGAGTTTCGCTCGGATGGCGGAAATTTCTGCCTTAGAGACGCCGTTCGCTCTCAGGAAGGTAGCTGCGTCCAAGGAATGCGCGAATTCCAACAGGCTCACGCTGCGCGATGCCAGCAAGGCCTCGAGTGCGTCTTCCTCGAGAAAGGGATCGTGGGCGTGCGGGGCGCGGTGGTGGCGGTGGCGCTCGTTGATTCCGCGCATTCCCTGCTGGTAACCGCGCACGATTTCCTCGTCGCCGGCTCCGGACAGGTTCTGCAGCATCACGGCGATGATTCCGCTACGGTCACGCCCGGCAGCGCAATGCACTACAACACCGCCGGGTGCCGCGGCGATGGCCTTGAAAACCGCGGCGAGCCTGTCCGGGAAGAGCCGCACATAGTCGGCGTAGTGGGCAGGGTCTTTCAGGTACGGGCCAAAGCGCTCGGTGAACTCCTTGTCCTCCGGATCTTCGGTGGGGCAATGGACGATCTCGAAGCGAGCAGTCGCATCCGCCGAAACCTCGGGATCAACCTCCCTGGGCTGCTGCTCGCGAAGGGTCCGCAGATCGATCACGGTGCGGATGCCGGCGTCGTACATTTGCTGCCACCCGAGATCGGTGAGCCATTCCCGCCGACCCATCCGGTACAAGCCTCCGGCGATGTGCCAGGCGTTCACCGCACCGTCCCAATGGACGCCCCGCTGCTTGGCGGCGGTTGAGATCCCATCCATACCGGACAGCTAACCACACGCCGGATAGGTGAGCGAGGGTTTGCTCGGAAGGCGGGATATGTGAGCGAGGGTTTGCTCGGAAGGCGGGATATGTGAGCGGGGGTCGGGAGGAAGGGCGGGATATGTGAGCGGGGGTCGGGTCTTGCGGGTCTTACGTGATCCATGTCATACTCTTTCTCGATACGCATCGACGATGCGTATCGACGAACTACGCATCACCAAGACCCACTGAACCCGGCAAGGAGGCCTGGAACGTGCCCACCAGCAAGGATGTCGCCCAGGCTGCCGGCGTAGCCCAAAGCACCGTCTCGTACGTGCTCAGCGGCAAGCGGCCCATTTCCGAGAAGACCCGGAAAAAGGTCGAGGCCGCCATCGAGCAGTTGACTTACCAGCCCAACGCCGGCGCCCGCGCCTTGGCAAGCCGCAAGACCCGGGTCATCGGCCTGGTCATTCCGTTCATCCCGGAGCTGGAAATGGGATCGATCATGGAGTTCGTCTCGGTCATTGCCAGCACGGCCCGGCAATTCGACCACGACATTCTCCTGGTCACCGACGACGAAGGCGCCGCCGGACTGAGCCGCGTGGTCGGGCAGCAGATTTGCGACGGCCTGATCCTCATGCAGGTTGAGGACGAGGACGAGCGTCTCCCGGTGGCCCGCAGCCTGAACGTCCCGGTGGTGCTGATCGGCATCCCCCGCGATCCGTCCGGGCTGGTCTGCATCGACGCCGACTTCGAAATGGCCGGTGAACACTGCGTCCGGGATCTTGCGGCCGCAGGCCACTCCGTGATTTCCGTTATTGATTGGCAGCCCGCAGTGATGGACCGCCACGTGAACTACGTCGACCGGTTCTTGCACGGCACGGACGTCGCGGCCAAAGCACTGGGCGTGACCGTGCTCCACCTTCCCGGCGGGACCGACCGCGCCACCATCTCCGAATCGGTGGACAAGGCCCTCGCCGGCACCACCGGCAAGCCCGCATTCATCGCTCCCGACCGCACCATCCAAGACATTCTGCGCCGCGACTTGAGCAGCCGCGGTTTGACCCTGGGGCTGGACGTTTCTGTTATCGGAAGCGCCTCCCCCACCCTCGCCGAGCTCCAACCCATACCGCTTTCCACCATCGATCTGCGCCCGGCTGAAGTATCCCGCCGGGCAGTCAAAATCATGTGCCAACTCCTCGAAACCGACTCCCACGGACCACACGAATCCCTGGAGTTGGTACCCACGGTCATCACGCACCGTTCAAGCACCCTCCGTCCGCAGTGAATCGCCACCCCTGATCCACCGCGTCAACGCTTTTCATCGCAGGTCGTTACTCCGTTACTCCGTTCGTTTCAGCATCGTCGATACGCATCGATGATTCGATAATCCACTTCCCATCAACAAACGCACCATTCCCTTCCTCCACCAACAAAGGAACAGACAATGAAGTCAGCTATCAGGACACGCCGCCCGCTCGCCCTGGCCGTGGCCGCTCTCGTCGGCCTCCCGCTCGCCATCTCGGGCTGCGGCACCACTACCTCCGCCTCCTCCACGGATGCCGTGAAGGAAATCTCCGTGATGGACTACTACAACAACGAGCCGGACAAGTCCTTCATCGGCGACGCCCTGACCGCCTGCGGCACCAAGGCAGGCGTCACGATCAAACGAGAGACCGTGCCGGGCAAGTCCTTGATCTCCAAGGTGCTCCAGCAGTCCTCTTCGAAGACGCTTCCGGATGTACTCATGCTCGACAATCCGGACCTGCAACAGATTGCCGCTACCGGAGCGCTGGCTCCACTGTCCGATTTCAACATCAGCACCGCCGATTTCGCGCCCGGTGTCCTGAGCGCCGGCACCTACAAGGACAAGGTGTACGGGCTCGCCCCCACCGTGAACACGATCGCGCTCTTCTACAACAAGGACATTCTGGCCAAGGCCGGAGTCACCCCGCCCACCACGTGGGACGAGCTAAAGACGGCGGCCACCAAGCTCACCTCAGGCGAGCAGTATGGCCTGGCCTTCAACGCCAACCCGACCTACGAGGGCACATGGCAGTTCCTTCCTGTCATGTGGTCCAACGGAGGCGACGAGAAGAACATCGACACCCCAGCGACAGCCCAGGCCCTCCAGCTCTGGACCGACCTCGTCAAGGACGGATCCGTGTCCTCCTCGGCGCTGAACTGGACCCAGGCAGACGTCAAGGACCAGTTCATGGCAGGCAAGGCAGCCATGATGGTCAACGGCCCTTGGCAGATCCCGGCGCTCGACAAGAACACCGCGCTGAAATACGGCGTCGTGAAGATTCCGGTCCGTGACGCCAGCCAGACAGCCGTTGCCCCGCTTGGCGGCGAAGTGTGGACCGTTCCGCAGACAGGCAATAAGGCCCATCAGGCCAAGGCCGCGGAAGTGGTGGCCTGCATGAACAGCGACGAAAACCAGCTGGCCATGGCCAAGGTCCGCAACACTATCCCGTCCAAGACCTCGCTGGCCGCAAAGTTCGCCACCGACAACCCCAAGCTCGCCACCTTCACCGACCTCATCAAGACAGCCCGGGCCCGTACCGGCGAACTCGGAGAAGGATGGCCGGCACAGGCGACCAAGATCTACACCGCAATCCAGACCGCGCTGACGGGCAAGGCCTCCCCCGCCGACGCCCTCAAGCAAGCCCAAGGCCAGTAAGCGGCTGGACATGTCCCTCACAACTGATTCGTCGCAACCCAGAGCGCAGGCCAAGTCGCAGGCCAAGTGGCGCGCCAACCAGCAGGCCACAGCGCGCGCAAAGTCCGGCTCGGACAACACCCGGGCCGAGGAGGCAATCCAGTCACCGCGCCGGCGCAGCCGCAAACGCCGCGAGCGCCTCTTCCAGTGGCTGTTCCTGGTCCCTGCCGTGACCTACATGGCGCTGTTCTTCGGCTACCCCGTGGTCAAGAACATCGTGATGAGCTTCCAGGACTACACCACGGCCACGTTCTTCACGGGCGAGGCCCCCTGGGTGGGGTTGGCGAACTACGCGAAGGTGCTGTCGTCGTCGTTGTTTTCAACATCTTTGGTGAATACAGCGCTGTTCACGCTGGGATCCATACTGGGCCAGTTCGTGATCGGGCTGGCGCTGGCGATCTTCTTCCAGCGCAAGTTCCCGCTCAACGGAATCCTGCGTTCGCTGCTCTTGCTCCCCTGGTTGCTGCCGCTCATCGTGTCCAGCGCCGTGTGGAGATGGATCCTGGACAAGGACAGCGGAGCCTTGAACCGCTTCCTCGGAGAGATGCACATCGTGAACACGGGCGTTCCATGGCTCACCAGCACCTCGCTGGCGCTGATCGCCGTGGTGGGGGTGAACATCTGGATCGGCATCCCGTTCAATCTGACCATTCTCTATGGCGGCCTCCAGGAAATACCGGATGAGCTCTACGAGGCCGGCTCCTTGGACGGCGCCACCGGTTGGAAGGCGTTCCGGCACATCACCTGGCCGATGCTGCGTCCGGTGGTGAGCGTGGTCCTGGTGCTCGGCGTCGTCTACACCCTCAAGGTGCTGGACATCATCCTGGGCCTGACCAACGGCGGCCCGGCGAATTCGACCGAGACCATCGCCACCCAGTCCTACGATCTGTCCTTCCACGAGTTCAAATTCGGCGAGGGCGCCGCGCTGGGCAACGTCCTGGTGGTCATTTCGCTGGTCTTCGCGGTCCTGTACTTGCGTGCCAGCCGACGGTCCGTCGATGAGTGAGGAAACCATGACGACGACGAAAATCACCACCCGCCGTTCGGCGCCGGCGAGCGCGCGGAAAACGAACGCCCGGAAAGGGAGCGCGCGCAAAGGCGCCGGACCGGTTCGCTCCGGGACCGGACCCGAGCGCAAAAAGTGGGGCTACACCGTCCTGGCCATCGTCTTCCTGGCCATCATGCTGTTCCCGGTCTACTGGATGGTCAACGCTTCGCTGCAGCCCAACGGCACCACCTTGGAAACCTCGTGGCTGCCGCTCAAGCCGGACTTCACGGGCTACGCCACGGCCATCAGCGAGCAGGGCGGGAACCTGGCCACCAGCCTGGTGATCTCGCTCGGCAGCGTGGTACTCAGCCTGGCCATCGCGGCCCCGGCGGCCTATGCCTTGGCTTATTTCAAGGTCAAGGGCGCTGGCGTGGTGCTCTTCGCGATCTTGATCAGCCAGATGATCCCGGGGATCGTGGTGGCCAACGCGCTGTACACGGCCTACAACGATCTTGGCCTGCTCAATTCCATTCCGGGCCTGATCCTGGCCGACTCCGCGCATGGCATCCCGTTCGCGATCCTCATCATCAGGGCCTTCATGAACGGCATGCCGGCGTCGGTCATCGAGGCGGCCCGAGTAGACGGTGCCGGGCATGTGAGGGCGTTCTGGTCCATCGTGGTGCCACTGAGCAGGAACTCGCTCATCACCGCGGGGCTCTTCACTTTCCTGTTCACCTGGAGCGACTTCCTGTTCGCCCTGACCCTGACCACCACGGAGGCCGTGCGGCCCGTGACGCTGGGAATCTTCCAGTACATCGGCGCCTACGTGAACGACTGGAGCTCCGTCATGGCCACGGCCGTCCTCGCCTCCATCCCGGCCATCATCCTGCTGGTCGCGGCGCAGAAGTACATCGCGGCGGGCACGGCCAGTGGAGCGGTTAAGTAGACCGCCCTTCAACATCAACAAAGGAGAAACCATGTCTGAACCAATCCGCGTCACCGTCTGGAGCGAAAACCAGCACGAAAAGCGCGACGAACTGGTTGCGCGCCTCTACCCGGAAGGCATGCACGGAGCCGTGAAGGCCGGCATCGAGGAGAACCTCGGCGACAAGGCCAGCGTCCGCACCGCCACCCTCGACGAGCCCGAGCACGGCCTTACCGAGGAAGTCCTCGCCACCACGGACGTCCTCACCTGGTGGGGGCATATGTCCCACGGTGATGTGGACGACGAGATCGTCGAGCGCGTGCACCGCCACGTCCTGTCCGGGATGGGCTTGATCGTCCTGCATTCGGGGCACTGGTCCAAGATCTTCACCAAGCTCATGGGCACCTCATGCACGTTGCGCTGGCGCAGTGAGCAGGACCGCGAACTGGTCTGGACTGTGGACCCCACCCACCCCATCGCTAAGGGCGTGCCGCACCCCATCGTGATCGACCAGCAGGAAATGTACGGCGAGTTCTTCGACATCCCCACTCCGGAGGAGCTCGTGTTCATCAGTTCCTTCAGCGGCGGCGAGGTCTTCCGCTCGGGCTGCACGTTCCGCCGCGGCCACGGCAAGATCTTCTTCTTCAGCCCCGGCGACCAGGACTACCCGGTCTACCACCACAAGGACGTCCGCCGGGTCATCTCCAACGCCGTCGAATGGGCAGTCACCGATCGGCCCGAGCGCGCCCACCCCGAGCTGCTGCGCTACGAGACCAACGATTTCTTCAACGGCAAGAGCTACCAGGGAGCCAACGCATGAGTACCCGTTTCGCCACCCTTCCCGACGACGGCACTCCCCTTCGCGTCGTCGTCCTCGGCGCCGGGGGCATGGGCCGCGCGTGGCTCCGGACGGTGCAGGAGTCCCCGCTCGTGGAACTAGCGGGCATCGTCGACCTGGACCTGGACGCCGCCCGCGCCGGCGCGGCGGCGATCGGGCGTCCCGATCTGCCGGTGGGCTCCGGGACCGCACAGTTGGCGTCCGACGTCGGCGCCCAAGCGGTCATCAACGTCACCGTTCCGGTAGCCCACCATCCGGTGACCACGGAGGCGCTTGCGGCAGGGCTGCCCGTGCTCGGCGAAAAGCCCGTGGCTTCCACCGTGGCCCAGGGGCTGTCGCTAGCCGCGGCGTCGGAGCTTAGCGGCCAGTTGTTCATGGTCAGCCAGTCGCGCCGGTACAACAGGCATCTTTTCGAGGCCAAACGGCTTTCTGCTTCTCTAGGCAGCGTGGGGATTGTCTCCGCCGAGTTCTTCAAGGCACCGCATTTCGGCGGATTCCGGGATGCCATGGACCACCCGTTGCTGCTGGACATGGCCATCCATCAGTTCGACATGGCCCGGTTCCTGCTCGACGCGGACCCCGTCTCGGTGTTCTGCGAGGAATACAACCCGGCCTGGAGCTGGTACCGCGGTGACGCAGGCGCCACCGCCATCTTCGAAATGACCGGTGGGGAGCGCTTCGTGTTCACCGGGAGCTGGTGCAGCCCTGGCCAGGAGACCTCGTGGAACGCCGCGTGGCGGATCAGCGGCGAACACGGCACGGTCCTGTGGGACGGCGACAGCGAACCTGTGTCCTCGTTGGGCGCTGATTCGGGCCCCGGCGGCGACGATCCCGGGCAGGAGATCGCCGGTTCGCTGCGTGACTTCGTGACTGCCCTGCGCACAGGGAACACTCCCATGGGTCAGGTCCACCAGAACATCATGAGCCTGGCCATGGTGGAAGCGGCCATGCTCAGCGCATCCACCGGCACCCGCATTTCCGTGGACGCGCTGCTCGAGGAATCGTACTCCCAGGCCGTCCTGACGGAACGCGACCCGGACGTACTGGAGGTCCTCAAGTCCTGGACCTCGGTCCGCACCGCCCTCACCCCTCCAGCCCACCAACCCACCTGACCCCCGCCGTAGCCGACCCAACTAACTCGCAGTTGTTGTCGTTTTGAGCCCTCATAACGACAACAACTGTCAGCTAGTTGGGTTTCCGTAGTCGTGGGCCCGCAGCTCGCGTAGTCTGGCCGCAAGACTGCCGGGCTGGGGTGGCCCGCGCCGCCAAGCGGCACTGCAGATCGACACGAGGGGGATATCAATCATGCAAGCAGCTAATTCGCGACGCCGGTGTGGCCGCCTGGCGGGCGCCGTCGCCGTCGTCGTACTCCTGGTGGGACTCGGAACGGGACCCGCACAGGCGACTACAACGAAACCGGCCGACGTCTATGTCGCCCTGGGCGATTCCTATGCTGCCGGCACGGGCGGCAGCAGTCCGGCTCCGGGCTCGTTCCCGGGCTGCCATCAGAGCCTGGACAGTTACGCCGCCCTTTTGGGCGGGCTGAACCTGGGCTGCTTCGGCGCTACGTCGCTTGCCGTCAAGGCAGGTCTGGACAACCTGTCCCCCGCCGATCCTGTCGCGATCGCCCTGGGGTCCGCTACCGAAGTCTCGGTGACTGTTGGTGGCAACGACGTCGGCACGGGAGTTGTGGCGGTGGCATGCACCAGTGCCGATGCCCTGGCCTGCGCTTCGGCCGTGCAGGGCGTGGCGAACGCCCTGCCCGCGCTACCCGGCAACATCGTGGCTATGGTCCAGTCCATCCGGCAAAAGGCACCCCACGCCGACATTGTGCTGACCGGCTACCCGCGCTTGTTCACCGTCGGCCCCACGATGCCTACCGCCGAGAAACAGTTGGCCACCACCCTGAACGGATTGGCTGACCAATTGAATGCGACCATCGCCGGCGCCGCCTCCGCCGCAGGGGTGGGCTATGTGAGCGTGACGGAACGGTTCACCGGGCACGGCATCGGTTCCAACAATCCGTGGATCCACTACACCCAGCCATCGCCTTTGGATCCGCCCGAGCTCGCGTTGGAGAACTTCCATCCCACCGACGCCGGCTACTCCCAGGGCTACCGTACGGCCGTGAACAGCGCGCTCAAGAAATAGCTGGCGTCAGCCGCGAACGCGCCGGAGCGCGGTCGTTCGGTGCGCGGCTCAGGACCGCTTCGCGAGCCTGAACTCGAGCCCGGTGCGCACCGCGGGCCACTCGTGTTCGAGGATGGAGAACACCACCGTGTCTCGGAGCACTCCGTCCAAAGTCCGCGAATGGTTCCGGAGGACGCCGTCCTGCTTGGCGCCCAACCGTGCGATGGCTTCCCGGGACTGGTGGTTGAGCCAGTGTGTACGGAATTCGACGGCTGGGCAGCCAAGGGTTTCGAAAGCGTGACGCAAGAGCAACAGTTTGGAATCCGGGTTGCTCCCGCTGCCCTGTGCCGAGGCTGCGTTCCACGTGGAACCGATCTCGACACGCGGAGTGGCACCGTCGATGTTCATGTAGGTGGTCATGCCGATGAGCTTGCCGGTCGCCTTCAACCGGGTCGCGAACGGAAGCATGGATCCTTGCTCCTGCAGCCCGAGCCGGCGGTCGATCTCCGCGGCCATGCCCTCCGGCGTCGGGACCGAGGTGTACCAGAGCTTCCACAGCTCGCCGTCTTTCGCGGCATCCACCAAGCCGTCGTGGTGCTCGGGGCTAAGGGGTTCCAAGGTTACGAAGCGACCGTCCAGGGTCACGGGTGCAATGTGAGTCACCCAGCCAGCCTAACCGACCCAACTGGCTCGCATTTGTTGTCGTTTTGGCGGCTGTAAACGACAACAACTGCGAGCTAGTTGGGCTGCCGGGGCAATTGCCTGTGGATAACTAAATATGGCGTTCCAGGATTTGCAACGATAGGGCGATGAGGACCCCGCAACCCTTGCCGGCGCTGCTGGCGTGCGCCCCGTTCACCTTTCAAGAAGCGGTCGACGCCGGTGTGAGCCGACGGCGGTTGCGGCACCGATCGCTCCCCTCGCCAAGCCGGGGCATCCGGATTCCGGACCACGCATTGGTCCCCGGGCAGGCGACGGACGTCGGTTTCGTCCGGCCTTTCACAGCGGTGACCGAGTTCTCGGCCGCGTCGCACACCACGGCCTTCACCCTGTGGTCGTTCCCGGGGTTCCTGCCAGGCAGCGATGATCCGCGCATCCATATTTCGCGTCCAGACACCATGGCCATTCCCCGGCGAACCGGTGTGGTTGGGCATGTGGGGCAGTTCTTCGACGACGAAATCACCAGTCTTGACGGTCTCTTGATCACCACGCGCACCCGGACCTGGCTTGATGTGTCCCGGAAGATGAGTGTGGATGAACTGACGGTCGTTGCCGACCATCTGGTCCGGATCCCTCGGCCCGAGTTTGAGGGCAGGGCAAAGCCGTACGCAACATTGGAACAATTGGCGGACATGCTGGACCGGCACAAAGGCACGCCTGGAATCCGCAAGGCCCGTTTGGCACTCGAACAGGCACGGATCGGCTCGGACTCGGCACCCGAAACCCGGCTCCGGCTGGCCCTCGAAAACACCGGACTGCCCGAACCGCAACTGAACGTAGCCGCCGAGCTAGGCGCCGGCGTCGTACGTCAACCGGACCTGGCCTATCCGGAACACCGTGTAGCGGTCGAATACGACGGCGAGCCGCATTCCGAGCCGGCCCAGATAGTCCGGGACATCGCCCGCGAAGAGGATTTCGCCCGTGCCGGCTGGCACTTGGTGAGGATCTCCAAACGGCACATGGAGAACGACGCACGGTCCGCCGTCGCGAAAGTCCGAGCCGTGCTCCTGGACCGAGGCTGGACACCCAAGTGACGGTTCGCCCCCCAAGTAGCTCGCAGTTGTTGCCGTTATGGGGCCCGAAAACGACATTAAGTGCGTGGGCCCATGCCGCCAGGGTTCCCTGGCCGAGCTTGCGAGGCGAGGGGGGCGGTGGGGACTAGTTGGGAGACACGGAAGCGCTAGTCCGCCCAGTCGAAGAAACCCTTGCCGGTCTTGCGGCCCAGCTCGCCGCGGGCAACCTTGTCGCGCAGGATCTGCGGAGGGGCGAAGCGCTCCCCCAGCGTCGAATGCAGGTACTCGGCGATGCCCAGGCGCACGTCCAGGCCCACGATGTCCGTGGTCTTGAGCGGTCCCGTGGGGTGCTTGTAGCCGAGCACCATGGCCGCATCGATGTCCTCCGCGGAGGCCACGCCTTCCTCCACCATGCGCATCGCCTCGAGTGCGATCGCCACGCCCAGCCGCGAGGACGCAAAGCCTGGCGCGTCATTGACGACGACGGCGGTCTTGCCGAGTGCCTCGGTCCAGCTTTTCGCCGTGGCGGCGAGCTCCGGTGAGGTCTCCTTGGCCAGGACCACTTCGATGAGCGTGGAAGCCGGGACCGGGTTGAAGAAGTGCAGGCCCACGAAATTGCCAGGCCTCCGAAGTTGCGAAGCGAGGCCGGTCACGGAAAGGGACGAGGTGTTGGAGGCCAGGAAGGCGTCAGCGGAGAGGTGCTCCTCCACAGCCTTGAGGGCCGCAACCTTGAGCTCGTAGTCCTCAGGCACGGCTTCGACCACGAGCCCGCAGTGCACGAAGGAGTCGTAGTCGGTTGAGGTGCTGAAGCGGGACAGGGCTTCTTCGGCTGATTCCGTCAGGGTGCCTCGGGCGGCGGACTTGGCCACGGCCTCGGCAACGCGAGCTTGCGCACCGGCGGCGGATTCGTGGTCGCGTTCGACGACGATCACGGTGGCGCCCTTGATCAGGAAGGCGTGGGCGATGCCGGCGCCCATGCGGCCACCGCCGAGGACACCGACAACATGCGGGATAGCGGGCGTTGCTGTCATTTTCAGGTCCTGTCTGGGTTGTCGCTGGACGGGTTGTCGCTGGATTGCTTGGCGCTCTTCTTGTCCAGGAACGCCTGCATGCGGTCGAACTTGGCTTGCGATTCGAAAAGCATGCCTTGGGCCAACGTGTCGATCACGGGGTGTGCCTCGGCCGGAGCGTGGAACACGGACTTGGTGATCCGCACGGCCAGGGGGTCCTGCCGGCCGATCCGGTCGGCAAGGTTGTGGGCCGCTTCCATCAGCACGGGAGCTTCATGGATCTGGGTGACCAGATTGATGCGAAGGGCTTCCTCGGCGCGGAGGACTGACCCGGCAAGGAGGATTTCCTTGGCGATGGGCTCCCCCACGAGTTCCTTCAGGCGCCAGGTTGCACCGGCCGCGGCCATGATGCCCAGTCCGGTTTCCGGGTTGCCGATGCGCAGGCTGGGCGTGCCGATGCGGAAGTCCGCGGCGTAGGCGAGTTCGGCTCCGCCACCCAGGCAATAGCCGTCCAGGGCCGCGATGACGGGCATGGGCAGCTTCGCGATCCGCACGAAGATGGTGGAGTTGATGCCGCGCAGGGCGTCGTCGCGGCGGCGTTCCCTCAACTGGCCGATATCAGCACCCGACGCAAAGACCCCTTCGACGCCGGCAATGATCAGGATTTTGGGCTCTCGCTCGAGGTAGTCGCACACCTGGTGGAGTTCGTCCACCATCTGCTGGTCGATCGCGTTGCGGACCTCCGGTCGGTTCAGCAGCACCGTGACGCGGTCCTCGCGTTCCTCGATGAGCAACGTTCCGAATTCCTCGGGGTTCAACGCCATTACATGCCTTCCAGGAGAATGGCGGCGCCCTGCCCGACGCCGATGCACATCGTCGCGAGGCCGATCTTACGGTCCGCGGTGCCCAGCTCGCGTTCCATGCGGCCCAGCAAGGTGATCGCGATGCGCGAGCCGCTGGAACCGAGCGGGTGCCCCAACGAGATCGCACCGCCGTCGAGGTTCACGATGTCCGGATCCAGGCCCAAGCGCCGCATGCTCGCGAGCGATTGCGTCGCGAAGGCTTCATTGAGTTCGACGGCGCCAAGGTCGCCGACCGTGAGTCCCGAACGGGCCAGGATTTTCTGGGAAGCCGGAACCGGGCCGATGCCCATGATTTCCGGTTCGCAGCCGGCCGAGCCGCCGTCGATGATGCGGGCCCGCGGCGTGAGGCCGAACTTTTCGATGGCGGCCTCGGACGCAACGATGATGGCGGAGGCGCCGTCGTTGAGCGAGGAGGAGTTGCCCGCCGTGACAACGGATCCGCCGGCAACCACTGGACGGAGCCCGGCGAGGACCTCCATGGTGGTTCCCTCGCGTGGGCCTTCGTCCGTGTCCACCACGGTTTCGCCCTTGCGGGTCTTCACGGTGACCGGAACGATCTCTTCCTTGAAGCGGCCCCCGGCGATGGCAGCAAGCGCGCGTTCGTGGGAGCGGACGGCGAAGGCATCGGCGTCTTCCCGGGAGATGCCGTCCACGCGGGCGACTTCCTCGGCAGTTTCCGGCATGGAATACGTCATCTTGCCGCCGCGGGACAGCTCTCCCTTGGTGAAGAGGGGGTTGGCGAAGCGCCAGCCGATGGACGTGTCGAAGATCTGGCCCGGTTTGGCGAAGGCTGTGGTGGGCTTCTCCTGTACCCATGGGGCCCGGCTCATCGATTCGACGCCGCCCGCCACCACGATGTCCGCAGCACCCGCCTTGATCATGTGGCTGGCCATGATGATGGCGCTCATTCCGGAGGCGCACAGGCGGTTGACCGTGATGCCGGGGATATGGAGGGGCAGTCCCGCCAGAAGGGTGGCCATGCGGGCGACGTTGCGGTTTTCCTCGCCGGCGCCGTTGGCGTTGCCTAGGATGACTTCATCGATGGCGTCGGGGTCGACGCCGGCACGGGCCACGGCTTCGCGGACCACGAGGGCTGCCAGGTCATCAGGCCGGACCGCGGAAAGCGCGCCGCCGTAACGGCCTACGGGGGTGCGGGCACCGCCAACAAGAAAAGCCTCGACCATGAGAACATCCTTCGCGAAGGGAGCGGGGCCGGAGAATAATTTACCGACCGTTCGTTCTATAAAGATTACACGGCGCCGCGCGCCGGTCAACCGTCGCGTGGCATACCGTCACCTAGCGGTCAACTGTCACTCAGACCACCCGGATACCCAGGTGTCCGGCCAACAAGGGTGCCAGCAGGCTGAGCTGGTAATCGTCAATGACCACCCCGGACAGGCCGCCGAGTCCATTGATCATCCGGAAGTCCGAGCCCCGCAGGTCCACATCCTTGAGCTTGGCCCCTGAGACATCCAGCGTCCCGATGGTGCAATCCTTCAGCACCATGCGCGTCGCGGTGCAAGACCCGAGGTCGAGCTCGTTGATGATGCAGCCCGTGATTACCACGTCCGTGAGTTTGGATCCACGCAAGTTCAGGAAGTCCAGCTTGCCGCCGTCGATCTTTACCGAATGCCAGGCACCCTCGTACATCTCCGCTGAACCCCACCGCGGGTTGCTGATCTCCACTTCGCGCCACGAGGTGCGTGCGGCCGTGAATACCGGCGCGTAGGGCTCATTCAGGATGCAGTCCCGGAACGTCGCGCCGCGCAGTTGTGCGTCGTTGAAGGAGACCCCGTTGAATTCACACTCGATGAAGTCCGCCCCGCTCAGCTCCGCGCCGTCGGCCACCGCGCGGGTGAGGCGGACGCCGTCGTACCGTTCACCGCGCTGGAAATCCGGGGCGGGATCGTCGCGGAGCTCGTCAAGCCTGATCGGGGAGATGCGGGGCGCCGTCACTTTGGCAGCCGCCGCCATCAGAGGGCCTCCGCTTTCGCCGCGATCTCCGCGAGATCCTTCGCGAGCGCCTTGCGCGTAATGCTCATCCCGAGCTTTCCGAACGCGGCCATCATGACTTTGCTGAAGAACGTCGGCTGGAGGACCTCGGCGCCGAAGAACAACACCAGTTCGGTCCCGCCGTCGCGCTCTTCCAGGGTGAATCGGGTGGTGTAGTCCGCACCGCCCTGCTGGGCTTTGACCGTGGTGCCACGCGGCGGATCGATCTGGGCAACGTGCATTTCCACGGTCTCCTCCCGGCCCATCATGGCGCGGGTTTCCTTCCACCGAGTGCCCTCGCCGTAGGGGCCCTCACTAAGCATTTGAATGGCTTTGACACCGGACAGGGTCTTGGCCGAGCCGGGAATATCCGTGATGACAGCCCAGACTTTCTCGCGGGTGGCATTGACGTGCTGGCTGAGAGTGGTGCTGTGGTCCATGCATCGAGCCTAACGGCGACTGCTGACAAAAACAGCCGACAAAGACGCTTGCGCCGTCTGGCAGGATTGCACCATGGTGCACATCGACTTGAGCGCGGACAGTGCGGCGGCAGGAGGCTCCCGGACCCTGCGGGGGTACCTTGCCGAGCCCGACGGCGAGGGGCCGTTTCCCGGCGTCGTCCTTATCCATGAAGCCTTCGGGCTCGACGACGTGATGAAGCGGCACGCGGAACGGCTCGCCGCGGCCGGTTACTTGACCCTCGCCGTCGACCTCTACAGCGACGGCGGCGCGAGGCGCTGCCTCGTGGCGACCATGCGCTCCCTGGGGTCGGGCACGGGCCGGGCCTTCACGGACGTGTCCACGGCACGGTCCTGGCTCCGCAACGACGCGCGATGCACCGGGAAAGTGGGAGTCATCGGCTTCTGCATGGGAGGCGCCCTCGCCCTGCTCACAGCCCATGACGACTTCGACGCCGCCTCCGTGAACTACGGCCAATTGCCACGGAACCTTGAGCAGGCTTTGGAAGGTGCATGCCCGGTGGTGGGCAACTACGGAGGCAAGGACCGGACGTTGCCGGGAGCGGCCGCAAAGTTGGAGGCCGCGCTGACGAGCCTCGGGATCGAACACGACGTCAAGGAATTCCCGACGGCGGGCCACGCCTTCATGAACGACGTCCCTGTAGGGCCGCGGCCACTGCGGCCGTTGATGCGGGTGATGGGCATCAAACCCGATCCGGCCGCCGCTCCGGAAGCCTGGCAGCGGATCGAGGACCACTTCGCGAAGTACCTGAAGGGCTGAACCAACAACGACGGCGGGCGCCCCCTTGAGAGGAGGCGCCCGCCGTCGTTTGGCTACAAAGCGGGAGTCAGCTAAAAAGCTCGCTCTTCGGTTCGTTGTTCTTGACCTTCTGCCAGCCGAGCCACAGCACCAGGGCGAAGAACGGGATGGTGGCCAGGGTCCAGAGGCCCAGGAGGAACACCTCGCCCGTTGCCTTGTCCGTCATGGTGTCCATGCCGATCAGCACGGTGATGGCCAAGAGTGCGATCAGGCCAACCCAACTGGTCCACGGCGAACCCGGCATGGGGAGGCTGGAGACGTTGCCCTTCTTCTTGCGCAGTGCGATCTGGCTGGCGAAGATGGAGCCCCATGTGAAGATGACCCCGATCGAAGCGGTGTTCAGCGCGAGGTCGAAGGCGTGCGAACCGCCCAACCAGATGTTGAGCAGGATGCCCACGAGGTACACGGCCCCGATTGCCAGGATGGCCGCGTACGGCACGTGGCGGGTGGACATCTTGGTGAGCCACTTGGGGGCGTGTCCATTGTTGGCCATGGTGCGGAAGATGCGGCCGATCGAGTACAGGCCCGAGTTGCACGAGGACAGCGCGGCGGTGATGACGATCATGTTCATGACGTCGCCCATCCACGGCAGGCCCATCTGGCCGAACACCGTGACGAACGGGGAGGTGCCCGCGTGGTACTGGTCGGAGGGCAGGAGCATCGCCAGCAGGGTGACGGAACCGACGTAGAAAACCACAATGCGGATCACGACGGCGCGGATCGCCTTGGGAACTTCGCGTTCCGGGTTCTGCATCTCGCCGGCGGTGATGCCGACCAGTTCGATGGCGTTGTAGGCGAAGATCACGGCGTTGAGGACCAGGATCATCACCAGGCCGCCCTTGGGGAACATGCCGCCGTCGGCAGCGAAGAGGTTCCCGACGGACGCGTGGCCGGTGCCGACCTGCGCGTTGGTGACCACCATGAAGGTGCCCACGGCGAGGAAGATCAGGATCGCGGCGACCTTGAGGCAGGAAGCCCAGAATTCGAACTCGCCGAAGGCCTTGACGCTGAACAGGTTCACGGCCACCAGCAGCACCAGCGCGGCGATGGCGGACAGTTCAACGGGAACGTTCGGGAAGAAGAACTGGAAGTACAGGCCGATGGCAATGAGTTCGGCGATGCCCGTCATGGCCCAGTTGATGAAGTACATCCAACCGGAGAGGAAGGCGCCCTTCTTGCCGAACATTTCACCGGCGTAGCTGACAAAGGAGCCGGAGGTCTGGCGGTACATGATCAGTTCGCCGAGGGCCCGCATCAGCAGGTAGGCGATGACGCCGGCAATGGCGTACGAGAAAATCAAGGCCGGACCGGTGGAGGCGAGGCGTCCGCCCGCGCCCATGAAGAGGCCGACGCCGATCGCGCCACCCATCGCGATCATCGTGACGTGGCGGCGGCTCAGGGTCTTCTGGTAGCCCTCGGCGCTGAGGTTTTCGGAAGTTGTAGCGGTACTGGGCGCAGCCAGGGTTCCCGGCTCACGCTGAAGGTCGGTTGTGGTGTTTTGAGGCACAGCTGTTCCTTGTGGGTTGAGGAGATACCGGCCCTGGCTTCACGCGCATCGGCACAAGCAATTCGAGCTTTCAGCCTGTTGGCAAGTCGAATCAGTGGCGAAAACACGGAAGCGTCGAAGGTAAATCCGGCAAAACCATCTTACCCGGTGATTTCGGCGGAGCGTGACGCGGGCAACAAACAGGGGCGTTACGCTGGACATATGGGCACCATTCCGCCAGCCGGCAGGCTATACCGTTTCACGGGCTTGGACGCTGCGGCTTTCGGACTCTATGTGTCATTGGCGGCTGTCCTCAGCCTCGCCACGGCCCCGGTGACGGCTTTCGTAGAGCACGTCTTCCCCGACCCCGCCACCGCCGTCTTCGCCATCAACCTCGCTTTCTACGCATCGGTGGGCCTGTTCGCGGTTGCGGCTGCGTGGCGCGTCATTGCCCGGGACCTCCTGATCCTGGCCACGCGTCCGTGGTTCACGCTCGCCATGATTCCGCTGTCCATCGTGGCGATGCTCGTGATCACCGCCATCCTGGTGACAGCTACCGGCTCGGCCAAGGAGTCGCAGAACCAACTGGGCCTCCAGTCCCTGGTCCTGCAACTGCCGGCCTGGTTCGTGGTCCCTTTGCTGGTGGTGTTGGGGCCCTTCGTGGAGGAATACCTGTTCCGGCACCTGCTCATCGGCAAGTTGTCCCGCCGCGTCAATATTTGGCTATGTTGCGCGCTGTCCGTGCTTTGTTTCGCGGCCATCCACGTGGTGGGACGAGAGGGCCTGGTACTTCCGGCCCTGGCCCCGTACCTCGGAATGGGCGTCGTGCTGGTGGCCGTCTACGTCTGGACGGGCAAGAACGTGATGTTCTCCTACTTCGTTCACGCCGCCAAGAACCTGTTGGCCGTCGTGCTGATCTACGCGATCCCGCCGCAACTCCTCGGCGGCTAACCAACCCGGACCGGAACTGTCCGCTTGGCACTTCCCCGGCCACGCGCCGTCGTCGTAGGTTCAGTCCATGGCACTGAACTTTCAGGTAGTGATCGACTGCAAGAATCCGCACGTCCTGGCCGATTGGTGGGCCGAGACGCTCGAGTGGATCGTGGAGCCCCAGGACGAGGCGTTCATCCGGTCCATGGTGGATCAAGGCTTCGCCACGGAGGAAGAGACCACCACCCACAACGGCAAGCTCGTGTGGAAGGACGGCGCGGCCATCGGCCCGGAAGAAGACCAGGACAAGGACACCCGCCGCCGCTTCCTGTTCCAGACCGTTCCGGAGGATAAGACCGTCAAGAACCGTGTCCACTGGGACGTTCGCCTCAACGGACAGGACAAGGACGACGTCCGCGCCGCATTGGAAGCGCGGGGCGCGAAATACCTGTGGACGGCAAAGCAAGGGCCGCACGAATGGCACACCATGGCGGATCCCGAAGGCAACGAGTTCTGCATCAGCTGACTGGATTACTAGACTCTGAGGGTGAGCAACGACTTCCCCGCCAAGGTATCCGACGTCTTTGACCCGTCGCGCTGGCGTACCGTGTCCGGTTTCGACGATTTCCAGGACATGACGTACCACCGGCAGGTCGAGCGGGACGCAGACGGAAAGGTGACGAGGGACCTTCCGACGGTCCGGATCGCTTTCAACCGCCCGGAGGTCCGCAATGCCTTCCGCCCCGGCACCGTTGACGAGCTCTACCGCGCCATGGACCACGCCCGGATGACTCCGGATGTCGCCACGGTACTCCTCACCGGGAACGGCCCCTCCCCCAAGGACGGTGGCCACTCCTTCTGTTCCGGCGGGGACCAGCGGATCCGCGGCCGCGACGGTTATCGGTACGCCGACGGTGAGACGCAGGAGAGCATCGACCCCGCGCGGGCCGGCCGCCTGCACATCCTGGAAGTCCAGCGGCTCATGCGGACCATGCCCAAGGTGGTCATCGCCGTCGTGAACGGCTGGGCCGCCGGTGGCGGGCACTCACTGCACGTTGTCTCGGACCTCACCATCGCGTCCCGCGAGCACGGCAAGTTCAAGCAGACCGACGCCACTGTGGGAAGTTTCGACGCCGGTTACGGCTCGGCGCTGCTCGCCCGGCAGATCGGGCAGAAAGCCGCCCGCGAGATCTTCTTCCTCGCCCGTGAGTATTCCGCGGAGGACATGGTCCGCATGGGTGCCGTCAACGAGGCTGTGGACCACGAGCGCCTCGAGGAAGTTGCACTTGAGTACGCCGCGGACATCGCGCGCCAGTCCCCGCAAGCCATCCGCATGCTCAAGTTCGCCTTCAACCTCGCCGACGACGGCTTGGCCGGCCAACAGGTCTTCGCCGGGGAGGCCACGCGCCTGGCCTACATGACGGACGAGGCCGTGGAGGGCAAGGAAGCCTTCCTCGAGAAGCGCGATCCGGACTGGTCCAACTTTCCGTACTACTTCTAGGACTCGCCCGTGAACATCGATCCCGTTCTCAAAGCCCTGGCCGCCGCCCTCCACGATGAGGGACCCGCCGTCGAAATCGTCGTCCCGGAGGACGGCACCCCGGTGGCGATTGCCGTTGAAACGCCCGGTTTCGAGGATGCCGCAGTAGTGGTCCGCACCTCCGGCTCCACCGGCACGCCCAAGGCCACGGTGCTCACGGTCGACCAGCTCGCGGCTTCTTCCATGGCCACCGCCATCGCGCTCCGCGGCGAGGGACAATGGCTCCTGACCCTGCCGCTGCAATACGTTGCAGGGGTCCAGGTGTTGGTCCGCTCGCTCTTCGCCGGCACGCGCCCGTGGGTGATGGACCTCTCGAACGGCTTCACTCCGGAGGCTTTCACCGCCGCCGCCGAAGAGCTGACGGACACGATCCGCTTCACCTCCTTGGTGCCGACGCAACTGCAGCGGCTCCTGGACTCACCATCGCCGCAGACCCTCGCAGTACTTCGCCGTTTCAACGCCATCCTCCTGGGCGGGGCGCCTGCCTCCGCCGCGCTGCTGGACGCCGCCAGGGAGGCCGGACTGAAGGTGGTGACCACCTATGGCTCCGCCGAGACGTGCGGCGGTTGCGTGTACGACGGAAGCCCCATCGACGGGGTCCGGGTCATGCTCGACGACGACGGCCGGGTCCTCCTGGGCGGCGACACCGTGGCGTCCGGTTACCTAGAGGCGCCCGAGGCGACCGCCGAGG
Source organism: Arthrobacter sp. S2(2024) (assembly GCF_036662515.1). Classification (NCBI taxonomy): domain Bacteria; kingdom Bacillati; phylum Actinomycetota; class Actinomycetes; order Micrococcales; family Micrococcaceae; genus Arthrobacter; species Arthrobacter sp. S2(2024). The sequence continues at coordinate 24,811 of NZ_JAYKZI010000005.1, read as the reverse complement.
CGTTTTTCGAGGAGGACGGCACACGTTGGTACCGCACCAACGATCTCGGCGAGCTCGGCGACGACGGCACGCTCACGGTGCTGGGAAGGGCCGACGACGTCATCATCACCGGCGGCGTGAAAGCCTCCGCGGCGTTCATCCAGGCGGAGCTTGAAAAGTTCGACGGCGTCACGGCGGCTTTCGTGGCCGGGGTGCCTTCCCGTGAGTGGGGCCAGGCGGTGGCGGCCTATGTCGCCGTCGAGGACAGCTCCCCGGAAGCTGTCGCGGCCTACAAGGCCCGCTGCCAAGAATCGCTGGGGACCCTCGCGCCCAAAACAGTGCTGACCACGGATGGCCTCATCATGCTCCCCAACGGAAAGCCGGACCGGCTGGCGATGATCGAGCTTCTCGCCGAGGTGCATCAGGGAGAATAGACACGTCCTCCCTGACCGTCATTTGCCTTCCCCCAACGCGAAACAACACGAGGTACTGAACGTGGCAACAGCTGCACAATGGATTCAAGGCGCCCGCCTGCGCACCCTGCCGGCCGCGATCGCGCCGGTGCTGATCGGCACAGCGGCCGCCTACGAGCTGCAATCTTTCCGGCTCTTGAATGCCATCCTTGCCGCCCTCGTGGCCCTGCTGCTGCAGATCGGCGTGAACTATGCCAACGACTACTCGGACGGCATCCGTGGCACCGACGAGGACCGCGTGGGTCCGCTCAGGTTGGTCGGTTCCGGCGCTGCACGACCGGACCACGTCAAGTGGGCTGCGTTCGGCGCGTTCGGCCTGGCCATGATTTTCGGCCTGGTCCTGGTGATCATTACGCAGAGCTGGTGGCTGATCCTGGTGGGTATTGGCTGTGTCCTTGCCGCCTGGGGATACACCGGCGGCAAGAACCCGTACGGCTACCTGGGCCTGGGCGACCTGTTCGTGTTTGTCTTCTTCGGCCTGGTGGCAACGCTCGGCACCACCTACACGCAGGCCGGGCAGGTGAGCCTTCCGGCCGTCATCGGAGCGATTGGCACGGGATTGATCGCCTGTGCCCTGCTGATGGCCAACAACGTGCGCGATATCCCGACGGACATGGCCGCGGGCAAGCGGACACTGGCCGTGCGTCTGGGCGACCGCCACGCCCGCGAGAGCTACGTCCTGATGTTGGCCGTCGCGATCCTGCTGGTAGTGGTGCTGGCGCCCGCCAAGCCGTGGATGCTGATAGTACTGCTGCTGATCCCCGCTTGCCTCATGCCGGCATGGCTCATGGTCAACGGCCGGAAGCGCAAGAGCCTCATCCCCGTCCTCAAGCAGACCGGAATGATCAACCTTGGCTACAGCGTGCTGTTCTCGCTGGGCCTCATCCTGAGCCACGGCTTCTAACGCCCGCTCACATATAAGCCGGTTTTCGAAAACCCTCGCTCACATGATGTGAGCGAGGGTTGGCCGGAAACCCTATTTATGTGAGCGAGCGTCCTACCCCACAACCCTCGCTCACATATAGGCCGGTTTTCGCCAACCCTCGCTCACATCTCGGCCGGTTTTCGAAAACCCTCGCTCACATGATGTGAGCGAGGGTTGGCCGGAAACCCTATTTATGTGAGCGAGCGTCCTACCCCACAACCCTCGCTCACATATAGGCCGGTTTTCGAAAACCCTCGCTCACATCTAGGCCGGTTTTCGCCAACCCTCGCTCACATATAGGCCGGTTTTCGAAAACCCTCGCTCACATCTAGGCCGGTTTTCGAAAACCCTCGCTCACATCTAGGCCGGTTTTCGCCAACCCTCGCTCACATATGGGCCTTGAGCTTCTAGGCTTCTTTGGGGCGGCGGTCGTTCTCGACCTTTACCGCGGGGTTTTCATCGACCAGCCGGTCCTCGATCGAGGCGTCCTCAATCTCCAACGCTGAGCGGATGGGCTTGGCCCGCCCGGAGAAACGTTCGCGCATGGCGGCAGTCGCGGCGTCGCGCTGCTTCTGGAAAAACAAGTAGCTGATGGCGAACGCGATGAGGCCCGCGAAAATCGCTGCCAGGAACAACCCTGTCTGCAGGAGGGCGAAGAGGACGAAGAGCGGTACGAAGATCGCCAGGCGGATCAGGGAGTATTTGAGGAAAGCCACGGATCAAGTTTAGCGTCACAGCCTGATTGCACCCTGATCGCGCAGCTATCACCGGACCCGACGGCGACTAGACTTGACGGTATGCTCCGCGTTGTTGCAGTTGTCGCCGTCCTGCTCGTGTACGTCTATGGGCTGGTGGACGTCATTCGCACCGACCGCCGCGCCACCCGGGGAATTTCCAAACCCGCTTGGCTCCTTGTCGTGATTTTCCTGCCGATCCTCGGAGCCGCTCTTTGGTTCATTTTGGGCCGCCCCTACAACATCCGGCCCACCCCGCAGCCTGCGAGCCACCCCACCGCTCCCGACGACGACCCCGACTTTCTCCGCAACCTGGAGGTCCGCCGTCGCAACCAGGCCGAAGCCGAACGGCTGAAAAAGCTCAAAGCCGAACTCGAAGCCAAGGAACGCAAGCTCAAAGGCGAATCCAAGGCCGACGACAGCGGCGACGTCAACAGCTGACACCTCGCCCATTGAACCTACGGCACGAGAGGGCGCCCTTCCTGACCTCTTTTGAAACGCGAACGACGGCGACACACCCGCAAGTGCGGAGTGTCGCCGTCGTCGTTAATTCAAAAAGGGTCAGGACGGTAAGGCACCCGTCCTGGGCAGTCCTACTGCGACAGCCCCGAGTAGGAGTGCAGGCCGTTGAAGAACACGTTGACCACCGTGAAGTTGAAGATCACGCACAGGTAGCCTGCAATCGACAACCAGGCTGCGCGGGTTCCCGTCCAGCCGCGGGTGGCGCGCGCGTGCAGGTAGCCGGCGTAGACCACCCAAATCACGAAGGTCCAGACTTCCTTGGTGTCCCAGCCCCAGAAGCGGCCCCAGGCTTTCTCTGCCCAGATGGCGCCGAACATGAGGGTGAAGGTCCAGCCCACGAATCCCACGGTGTTGATGCGGTAGGACAGGTTTTCCAGGCTCAACGCGTTCGGTACGAGCCGCATGAAGCCCAGTTTGTCCACGCCGCCGGCCGCCAGGGTCTTCTGCCGGTGCGATTGCAGCAACTGCAGGGCTGACATGGCGAACGTCAAAGTGAACAGGGACGCGGACATCACGGCGATGGAGACGTGGATGACCAGCCAGTAGCTTTGCAGTGCCGGAACCAAGTGGCCTACCGGGGTCCAGTACGTCACGGACGCAGCCACCATCATGATCACGGCGAGGCCCAGCACGAAGGTGCCCAGGAAGCGCAGGTCACGGCGGATGAGCGAGAGCAGGAAGACCGCAACCACCAGGAAAGCGCCGGTGGTCAGGAACTCGTACATGTTGCCCCACGGCACGCGGCCTGCGCCGATCGCGCGGGTGATGACTCCGGCACCATGGATTGCCACGCCGATGATCGCGACCGCCACCGCCACGCGGGCGGGAATGCGGCGCTCGGCGGCGTACTTCATGTCACCGCCGGCGGTCTGGTTGACGGAGGTGATGGCCGACGTCGGGCGCTCAGTACGGCCGGCCGGTCCGCCGACGTCGTTTCCACCGGCACGCCCGGCGGCGACCGGAACCTTGACCTCGGCTGCCACGGAAGAGGCTGCCTTCAGGTCCACTGCCTTCAGCATCTTGCTGCTCTTGGCGAGGTCCCACGCGAAAGCGATGAACGCCACCGTGTAGGTGCCGGCCGCGAGCAGCATGAAAAGCTCGCTGTATTGGCCCATGGTTTCGTTGATGGGGAGCATTACTGGTCCTTCGAGGTTGAGGAAGAAACGGTGTCGGTGGACTGATCTGTGTGGAGCAGCCATTCTCGTTGCAGCAGTTCGCGGATCGCGGCAGCTTCGCCGGCCAGCCTGTGGTCCTCGCCGCGGGCAAGGAGACCGTACTCCACCATTGTGCGCCCGTCGTCGTGGGTTCCGGTGCGGACCCAGACGCGACGGCGGTTCAGGTAGAGGGAGAGAATCAGTCCGGCGACCGCAAGCAAGGCGAACACGAGCGCGGTGGCCTGGCCCGGATTGTGGTGGATGTCGACGCCGACGTACTTCTTGACGCCGTCGAAAGTGATGCTGCCCTTGCCGTTAGGAAGCGTGTAGGTGCCTCCCGGGGCGAGCGCGATGGCCTTCTCCGCCATGCCGCGGCCATTGAGCGGGGTCAGCTTGGCTACATCGAGCTCGAAGACGTTCTGCGGGGCGCCCTTGTTCAGGCCGAGGTCGCCGTAGTACGAGTTGAGGTTCAACTGCGGGTTGAAGAGTTCGGGATCGCCGCTGTAGGCAACACCCTTGTCCGTCACCATGGCCGTCGGCAGGAAGAACCCCGCGAAGCCGAGCTGATCGGGCTTGGCATCGGGAACCTTGATGACCACCGAGGAGTAGTAGTTGTCACCCTGCAGCTTGGCCACGACAGGCCCTTGCATCGCGACGTTGCCGGCGCCGTCCCGGACCGTGACTACGGGAGCGTAGCCGTTGCCCGTCAGGTAAATGCTCGTATCGCCAAGGGACACGGGATCGTTGACCTTGAGGACCTGCTTCTTGGCGGGCGCGTCCGGGGTGTCCCTGGTGGTGACGTCCGCCGTGAAGTCGATGGGCTGGCCGAAGTGTGCCGACGATTCACGGTCGAACTTGACGTCGAACTTGTTCAGCTGGATGGAGTACGGCTGCAACCAGCTGCTCTGGAAGTTGGTGCCGGGGCTGAATTGGTCGTAGCCCACCAAGGTGTTCACGAACGTGTCGCCTTCCACCAGGATGCGCTGGCCGCTGTAGCCGAACAGCCCGCCGACCGCCACCGAAACCAGCACTCCGATCAGCGAAGCGTGGAACACGAGGTTTCCCACTTCCTTGAGGAAGCCGCGCTCGGCACCCAAGGACGGCATGGCGGCGTCGACGTCGCGCACCTCCACGCGGTAGCCGCGCTTCTTCAGGACCGCAGCGGCGTCCGAGATAGCCTTCGACGCCGGGATCCCGGCGTCGGCGGGCAGCACAAGCGTCCCGTACTCCGGGAGGCGGGAGAGACGCTTCGGGGTCCGCGGCGGCTGGGAGCGCATTGCCTTGTAGTGGGCGATGGCCCGTGGCGTGACACAGCCGATCAGGGAGATGAACAGCAAGATGTAGATCGCCGAGAACCAGGCAGAGGAGTACACGTCGTAGAGCTGCACGGAGTCCAGGAGCTTGCCGTAGTCCGGGTGGTCGCTGATGTACTGCGTCACGATCGAAGGGTTGGCCGGGCGCTGCGGGAACAGCGAGCCAGGAACTGCCGCGACTGCCAGGAGCAGCAGCAGGAACAGCGCCGTACGCATGCTGGTCAGCTGGGTCCAGGCCCAGCGCAGCATGCCTACGATCCCCAGGACCGGCAGTGCCGCCTCGGCCTTGGCCTTGTCGATCGCCTTGCCGGCGGCCTTGCCAGCGGCGTTGTCAGAGGCGTTGCCAGCGGCGTTGTCAGCTTCCGCGGATTCGCTGGCGGACTTGTTGGACTTCGTTTTACCTTGCACGGGCTCGCTCATCAGATCGGCAACTTCACATCGGTTTGGAACCAGTACTGCAGCCCGGTAACCCAGGCGCCCCACACTCCCGTGGCCATCAGGATTCCCAAGAGGATCAGGATGCCCCCGCCCATCCGCTGGATCGCGAGGCGATGCTTGCGGAAGAAGGAAATGACACCCATCCCCCGGCGGACTGCGAGGGCTATCAAAAGGAAGGGAATGCCAAGGCCAAGACTATAGACAAACGCCAGGAGCGCCCCCTTCGCCGCGGACGATCCCCCGGAAAGGCTCAGCAGCTGAACTGCGGAATAGGTAGGGCCAATACAGGGGGCCCAGCCGAGTCCGAACGTGATGCCCAACAAAGGAGCACCCCACAGACCGGCTGGCGGCTTGGCATGGATTTTGGCGTCACGCTGCAACCACCCGAAGCCGCCTAGGAACACAACGCCCATGATGATCACCAGCACGCCCAGCAATTGCGTGATCCACGCGTTCTGCGGGCCGGTGATGAGGGTCCCCAATTGGCCGAACGCGCCACCGAGCAGGACGAAAATCGCGGAGAATCCGAGGACGAACAGGCCGATTCCCGCGAGCATGCGTCCGCGCTTTTGCTTCTGGAGGTCGACGCCGCTCAGCCCGGTCACGTAGCCAAGGTAGCCAGGCACCAGCGGCAGGACGCATGGCGACAGGAAGGACACGAGTCCGGCCAGCAGGGCCACGGGGATGGCCAGCAGCAAGGAACCACTCAGGATGGTCTCGGCGAAAGGGCTGTTCACGCTGTCCGGGCCACCTACTCGGCAACCGCGGTGGTGATGAGGGCCTTGAGGGTGCTCTTCTCGATCTCGCCCAGGACGCGGGCGGCAACCTTGCCTTCTTTGTCCAGGACGAGCGTGGTGGGCACCGCACCCGGGGGCACAATGCCGGAGACAGACAGGAGCACTGCGCCGTCTTTGTCATTGAAGCTGGGGTACGTGAGCTTGAACGTCTGGTCGAAGGCGTCGGCCGTAGCCTTCTCGTCCCGGAGGTTCACACCGTAGAACTGGACACCTTTGCTCTTGAACTCCTGGTGCAGTTCCTCAAGAATCGGCGCTTCAACCCGGCACGGCGCGCACGCGGCGAACCAGAAGTTGAGGACGGTCACCTTGCCGACCAGGTCCTGCGGAGTCACGGCAGTTCCGTCGAACAACGTGCCCTTGATCCCGACGGCGGCCTTACGGTCGGCTTTGGCGAATTCCGTCACCGAGCCGTCCCCGGCGACGTAGTTCTTGTTGTCGCCGGCTTTGGCTTGCTGGGCCAGGGCGTCTTCCTGGGCACAGGCGGACAAGCCCATGGTCAATGCAGAGAGTGCCACACCACCGACAGCGAGGAAGCTGCGGCGTGAGGTCAAGGCTGCGTTGATTTTCTGGCCGCTGGTCTTGCGGCTGGTGGTATCGCGGTCCATGGTCATGCTCCGGGCGTCTTCGCGGCACCGGGCAGCAGCACGGCGGCGGGTTCGCTGTACTCCACCCGCGCAACCTTGCCGCCGTCGAACACCAGGGAAGTCAGCGACGTCAGCGTGCACTCGCGTTTGCGCGGATCGTGCCACAGGGGCCGGCCCTCCGCGCTGAGGCGCGTGGCGTAGATGGGAAGCTGGTGGCTGACGAGGATGGCTTCGGCGCCATCGCCGCCGAGTTCGATTGCCTTCAGCCGGGCGTCCTCGACGGCGGCACGCATCCGGGCGACCTGGTCCTGGTACGACTCGCCCCAGGACGGACGCAAGGGGTTGCGGTACTCACGCCAATGCTTGGGCTTGATGAATTCGGAGAGGTGGGCCTTGAGCCCTTCGAAGTGGTTCTCCGCCTCGATGATCCGCGGTTCCGTGTGGATCTGGAGGTCCAACGCCTGGGAAGTGGGAAGGGCGGTTTCCTGCGCGCGGGTCAACGGCGAGGCGACAAGGTAGACGATGTTCGCCCCCTGCGCGACGCGGGCAGCGAAGTGGTCCGCGAGCATCTTGGCCATCTCGCGGCCGCGTTCGGAGAGGTGAAATTCGGGCAGTCTGCCGTACAGAATGCCGTCGGGATTGTAGACCTCGCCATGGCGGAGCAGATGGACAGTTGCTTGGGGCATGTTTACCAGTTTCTCAAAGAAGGCGGGCGATCTGAAATCTTCTACGTTTCGTAGAACTGAAAGTTTCTTCAGAATGTTCCCTGAAGGTGGAATAAAAGATGCATTTGCATGTTTATACTTGACACAAGGTTCGGTTGACACTTCAACTAAGTACGGCCGAACGACCGATGAAGCTACGATCACACCTTCCCAAGGAGAACCCCATGACTCTTCCCGCAAACGTCACCACCGGCGTCTGGACCCTCGACAACTCGCACAGCGAGATCGGCTTCACCGTCCGCCACGCAGGCATCAGCAAGGTCCGCGGCCAGTTCACCGAGGCAGAAGCCACCCTTGAACTCGGCGGCAGCCTGGCCGACTCCAAGGTCGCCGCAAGCATCCAGACCGCCAGCTTCGACTCCGGCGATGCCAACCGCGACGGCCACGTCAAGGGCGAGGACTTCTTCGATGTGGAGAAGTTCCCGGAAATCACTTTCGTCTCCCGCCACGTCAAGGCCAACGGCGACAGCTTCGACCTCGTGGGCGATCTGACCATCAAGGGCGTCTCCAAAGAGGTCACCATCGAAACCGAGTTCAACGGCGTAGCCGTTGACCCGTTCGGCAACACCCGCGCAGGCGTTTCCGGTGAGACCACCATCAGCCGCAAGGACTTCGGCCTCACCTGGAACGCGGTGCTCGAGGCCGGTGGCGTCCTGGTCAGCGACAAGGTTGTCATCAACCTCGAACTGGCTTTCATCGCACCCGCTGCCTAATCCCCCAGGTTCCCAATCCCCCGGGTTAAAGGGCCGAATGGCGCCTTCGGGGCTGCACACGATCACGTGCGCAGCCCCGGAGGCGCCATTTTTTGCTCGCGGTGTCACCCGCCTATTGTTCGGGTAAAAGCCGATACTTAGCGGCGAATTAGCCAAGAATTTCCTATGAATCCTTAAACCTCAGGTCTAAAGTGATGCCATGAGTAACCCAAACGAAGCTCCTCAGCCTCAGCAGCCCGGAGCCCAGCCACCGCAGCCCGGCAATGTCCCTCCTGCGGGTTACCAGCCTCCGCAGGGATACCAAGCACCTCCTTCTTACCAAGCACCCCCCTCTTACCAGCAGCCCGCCCCCGGATACCAGCAGCAAGGCCAACCCGGACAGGGAGAAGGTTTCCACTTCGAGATGCCTACCGACGGTCCGAAGAACTTCAACGATGTCCTTCCCAAGGGCGGTTTTTCCGGCATGTTCAAAGTGACCGGAATGCCCACAGAGTTGAAGGTCTCCTACTGGATCTGGCTCATTGGCGGACTCCTGGCCCTCTTGGGTGGCCTGCTCGGCCTCTTCGGCTCCATTGTGCTCTTCACGCTCGCGCCGGCAATCGCCGTCGTCGTCCTCCTTCTGGTACTGATAGCGCTGGTTGTGGCGGCCGCCCAAATCGTCTTCGCGATGAAGATGAAGGAAGGCAAGGAGTGGGCCCGCCTCGCACTGACCGTCATTGCGGGAATTTCCCTGATCCTCTCGATCGTGGGCGGAGCGATGGCAAATGGACAGAGCAACAACTGGTTCAGCTTCGTCATCAGCCTCATTGCAACGGTCCTGATGTGGCTGCCCAATTCGCAGGCGTGGTTCAAGTCAGTGAAGGGCGCCGTCTAGCCAACCCGTTACAAGCCGGAATTTCATAGCTGAAGGCCGCGGCCGGTCCCGGAAGGACCCCGCGGCCTTCCGTTTGTCCATGCAGGATTCACGGGAGCTCCGCCGAAGCTTGTTCAGCGAGAATTCTTCCCGTGAATCATCACCAGCGCTGTGCCGTCGGGGTACGGTGGAATTAAGCCGAGCTGGGGGCGGGGCACGTTGCACCCGGCAGCCGTATCTGCAGTCGACACGCAAAGGAATGCCATGAGCACCCCTCCGTACCCGCCGTCCACTCCGGGCGAGAATCCCACCCCTGAGGAGCCGAAATACGGCCAGCAGACACCCCAGCAGGGTCAGCCGCCGCAATACGGCCAACAAGCTCCTCAGTTCGGGCAGCCTTCGGCTCCGCAGTACGGCCAGCAGGCGCCCCAGCAGCCGTCCGCACCCCAGTACGGGCAACAGGCTCCCCAGTACGGGCAGCCGTCCGCACCCCAGTATGGACAACAGGCTCCCCAGTACGGGCAGCAGCCGCAGTACGGGCAGCCTTCCGTCCCGCAGTACGGGCAGGGCGGCCCCGTCACTTGGCCGAGCCAGCAGCCCGCTGCGACGTCCGGAGTCCCGCAGTTGGTCAACATCTCCTTCTGGCTGATGATTGCCGCAGGGGTACTGACCTTGATCGGCATTCCCTTCACTATCGCTACGCTGAACTCGCCGGCAGGCAAGAACATGTTCAACCAGGCCCTGTCGGCGCAAGGAAGCAACGCTTCAGGCATAGACACAAGCACCTTCATCGGCATTGCGATCACGTTCCTGGTTATCTTCTCGGTGATCTTTGCCGGGCTCTACGCATTGGTTGCGTTCAATGTCCGGAAGGGGAAGAACTGGGCCCGCATCCTGGGCACGGTCTTCGCTGGAATTTCCCTGCTGGGCCTGACCCAGATCGGCATGGGCACCATCACCATCCTCTTGGGCATCGCCGCGATCGTGATGCTCTATTTGCCGGCCTCGGCGCCGTACTTCCGGAAAGCCCAGCCGTTCGCGAACCCTTACGGCCAGGCGCCGTACGGCCGCTAGGCGCTAGACGCTAAAACCAAAACAACGGGTGCAGACCCGGTCCGGCCTAAATGGCCTGGCCCGGGGTCTGTGCCCGTTGTGCGTGATACGCCAGGATCTGGAGCTCGGTGGCCATGTCCACTTTGCGCAGATTCACGTACGGAGGAACTTGCAGCAGCACCGGGGCAAAGCTGAGGATGCTGCGGATACCCGCGCTGATCACGCGGTCGCAGACGCCTTGTGCCACCGCGGCCGGGAGGGCCAGGACAACCATGTTGGTTCCGGTCCGCTGAAGGACCGTTTCAAGATTGGCGGCGTCGCTGACCCGCAGCCAGCCGACCTCATTCCCGATAATCATGGGATCGGCGTCGAGGATCGCCACCACGTCGAAACCGCGCGACTCGAAGCCGCCGTACCGTGCCAAGGCCTTGCCCAGGTTGCCGGCGCCCACAATGGCCACTTTCCAGTCGTGGGTCAGGCCGAGCGCCGCCGCGATGTGCCGGCTCAGGTATTGGACCTCGTACCCGACGCCACGCGTTCCGTAGGAGCCGACGTAGGAGAGGTCTTTGCGCAAGGTGGACGAACTGACTCCGGACGCCTCAGCCAACGCCTCGGAGGAAACCCGTTCCACGCCTTCACCGAGCAGGGAGTTCAGAGCGCGCAGGTAAAGCGTCATCCGGGCCACAGCCGCGGGCGGTATCTGCTTCGCGGCAGACTCCTTGTCCCCGGGTACAGCCTCGGCGGACGGTTCCAGCGCAGTCACGTTCTTCTCCATTGCGTCGCTTTGTTTTCCCACTCTATTGCCAACAAAGCTCTGCACGCATGTTCAGGCGGCGATGGCCTTCTTCAGGACCCGCACCAATCGTGCCTCATCGATTTTCCAGAAATCCCGCTGGATTCCGTCCACGAATACCACCGGGATCTCCTCGGCGTAGCGCTCGCGCAGTGCCGGGTCAGTGTCGATTGACTGTTCGGTCCACGTGAGCCCAAGGCTTGAGGTCACGCGTTCAACGGCGTCCCGCGCCGCGGCGCAAAGGTGGCAGTCAGCTTTGGTGAGGAGTACGACGTCGGGATTTGGCATGGTTCAACGGTATCGCTTCAGCGTCGTCACGGCAGTCGCGAACGGCAGGGGGCCGGACGATTGACTAGACTCGAGGCATGCCCGTCGAGAAGAACGCCGTTGTGGCCACCGCGCCGGCTGCAACGCAGCAACACGGCGAAGCCGCATTCTTCGACGTCGACAACACCCTCATGAAGGGTGCCAGCCTCTTCCACGTTGCCCGGAAGATGTATGAACGCAGGGCCTTCACGCTCTCCCAAGCCGCGGGCTTTGCCTGGAAGCAGTTCAAGTTCGTGCTCCGGGGCGAAAAGATGGAGGACGTCCATTCCGTCCGGGATTCCGCGCTGATCCTCGCGGCCGGTATCAAGGTGTCCGATATCAAGGAGCTGGGCGAAGAGGTCTACGACGAGATGATCGAGTCGCGGATCTGGCCCGGTACCAAGGCCCTGGCGGAACAGCACCTGCGTGTTGGCCGGAAGGTCTGGCTCGTGACCGCCACGCCCATCGAAGTTGCCACCGTCATTTCCACGCGGCTCGGCCTGACCGGCGCCCTGGGTACCGTGGGCGAGGTTGAAGATGGCGCTTACACCGGCCGGTTGGTGGGCGAGATCCTCCACGGGCCAGCCAAGGCCGTGGCCGTGCAGCGCGTAGCGGACGAAGAAGGCCTGGACCTGAAGCGCTGCTGGGCGTACAGCGATTCGCATAACGATATCCCGCTGCTCACGTTGGTGGGCCACCCCGTGTGCATCAATCCCGACGCCGGGCTTCGCCGCCACGCGCGGGAGAACAACTGGCCTGTTTACGACTTCCGTTCCGGCCGCCGGGCAGCCACGCTCGGCCTCAAGGCCGCGACCGTCGGAGGCGCCGTCTACGGCTTGTGGCGGGGCTTCTCCAAGTTCCGCAGCCCGAGGGCCTAACCCCGGCAACCCTCGCTCACATATACCCGCCTCCCCGGCAACCCTCGCTCACATGTACCCGCCTCCCCGGCAACCCTCGCTCACATATACCCGCCTCCCCGGCAACCCTCGCTCACATGATGTGACGACCGCAGTTCCGGCATGTACCCACATACGTGAGCGAGCGTTGTCGAAACGGCCGACATACGTGAGCGAGGGTCCGGGGAAAAGCGCTCATATGTGAGCGAGCGTCATCGGGGACGGACGCAAAAATGCCCGCCGCCTTGAGAGGCAACGGGCATTCACGCTGTAGGAAGTATCTCTACTTCTTATTGCGACGCTGGTGGCGGGTCTTGCGAAGCAGTTTGCGGTGCTTCTTCTTGGCCATACGCTTGCGGCGCTTCTTAATAACTGAACCCACGTAAGTTCCTTACCAAACTAGATTGAGATTCTGTCTGCTGGGTGAGGTCCTTGAACTGAGCAACAGACTTTACAACTGACAGATTCTTACAATGACGTAAAACGTTCCTTAACAGGGTACCGCTTATCGGGGGCACCCAATGACCGCTGGCCCTTGAGGGGACCAAGCGGGGCTCAGGCCGTCTCTGAGTGTCCGTCGACGACCGCGCCCTTGAGGTACTGGCTCACGGCATCTTCGGGGACCCGGAATGATCGTCCAAATCGGACGGCCGGCAATTCTCCCGAGTGGACCAGACGGTACACGGTCATTTTGGAAACCCGGAGGACTTCGGCAACTTCAGCCACTGTCATGAAACGCGCGTTCGAGAAGTTAGTCTCTGCGGACATTTCTCCATATTCCTTTGCTCTCAGCGGTTAGCGGCGAACCCCAGCATTCATTACCTGGTGTGCCGATGCTGAGCCATCAAACAACCATGTGCTAGATACTCTAGAGGCTGCTGGTACCAAAGTGAAAGTCTTTCGTCCAAGTGGAGACTAGGTTTCACTTAGTTGGAAGCAGCTATCCGACGCTTTCGGGCCGAGGCCGCCAACTGGTTCAGGACGGACACCGTGACGTCCCATTCCATGCAGGCGTCGGTGACGCTCTGGCCGTACACCAGCTCTTGTTCGCCGGCCGACTGCCGCTCCACATCCAGGTTCTGCGCCCCACCGACAAGGAAGCTCTCCAGCATGACGCCGGCGATCGGCGAAGCAACGTCATCTTCCAACTGCGCGCCGATCTCCAAGGCGACTTCGGCCTGGCGGTGGTGGCTCTTGCCACTGTTGGCATGGCTCGCGTCAACGATGAGCCGCGGGTTCAAGCCCTTTGCCGAGAGCTTCTCCGAGGCAGCGGCAACCTGGTCCGCGGCGTAGTTCGGTCCCTTGCGGCCGCCGCGCAGGATCACATGGGTGTCCGGGTTGCCCGAGGTCGCCACGAGGGCGGCGCGGCCCTCGCCGTCGATCCCCAGGAACGCCTGGGATGCCGCAGAGGCGCCGCAGGCATCGATCGCGACTTGGAGGTCGCCGTCGGTCCCGTTCTTAAAACCGATCGGCATGGACAGTCCGGAGGCGAGCTGGCGGTGGATCTGGCTCTCGGTGGTCCGCGCACCGATGGCGCCCCATGCCACGAGGTCGGCCATGTATTGCGGGCTGATGGGTTCCAGGAACTCGGTGGCCGTCGGCAGGCCCAGGGCCGTGACTTGTTGGAGGAATCCACGGGCGGCACGGAGTCCGGCCGCGATGTCGTGGCTGCCGTCCAAGTGGGGATCGTTGATGAGGCCCTTCCAGCCCACCGTGGTGCGCGGCTTCTCGAAGTAGGCCCGCATGACGATGAGCAGGTCTTCCTTGTGCTTCTCCGCCTGGCTGACCAGCCTGCGCGCGTATTCCAGGCCGGCCTTCGGATCGTGGATGGAGCACGGTCCCACGATCACCAGGAGGCGATCGTCCACGCCGTCCATGATGGCGCGGACTCCGTCGCGTCCGCGCTCGACGACGGCGGAGGCCTTAGCGTCCAGCGGCAGTTCCGCGCTGATTTCCTGCGGCGTGGGGAGCGGCTCGAAGCGGCTGACGCGCAAGTTCGACGTCGACTGCGCGCCGGGATTTTCGACGTCGGCATTTAGTGTGGTGGGCTCTGCGGCGATGCTGGTCATGAAAAGGGGTCCTGTTCCGGAGAGGAGCGGACCCTACTCAGAGCCCGCCTGGAAATGGCGAAGGGCAGAGAATGATCTCTGCCCTGTTGGCTCTGAAGGAAAGTTGGATGCGTGTCAGTTAGACGCGGGCCCCTCCAGAGCCAACGAAAAATACGCATACCAACGCTTAGTCATAGCGAAACCATAGCGGCAGGCTCCGGATTCCCGCAAATCGAAATGCAACGACATCAAGGGAAACCGTTTCCTCACTCACTATAAACTTCACCTCAGAACACACATCGCCGCAGCATTGGAACAGGGCGGCATCAGCTCCAGGAAGGAAAGCATGCCAGGCAGAAGGAACACCCGGCGGGTGGGCATCGCAGATGTGGCATCCATGGCCGGCGTTTCGCATGCCACGGTTTCCCGCGTCATGAACGGAAACACAACCGTGGACGCGGACATTGCCGCCCGCGTGCGCGCAGCCGCTTCCGAGCTGAAGTACAAGCCGAACCCGGTAGGCCGAAGCCTGGCCCTGGGGAAAACGGACACTATCGGAATCGTGGTGCCGGACCTGTCCAACCCCACCTTCCAGGCCATCCTTCGCGGGCTGAGTATTGCCGCCGCCCGCGACGGCTACCGCGTGTTGATCGCCGACTCGTCCGAAGTTTCCAGCGAAGAAGCGATCCTCGCCGGGGAAGCCCGGAGGCGATGCGACGGCGTCGTTCTTTGCGCCCCCCGCATGAGCGACGCCGACCTGGAAGAACTCGCCCCCACGCTCTATCCCCTGGTCCTCATCAACCGCACCACCGAGTCGGTGCCGACTCCCAGCCTCGTAGTGGACTACGGCCAAGGCATCCAGGAGCTTGCCGCCCACTTGGTGGAATTGGGCCACCGCAAACTGGCCTACTTGACGGGACCGGACCGCAGTGCGTCCAACGTGCAGCGTCTCCGTGGGCTCGAGAAGTTTACGGCCGAATTCCCGGATGTCGAACTGCAGTTCATTCCCGGAGGGAACACGTTCGACGCCGGATTCGAGTCGAGCGATGCCGTCGCCGCCTGCGGCGCCACCGGCATCCTTGTCTTCAACGACGTCGCGGCGATGGGCCTCTTGAGCGGACTCAGCGAGCGCGGGATCCGCGTGCCGGAGGACTTGTCCCTCACGGGTTTCGATGACATGCCGTTCGCCCGGTACACCATGCCTCCGCTGACCACTGCGGCTGTACCGATTTCCGACCTCGGGGACCTTGCGTGGCGCCGCATGCGGGAGCAGATCCAGACCAACGACGCCGCCTCCCCCACGAACTACTTCCCGCCCCGGATTGAGCTCAGGGGAAGCACCGGACCCGTCAAGGCCTAGTTTCCTCAGGGGCCTTCCCCAGCCCGGCTTCCCGGTAGTACCCCTCGATGTGCGCGGCCACGAGCGTCGCCGCCCGGCCGCCGTCGCCGTCGTTCACTGCCGCCAAAATGGCGCGGTGCTCGGACCGCAGGCGATCGGCGGTGCGATCCCAATCCGGCAGGTTCGCCGTGAGCGCCGCGGCGTACCCCTCGATCGCTTCACGGAGCGAGCCCATGATGGTGCTCACCACGGCATTTCCTGCGGCTTCCGCCAGCGCCAGGTGGAAGGCGACGTCCAGTGCGAGGAAGTCGTCGACGGCGGCACTCAGGTCCATCTCGTCCAGGAGCCTCGCTGCTTCGTTGAGTTCGGGGGCGTCGGCCTTGGCGCGCGACGCCGCCCATGATTCGAGCAGGACCCGTGTTTCCACGATGTCGGCGACGGGCAAATGCTGTGTGGCCACGTGGAGGCGGAGCGCTGACCCGAGTGCCGTGGCCGGTTCCGCGATAACCACCGTCCCGGCGTCCTTGCCGGAGCCGACTCCCGCCCGCACCAAGCCCATGGCTTCCAGGATCCGGATTGCTTCGCGGACCGAGGTCCGTGAAACTTCCAACTGTTCGGCCAGCGCCCGCTCGGCGGGGAGCCGTCCACCAAGCACCAAATGCCCGTCGGACAATTGCTTTTCGATCCAACTCAGGACGAGCTCGTGCGTTCGCATGGATAAATAGTAGTTGATGTGGTTGGACCACATGGCATAGAGTGTGGTCTAACCACACAAGTCCACGGGAGACAGCATCATGACGCAGACCGTCCAGCCAAGCAACGCCCCTTCCCTTGAGGTGCCCGCGAACGTATCCTCCGCCGTCGGGCGTCCTGCTGCACTCAAGCGGCGGGTTCCCAAGTACTCAGACCTGGCGCCGCTCATGAAGTTCAAGAAGCCCGAGTTCAGCAACGCCGCGAAGCTGCGCCGCGCATCCACCATTTGGGAACTGCGGGACATGGCCAAGCGGCGCACTCCCCAGGCGCCGTTCGACTACACGGACGGTGCAGCGGAGGCGGAGATCACCCTTCGCCGGGCCCGCCAGGCTTTCCAGGACATCGAGTTCCGGCCGGGGATCCTGCGCGACGTCTCCAACATCGATCTCAGGACCGGGATCCTGGGCAAGGAATCCCGGCTTCCGTTCGGCATCGCGCCAACTGGGTTCACCCGCATGATGCAGTCGGAGGGCGAGTATGCGGGCTCGCAGGCGGCCGAAGCGGCTGGTATTCCGTACACCCTCTCCACGATGGGCACGGCTTCCATCGAGGACGTGGCCGCGGCGGCTCCGAAGGGCCGCAACTGGTTTCAGCTCTACCTCTGGACGGACCGCGACCGTTCCCTGGAATTGATCGAGCGCGCCGCCAAGGCCGGAAACGACACCCTGATGGTCACGGTGGACACCGCCGTCGCCGGTGCCCGGCTGCGGGACGTCCGCAACGGCATGACGATTCCGCCGGCGCTCACCGTAAAGACCGTCCTGGATGCTTCGTACAGGCCCGCATGGTGGTTCAACTTCCTCACGCACGAGCCGCTAACCTTCGCCTCGCTCTCCCGCTACACCGGAACCGTGGCCGACCTCATCAACTCCATGTTCGACCCCACCCTGACCTTCGACGATCTCGACTGGCTCCGCGAAACCTGGAAGGGCAAGCTGGTGGTCAAGGGCATCCAGACGGTGGACGATGCCCGCAAGGTGGTGGACCACGGCGCGGACGGCGTCGTGATCTCCAACCACGGCGGCCGCCAACTGGACCGGGCACCGATTCCGCTGCACCTCGTTCCGGAGGTCTCCGCGGCGCTGAAGGCGGACAACAGCGACGCGGCCGTCATCCTGGACACGGGCATCATGAGCGGCGCCGACATCGTGGCGGCCCTGGCCCTCGGTGCCGACTTCACGTTGATCGGCCGCGCCTACCTGTACGGGCTCATGGCAGGCGGGCGCGCAGGCGTGGACCGCACCATCCAGATCCTGGAAAAGGACATGGCCCGCACCATGGCCCTGCTCGGAGTGACGAAGATTTCAGAACTCACCCCGGACCACGTGCGTCTGCTGCAGCACTAGGTCGGGCGGGTGGGCAGGGTGGGTTCGGTGGGCGCGGCGCGCTAGATCAGGCCCTGTGCCAGCATGGCGTCGGCGACCTTCACGAAGCCGCCGATGTTGGCACCCAGGACATAGTTGCCCGGGGCGCCATATTCCTCCGCGGTTGCGGCACAGCGATCGTGGATGCCCACCATGATTTCCGTCAGGCGGGCTTCCGTGTGTTCGAAGGACCAGGAATCGCGGCTGGCGTTCTGCTGCATCTCCAAGGCCGACGTTGCTACGCCACCGGCGTTGGCCGCCTTGCCCGGGGCAAACAGGATGCCTGCGTCCTGGAAAACGGCAACGGCTTCACGGGTGGAGGGCATGTTGGCGCCTTCGGCGACTGCCAGCAGGCCGTTGCTGACGAGCTTGGCCGCTGCGTCGCCGTCGAGCTCGTTTTGAGTCGCGCACGGCAGGGCAACGGTACCGTTGACATCCCAGACCGAGCCACCGGCCACATAACTGGCGCCCCGGCGTCGCTCCGCGTATTCAGTGAGGCGGCCCCGCTCAATCTCCTTGATCTGGCGGAGCAGCGCGACGTCGATGCCGGCCTCGTCAACCACATAGCCCGCGGAGTCGGAACAGGCCACCACGGTGGCGCCAAGGGCCTGGGCTTTGGCGATGGCGTAGATGGCCACGTTTCCCGAACCGGAGACCACGACGCGTTGGCCATCGAAGGACCGGCCCCGGGTCTTGAGCATCTCCTGGGCAAAGATGACCGTGCCGAAACCAGTGGCTTCCGGACGGACCAGGGAGCCGCCCCACGACATTCCCTTGCCAGTCAGCACACCCGACTCATAGCGGTTAGTGATGCGTTTGTACTGGCCGAACAGGTAGCCGATCTCGCGGCCTCCCACACCGATGTCGCCGGCAGGAACGTCCGTGTATTCACCGATGTGGCGGTACAACTCGGTCATGAATGACTGGCAAAAGCGCATGATTTCGGCATCGGAGCGGCCACGGGGATCGAAATCCGAGCCGCCCTTGCCGCCACCGATCGGCATGCCTGTCAGGGCATTCTTGAAGATCTGCTCGAAGCCGAGGAACTTGACGATGCCCAGGTAGACCGAGGGGTGGAAGCGCAGTCCACCCTTGTAGGGGCCCAATGCTGAATTGAACTCGACGCGGAAACCGCGGTTGACGTGAACACGTCCGGCGTCGTCGGTCCACGGGACGCGGAAGATGATTTGGCGCTCCGGTTCGCACAGGCGCTCAAGGACAGCGCCCTCGAGGAATTCCGGGTGCCGGTCATGTACCGGGCCAAGGCTTTCGAAGACCTCGGTGACGGCTTGGTGAAATTCCAGCTCGCCCGGGTTCCGCGCCAAGACGGTGTCCCGGACTGCTTCCAGCCTCGAATCCATGTGACTCCCTACAACTTCTGCGCCGAACGGCGGATCTGAAACGACCCCGCCATGCTCGCATCAGACGCGCGCCAATCTCCATCCGAACCGATTACGACCAAGCAGCACGTCGACCAATTTCCCGGCGAAGTCGGCATCTTTTGCTGTCGAAAAGGACCAATGACCCAGGAACAGATCCTCGCGAAGCCAGCCGTCCCACAACTTCAGAAAGGCGACACTAGATCCGAAGGGCTGCGCCAGCGGGCCTCCGGCCCGGCCCATGACTCTGAAAGTGGCGGGGATCGCGCACGGCCACAAAGGTTGCAGGGACTTCCCTGACCAACATCGGGCAGAAGCCAATCGCGGCGTGAACGGGATCACGCCAACTTGCCGCTACTTCTTTCGCCCGAACTTCGGCAGGTTGGGCAGGTTCGGCAGGTTCGCCAAGAGGTCCGCAGCCTTGGTTGCGGCACGGCCAACCGTGCGGCCGATCTGCTGCGGCCTGGTGTCGTCGATTCCGGCGGCGGCGGCAACAGCTCCGGTGGCGGAAGCGGCTTCAGGCGAGCGCTCGACGTCGGTGCTCGCCGGAGGAGCGACGATCGGCTCGCCGTCGGTCTGGTTCCGCGCGGCACCCGGCTGGCCCGTGGCGCCTTGGCCTGCCGTACGTGGCCGGGGGCTGCGGGCCGGCGTGGCGGCTTCGTCCGCGGGCTTCGCGGGTCCGACGTCGAACGTCTCCAGCCAGCTGGCAACACCGGCGAGCGGCTTCGGGTTCAACGCGTAATAGCGTTTCTGTCCCTGCGCGCGCATGCTGACGAGATCCGCCTCGCGGAGTACCTTCAAATGCTTTGAGATGGTGGGCTGGCTCGCTGCGAGCTCCTCCACCAGTTCCCCCACAGCCTTATCCCCAGAGCGGAGGGAAACCAGAATGTCACGCCGGGTTGCCTCAGCAATGACGGCAAATACGTCGTCAGTCACCATGCCTCCCACCCTAGCGACATATACGCCAAAAGGCATCAACTATTTCGCATATGCGCGCGGCGTTGACCCAGCCTTGCGCGGCCGGCCGAGCAGCTATCAGTCGAACCAGGGATCCAGACCGTAAAGCGGAAAGATTTCTTTGCGGGTGGCGATGATGGTGCGGTCCACGGCGTCAGCCGGGTCATAGCCGACCTCCCACGAACGCCACCAGGTGTCCACGCCGTCGCCCATGAGTTCGGGAACCGTATCCCCGTACTTTTCCCTGACATGGCTCCGGAAAGCCTCCGGAACCGGAGCCGTCAGCTGGACAGGATGTTGGGCCACGATGCCGATCAAATGGCTCCACGTGCGCGGTACGACTCCCGTGATGTCGTACCCCCCTCCCCCGGTGGCGATCCAACGGTTTTCGCAGAACCTGGCGGCGAGGCCCGCGACGGCGTTGGCTGCCTCGCGCTGGCCGTCCACGCTCAGGTTGAGGTGCGTGAGGGGATCGAGTTTGTGGGAGTCGCAGCCGTGCTGGCTCACAATGACTTCAGGTTCAAAGGCCTGCACGAGTTGGGGTACCACGGCATGGAAGGCGCGCAACCACCCTGCGTCCCCCGTCCACGCAGGCAACGCCACGTTGACGGCTGTCCCCTGGGCGTCCCGGCCGCCGATCTCGTTGGCGAATCCCGTTCCCGGGAACAGCGAGAGCCCGCTTTCGTGCAGGGAAATCGTCAGGACCCTGGGGTCGTTCCAGAAGATGCTCTGGGTGCCGTCGCCGTGGTGGGCGTCGACGTCGATGTACGCGACCCGCCGGACACCGCCGTCGAGCAGCCTCTGCACGGCGAGAGCGGCGTCGTTATAGATACAGAAGCCGCTGGCCCGCTCTCGGGAGGCATGGTGAAGGCCGCCGCCGAAGTTGACGGCCCGGACCGCGGTCCCGGACAGGATTGCCTCGGCCGCGAGCAAGGACCCGCCGGCGAGCCGGGCGCTGGCCTCGTGCATCCCTGCAAACGCTGGATCATCCTCGGTGCCGAGCCCGCGTTCCGGGTCCGGCGTCGTCGGATCTTCGCTTGAACGCCGCACCGCGGCGACATATTCGGCGCTGTGCACTGCCAGGAGGTCGACGTCGGACGCGACCTCAGGCGCTTGGACGGACACATGCTCCAGGTCGAAAAGTCCGAGCGCCGCGGCGAGCCTGGCCGTCAGCTCAAGCCGCGCGGGGGCCATCGGGTGCGAGGGACCGAAATTGTATGCGGTCATGGCGGGATCCCACGCCACCGTCGTTGGCAGCGGGGACGGACGGAGGCCTGCCCAGGAAGTCATCAATGACAGGCTACCCGAGCGGCGGAACGCACCTGCCCCGTTACAGCGGGCGATTAGTGGTTTACTACTCAGGAAAGCAGAATCAATCGACCAGAAGCGAACAGCACTGCCATGACTCAAAGCCAGTCGAGGTCCCTAGACCCGGCCAGCTGGCAAACCGTCCAGCCGGAGCGGGGAGGCCTGTGGATTTTCACGGGTATCCGCGACTTCATCGACAACATCGCCAACTCCTCACCGGCCCGATTGGCGCTCACGGCGTACGTCTTCGCGATTCTCTTGTTCACCGGCCTGCTTTCCCTGCCGGCGGCATCGGCCGACGGTGCGGTCACTCCCATCCACCAGGCCCTGTTCACCGCTGTCTCGAGCGTGTGCGTGACCGGTTTGACGGTTGTGTCGACGGCGACGCACTGGACCTTCTTCGGCCAGCTCGTGATTCTCGTCGGCATCTTCGTCGGCGGATTGGGAACCCTGACACTCGCCTCCCTCCTGGCGCTCATGGTCAGCAAACGGCTCGGTGTGAGGGGCAAGCTCATTGCGCAGGAGGCCATGAACAACGCCGGCCGCTTGGGCGAAGTGGGTACATTGTTGCGGATCGTCATCTCGACGTCCGTGACCATCGAGGCCGTCCTGGCCATCGCGATGATTCCCCGGTTCCTGACGCTCGGCGAGGACTTCTGGCAGGCCGTCTGGCACGGAGTCTTCTACTCGATCTCTTCCTTCAACAATGCCGGTTTCACACCCCATTCCGACGGAATCGTGCCGTACGAGACCGATCTGTGGATTCTCGTGCCGCTCATGCTTGGAGTGTTCCTCGGCAGCCTCGGCTTTCCGGTGATGCTGGTGCTCCGGCGGCACGGCCTGAATTGGAGGAAGTGGAGCCTCCACACCAAGCTGACCATCCAGGTTTCCTTGATCCTCCTCATTGCCGGCGCAGTCCTCTGGGCCTTGATGGAGTGGGACAACACCAACACCATCGCCAACATGAGCGTCGGCGACAAGATCACGCATTCCCTTTTCGCCTCGGTCATGACGCGCTCCGGTGGCTTCAACCTGGTCGACCAGGGGCACATGGATTCGACCACGAGGCTGCTGTCGGACGCGCTCATGTTCGCCGGCGGCGGTTCGGCGTCGACGGCCGGCGGCATCAAGGTGACCACCATCGCGGTCATGTTCCTCGCCATCGTCGCTGAGGCCCGGGGCGACGACGACGTGAAGGTCTACGGCCGCACGATCCCCGAGGGCACCATGCGGGTAGCCATCTCGGTGATCGTCGCGGGCGCCACCTTGGTGTGCGTATCCGCATTCCTGCTGTTGGCCATCAGCGGAGCGAGCCTGGACCGGGTGCTCTTCGAAACTATTTCAGCCTTTGCCACCGTGGGACTCAGCACGAACCTCAGCGCGGAACTGCCGCCGGCGGGGGTCTACGTCCTCGCCGCCCTCATGTTCGCCGGCCGCATCGGCACCATAACCCTTGCCTCCGCCCTGGCCCTCCGCCAGCGCAGGCAGCTATTCCATTACCCGGAAGAGAGGCCGATCATTGGCTAATTCAACAGGCGCCCCCAACCGGCCGGCGCACAACGCGCCCGTGCTGGTGATCGGCTTGGGCCGATTCGGTGCAGCCACCGCCGAGCAACTCGTCAAGCAGGGACGCGAAGTCCTGGCCATCGAGCGGGACCGCACGCTCGTCCAGAATTGGGCTTCCGTGCTGACCCATGTCGTTGAGGCGGACGCCACCAACATCGATGCCCTCCGCCAGCTCGGCGCGCAGGAATTCAGCTCCGCCGTAGTGGGTGTGGGAACCTCGATCGAGTCCTCGGTGCTCATCACGGTGAACCTCGTGGATCTGGGCATCGAACACCTCTGGGTGAAAGCGATCACGGCCTCACACGGCAAGATCCTCACGCGCATCGGCGCCAACCATGTCATCTACCCCGAGGCCGACGCCGGAGTGCGCGCAGCACACCTGGTCTCGGGGCGCATGCTGGACTTCATCGAGTTCGACGACGATTTCGCCATCGTGAAAATGTACCCGCCCAAGGAAACCGTGGGCTTCACGCTGGATGAGTCCAAGGTCCGTTCCAAGTACGGCGTGACCATTGTCGGCGTGAAATCCCCGGGCGAAGACTTCACCTACGCCCGGCCGGACACGAAGGTCTCCGGCCGCGACATGCTGATTGTGTCAGGGCACGTGGACCTGCTGGAACGGTTCGCTGCGCGGCCGTAGCTGCGGTGGGAGGAACTAAGCCAGCTGCTGTGTGATCTCCGCGGCCCGGGCCGCTGCGGCGCGGGCTCCGTCGGCGATGATCGCCGGTATCCCGCCGTCGTTGAACGCCGCGATGGCGCGTTCGGTGGTGCCGTTGGGGCTGGTCACGGCAATGCGCAGGGCCGTGGGGTCTGCTCCCGGCTCAGCGAGCATGAAACCGGCACCGGCCACAGTCTCGCGGGAAATCATGAGCGAGAGTTCGGGATCCAGGCCAAGTTCGACGCCGGCGGCAGCCATCGCCTCAGCCAGGTAGAAGGCGTACGCGGGGCCCGAGCCGCTGATGGCGGACAGGGCATCCACCTGGTCCTCGGGGATTTCCACGACCGTGCCCGCGGCAGCGAGGATGTCCTTGGCCTGCTGGAGCTGCTCGGGGGTGCAGTTGGTCCCGGGCGAAACGGAAACCACCCCGCGTCCGAGCTTGGCGGGCGTGTTGGGCATCGTGCGGATGACGGGCTGGCCCGCGGGCAGGGCTGCTTCCAACTGGGCGATGGACACGGCGGCGGCAACGCTGATCACGATGGTGTTCTTGGCCAGCGACGGTGAGATTTCGCGGGCGAGATCGGCAATGCCCACAGGCTTGACACCCAGGATGACAACCGAAGCGCCCTTCGTGGCCAGCTTGTTGTTATCTGGTTCCTCGGCCCCGGCGATGGTCATGACATGGTGGCGCTCGGCCAGTTCGGCGGCGCGTTCTGCGCGGCGTACGGTGGCGACGACGTCCGAGGGATCCGTTCCGGCAGCCAACAGGCCCCCCAGAATGGCCTCGTTCATGGACCCACAGCCAAGGAATGCGATTCGGTTGCTCATGGCTCCATGATGCCAGTTCAGCTGCTCCGCTGCAGAACCAATGCAGGACCGTCCAGGGGCGCCGAGGATTCCCAGCTAGTTCCCAAGATTATTGCAGGCTGCACCCAATATCGCTCCGTAACTTAGTAGTTACCTCATTGAGGGTGCGAGTGATGAGGCGGGCATGGGGATGTCCGCCACAAGCACCGGTGGTCGAACGGGTTTCCCCCCATTTTCCCGTATCGACCGCCGGTGCTTTCGGGTTATAGGACAAAACGTGTGTAAATCCCGCGCGTGTCACGTGCGTCCTGCCCAACCTTTGCGGGCCCAGAGGCCTTCCTCTGCGGTGGCTGTGTTGCCGTATTCCTCGGGTC
>NZ_JAYKZI010000004.1:510969-578821 GCF_036662515.1 Arthrobacter sp. S2(2024) | reverse complement strand
GCTATATGTGAGCCGGCGTCCCCCCGGGACCCGCTATATGTGAGCCGGCGTCCCCCCGGGACCCGCTATATGTGAGCCGGCGTCCCCCCGGGACCCGCTATATGTGAGCCGGCGTCCTGCCGGGAGCCGCCATAAGTGAGCGGGCGTCCCGCCGGAACCCGGCAGATGTGAGCGGGCGTCCCGCCGGAACCCGGCAGATGTGAGCGGGCGTCCGCTCAAAACCCCCTATATGTGAGCGAGCGTCTACCCCGAGAAGAAGTCGGAGAGCTCGGCGATGAGCTTGTCCGGTGCGCGGATCACACCATCATGGCCGTGGCCGGGCAGGATGGTGTAGCTCGATCCGGACAGGACGTCGTGGATCTGGCCACACGCCACACCGAAGTAGGCGGGGCTCTTTTCCCCGACCACAATGAGCGTCTCCAGCGGCAGCTCAAGGAAAGGCTCTGCGGGCATGTCCGCGGCGATGACTGCCTTGATCTCACGCACGCCGGCCTGCATGAGCTCCCGCATTTGTTTGCCCATGGAGGTGCCTGAGGTCAGCTTCGTGACGAGCGTCAGCATGGACAGCGGCATCCGCGCGAAGGCACCCTCTGTTTCGACGCCCTTCACGAGCACAGCAAGCCCGCGGTCGAAGTCTCCAGCCGCCGTCGCGCGTTCGTATTCGCCCGTCCAGTCCGCCTTCACGCTGTGGTTGACGGAGACAGCGGGGTCGTAGACCGCCAGGCGTTCCACCGGCAGCGTACGCGCCGCGTGCAGGGCTACGGCGCCTCCGAAGCTGTGGCCGAAGACGTCGGTGCTGGCCGTGTGCTTCATGACTTCGGAAAGATCCCGGATGTCGACGTCGAGGGTGTAGTCCTCGGGCTGGGGCGATGATTCACCACGGCCCCGGCGGTTGAAGGTGTGGACCGGGCGGCGCAAGGCGGCGCTGAGTTTCTGGGCGAACTTGGAATAGTCTGCGGCGGTCACCATGGAGGCGGGCACGACGACGACGCCTGAGCCGCCGTTGGCAAGCTCACCGCCCGTCGTGAAGAGCTCGAGGGTTCCGCCGTCGGCCGTTGTGATGTTCTCGCGCGTCATGCTTCGAGCCTAACGGAGCCGCGGGGTTCCGTCAGTCCTTGAAATAGCTGGAAATGTCCGTCACGAGTTCCTTGACCGCGGCAGGAATGGATCCGTGGAAGCCTTTCGGCGATACCACCAGCGTGCTTCCCGGGACGGCTGCGTACAGCCGCTCTGCGGTGACCTTGTAGTATTCGGGGCTTTTGCTACCCACGATGAATCGCGTGCTCCGGGGGAGCACCGAGAAGTCCCGGGGATGCGCGGCTTCGTCGTAGGCGGCCTTGAGTTCGGCTACGCCCGTTGGCATGAGTCCCCTGAGGACCTTGTTGACCTTGGTGCGGGAAACAAGGGCCATGAGTCCCGCCAGGATGGGCTCCGGGATTCGCGCCAAAGCGGTGCCAGGCTGCATTCCCCGCTTCATCCTGGCAATGGCACGCCCCACATTCCCGCTGTCCACGGATTGGGCAAAGCCGTCCAGCCAGCCCGTGTCCACGCTCCCGTCGATGTTCACGGCCGCGTCATACACAGCCAGTTTGTCCGGCTCGTAGCTTGTTCCCGCAAACTCCTGGACGGCATTCAATGCCACGGATCCGCCAAGGCTGTGGCCGAGGAGGTTCCTGGCGCCGGTGGCGTCCAAAATGCTGCGGACGTCCGCTATCTCCGTGGCCATCGAGTAGTTCGCGGGTAGTTCCGAAGAGCTGCCGCGACCCCTGCGATCGTAGACGTCGACTGCCCAGCCCTCGCCGAGTCCCTTCGATAGCGCCATGGAAAAGGGCCGGTAGATGAGCGCGGTCAGGAATGCGCCCCCAATGAGCACCACGCGGCGTTCTCCGGGCGCGTCCACCGAGCCGTAACTGTACAAGGCGAGCGTGCCGCCGTCGGGCGTCGGGACCTCACGTTCTCTCACCGCTTCATCCTAGGGGGACGGCGCCTTCGCCGTCCCCCGCGCCAGGTAGCGGGCAATTCTCACAGCGAGCTGTTTGCCCGGCCGGAGGGGACCCTCGTGGAACTGCAATGGAACTACCGCAAAGTCCACCGGAGGAATGGCGGCCGCAAGCTGCCGGCCGGTTTCGGCAAAGTACGCCGGGCTCCACCCGCCGCTGAGCATCAGGGTTGGCGTCTTCAACTCCGCATAGTCTTGGATGTGCGAGTCGGCGTCAATGATCGCCCGCATCTCCAAAACCGCCGTCGGCAGCAATTCCCTCATCTCGGAACCCAACCTCGTCTTCGCGGAGAGGATGCTGAGCACCCGCAGTGCCCCGAGCGGCAAATAGGAAATCGGGCCGGCCGTGCCAAGCCCCTGGACCAAATGCGCCCATGCGTTGTCGAGCTGGCCAGCGGTGACGGCCTCTTCCAATTGCGGCCGCCAGCGCCCGTTCAAGTTGCCGGAGAGGGAAACCGCGGCGTCGTAAGTGACGAGGCGGGAGATGGGGGCGCGCAGCGCGGCCTGGAGCGCGACGAATCCGCCATAGCTGTGCCCGACAACATCGGTGGATCCGCTCGCTTCCATCACGGAAAGCAAGTCGCTGGTCTCCGTTGCGGCGGAGTAGCCGGGCGGCTGCGGCGCCGATCGGCCGCGGCCGCGCCGATTGTAGGAATGCACCGGCCGGCCTAGCAGGACGCTCAGGTTCCGGGCGAATGGCCAGTAGAGGGAGTCGGTCACCAAGGTGCCGTGAACGAGCACGACGCCGGGCTCCTCCGTAGCGCCGGACGCGCCCGGAATGGACGCCTCAGCCGCCGGCCGGAAGGAGTGCACCTCGAGGTGCCCGCCGTCGTCGTCCGTTTCAACTGTCCATGTCTCCACAGCCCGAGTCTATGTTGCCGCGGGGGCGGGAGGGGAAGATAGGGAACTCCAAGGAATCCCCGGTAAACTTGTGGATTGTGACTTCCGCAAACACCCCATCCCCGCACACCGCCGCCGAGCCTGCCGACGCCAGCGAGCAGATGCGCATCCGCATGGAAAAGCGCAGCAAGCTGATTGAGCGCGGCACCGAGGCCTACCCGGTGGGTGTTGAGCGGACGCATTCCCTTGCCGAGATCCGCGAGAAGTACGCACATCTCGAGGCTGACGAAACCACCGGCGACATCGTGGGCATCACCGGCCGCGTGGTGTTCGTGCGCAACACCGGCAAGCTCTGCTTCGCTACCCTCCAGGAGGGCGGTGTGGACGGGAAGGGCGTGCGCCTGCAGGCGATGCTCAGCCTGGCGAACGTCGGCGAGGAAACCCTCGCGGATTGGAAAGCGCTGGTGGACCTCGGAGACCACGTTTTCATCAAGGGCGAAGTCATTTCCTCCAGGCGTGGCGAGCTCTCTGTCATGGCTGATTCCTGGTCCATGGCCTCCAAGGCCTTGCGCCCGTTGCCGGTGCTGCACGCCGAGCTGAATGAGGAAACCCGTGTCAGGCAGCGCTATGTGGACCTGATGGTCCGTGACGAAGCCCGGGAAATGGTCTACACCCGCGCGGCGATTACCCGCTCGGTTCGCGACACTTTGGACCGCCGCGGCTACGTGGAGGTGGAGACCCCCATCCTGCAGCTCGTCCACGGTGGTGCCACGGCCCGGCCGTTCGAGACGCACATGAATGCCTTCGACCAGAAGATGACGTTGCGCATCGCCACAGAGCTCTTCCTCAAGCGTGCCGTGGTGGGCGGAATCGATCGCGTCTACGACATGGGCCGCGTGTTCCGCAACGAAGGCGTCGACTCCACGCACAGCCCCGAATTCACCACCTTGGAATGCTACGAGGCGTGGGCGGACCAGTTCGTCATGGCCGAACGCATGAAGGAAATCATCCTGAACGTCGCCGACGTCGTGGGCACCCGCACCATCCAGACTGACGCCGGAGAGATCGACCTCGACGGCGAATGGGCCTGGGTTGCTGTCTACCCGGGGCTCTCCGAGGCGATCGGGGAAGAGATCACCCCCGACACCACGGTGGCGGAACTGCAGGCCATTGCCGCCAAGCACGAGGTCAAGGTGGATCCGAAGTGGGACGCCGAGAAGCTTGTCGTGGAACTGTTTGGCGAGATCGTCGAGCCGACCCTGCTCAACCCGACCTTCGTCTACAACTACCCACCCTCCGCGCAGCCCCTTGCCCGCCCGCACCGGGAGGACGGCCGCCTGATCGAGGCCTGGGACCTCATCATTGGCGGCATGGAACGCGGCACGGCCTTCTCCGAGCTGATCGACCCCGTCATCCAGCGCGAACGCCTCACGGAGCAGTCGCGTCGTTCGGCCGCCGGCGACGTCGAGGCAATGCAGTTGGATGAAGACTTCCTGCGCGCCCTCGAGTACGGTGCTCCGCCCATGGGCGGCATCGGCCTAGGCATCGACCGCTTGGTCATGCTGTTCACCGGAGCAGGCATCCGGGAAACCATCTTGTTCCCACTCCTCAAGCCCGAAGGGCACTGACCATGGAATACATTGCCGTTCTTGCACCGTCCGTTGTTGTCGGACTTCTCTTTTGGTTTGCCATGAAGGCTATCTTCAACGCGGACAAATCAGAGCGCCAAGCGGAAGCCCGCGCCCAGGAAGAAGCCGGATTCGGAATTGCCAAGCCTGCGGGCGACGGCTCAACACCTGCCAAATAGCTCTTTCTCGGGGCCGCTCCCGAAGATTTAATAGTGCCTTTGACGGAGCCTTTGACGGGGTGCCATGCGCTGGACGATAATCTTTAATTAGTAGTCTAGCTATTCTGCATATCCGACCCCTCCAAAAGAGAGTCTTTTCATGGCACAGAAAGTCAAAATTATCCTCGTTGACGACCTGGATGAGGGCTCTGCGGATGAAACTGTCCGCTTTGGCCTTGATGGAGTCAGTTACGAAATGGACCTGTCCAGTGCCAACGCTGCGAAGCTGCGGGACGCTCTGGGGCCATTTGTAGCCAAGGCACGCAAGACATCGACCGGCCGTGCAACGCGTAGCCGCGTTGCCGCAGGGAGAAACCAGGACTCGGCACAGATCCGTCAATGGGCGCGCGAGAACGGTTATACCGTAAACAGCCGTGGCCGCATTCAGGCCGAAATTCAGGAAGCCTACCAGAAGGCCAATTCCTGACACCAAGTATCAATACCCCGGCCCTACGGCCGGGGTATTGTCATTTAACTGCCCGGCTCGTCGGGATAACGGTGTTGTGCACCACTATTCCAGGGAAGCCTTGGAGTCGACTGGGCGTATCCGGTAGGCAGTCACCGCTTTCGCGGAGAAGAACGACGGCGGCCGGCCGGCGCGCGGGGGTGCCGGCCGAAGCGGCGCCTGATTGGGGAAGCCCCGGATGTGGTCTCCGCCGCGGTCCTGGGGCCCACGGACGGGTTGAGCGAACTTATTCCCGGGTGCGGCCATGTTTCCCCTGTGGCGAACACGCCCCAAAATTCGAGCGTTGCCACGTAGCATCAAAGTACGTCGTAGCTAGGAGTGTGGCGAAATGTTTGAGAGATTTACGGACCGTGCCCGTCGCGTTGTTGTGCTTGCCCAAGAAGAGGCACGCATGCTCAACCACAACTACATCGGTACCGAGCACATCCTCTTGGGTCTTATCCACGAGGGTGAAGGCGTTGCCGCCAAGGCGCTTGAGTCCCTGAGCATTTCGCTCGATGGCGTCCGCGAGCAGGTACAGGAGATCATCGGCCAGGGCCAGCAAGCCCCGTCCGGGCACATCCCCTTCACCCCGCGCGCCAAGAAGGTACTTGAGCTCTCGCTCCGCGAAGCCCTTCAGCTCGGCCACAACTACATCGGTACAGAGCACATCCTGCTCGGCCTCATCCGCGAGGGTGAAGGCGTTGCCGCGCAGGTCCTGGTCAAGCTTGGCGCGGACCTCAACCGGGTCCGCCAGCAGGTCATCCAGTTGCTCTCCGGCTACCAGGGCAAGGAAACTGCGGGTCCTGGCTCAGGCCCAGGCCAGCAGGAAGGCACCCCGGCTGGTTCGGTGGTGCTGGACCAGTTCGGCCGCAACCTCACCCAGGCCGCGCGGGAGAACAAGCTTGATCCTGTGATCGGCCGCGAGCTGGAGATGGAACGCGTCATGCAGGTCCTCTCCCGCCGTACCAAGAACAACCCCGTGCTGATCGGCGAGCCCGGCGTCGGCAAGACGGCCGTCGTCGAAGGCCTTGCCCAGGCGATCGTCCGCGGAGACGTCCCGGAGACCATCAAGGACAAGCAGCTCTACACGCTTGACCTCGGCTCCCTCGTGGCCGGTTCCCGTTACCGCGGTGACTTCGAAGAGCGCCTGAAGAAGGTCCTGAAGGAAATCCGGACCCGCGGGGACATCATCCTCTTCATCGACGAGATCCACACGCTCGTGGGTGCCGGTGCCGCCGAGGGTGCGATCGATGCCGCGTCCATCCTCAAGCCGATGCTGGCGCGTGGTGAACTCCAGACCATTGGTGCCACCACCTTGGATGAGTACCGCAAGCACATCGAGAAGGACGCCGCCCTTGAGCGCCGGTTCCAGCCGATCCAGGTCAAGGAGCCTTCCGTCGCGCATGCGATCGAAATCCTCAAGGGCCTGCGTGACCGTTACGAGGCGCACCACCGGGTGACCATCACCGACGGCGCACTTGCCTCTGCGGCAACGCTGGCCGAACGCTACATCTCGGACCGCTTCCTGCCGGACAAGGCGATCGACCTGATCGATGAAGCCGGTGCACGTCTTCGCATCCGCCGCATGACGGCTCCGCCGGAGCTCAAGGCCATGGATGAGCGCATTGCCGAAGTGAAGATGGAGAAGGAATCCGCCATCGACGCGCAGGACTTCGAAGGCGCTGCCTCGCTGCGCGACAAGGAGCAGAAGCTCATTGCCGAGCGTGCCGAGAAGGAGCGCAACTGGAAGTCCGGCGGCATGGACGATATCTNAGGACTTCGAAGGCGCTGCCTCGCTGCGCGACAAGGAGCAGAAGCTCATTGCCGAGCGTGCCGAGAAGGAGCGCAACTGGAAGTCCGGCGGCATGGACGATATCTCCGAGGTCGACGAGGAGCTGATTGCCGAAGTTCTCGCGAACTCCACCGGCATCCCGGTCTTCAAACTCACCGAGGAAGAATCCAGCCGCCTGCTCAAGATGGAGGAGGAGCTGCACAAGCGCGTCGTCGGCCAGGACGAGGCAATCCGTGCCCTCTCCCAGGCGATCCGTCGCACGCGTGCCGGCCTGAAGGACCCCAAGCGTCCGGGTGGCTCGTTCATCTTCGCCGGCCCCACCGGCGTCGGCAAGACCGAGCTCGCCAAGGCGCTGGCCGAATTCCTGTTCGGTGAAGAGGACGCCCTCATCACGCTGGACATGTCCGAGTACTCCGAGAAGCACACGGTCTCGCGTCTCTTCGGTGCCCCTCCGGGCTACGTCGGCTACGAAGAAGGCGGGCAGCTGACCGAGAAGGTCCGGCGTCGTCCGTTCTCCGTGGTGCTGTTCGACGAAGTGGAGAAGGCCCACGCCGATCTCTTCAACTCGCTGCTGCAGATCCTGGAAGACGGCCGCCTGACCGACTCCCAGGGCCGCGTGGTGGACTTCAAGAACACGGTGATCATCATGACCACCAACCTGGGCACCCGCGATATCTCCAAGAGCGTCGCAACGGGCTTCCAGTCCGGCACGGACACCACCACCGGGTACAACCGGATGCGGGCACGGGTCACCGAGGAGCTCAAGCAGCACTTCCGTCCCGAGTTCCTCAACCGCGTTGACGACGTCGTGGTGTTCCCGCAGCTCACGCAGGACGAGATCATCGAGATCGTTGACCTGTTCGTCACGCGCCTCGAGGGCCGCCTCAAGGACAAGGACATGGGCATCGAGCTCACCACGGCCGCCAAGGTCCTCCTGGCGACCCGGGGCTACGATCCCGCCATGGGTGCCCGGCCGCTGCGCCGGACCATCCAGCGCGAGATCGAGGACCAGCTCTCCGAGAAGATCCTCTTCGGCGAACTGCACCCGGGCGACATCGTGGTGGTCGACGTCGACGGCGAAGGCGACGAGGCCAAGTTCACCTTCGCAGGCAACGCCAAGCCGCGCATCCCGGAAATCGCTCCAAGCGCCTAGTTTCCGGCTCCGCCGACTCAAAGGCCCCGTCCGCTCCCGAAAGGAGCGGGCGGGGTTTTTGCGTTCCCAGGCCCGCAATATCTGAAATAAGTGTTTCACTCTCAGTGAACCTTCTGTGATCTGCGGCATATTGCGTGTTGAATCAGAGCATGGATTCGAATGCCCCAGAGGCCCCGAGCACACAACCCGAAACTCCTTTCCACGATCTCGACCACTACCTGGCCATCCCCCGGGTCGGTGGCCTGGCTCTCAGCGCGGACGGAAGCCGCCTGGTCACTACGGTTTCCACCCTCAACGCCAAGGGCACTGAGTACGTCACTGCCCTCTGGGAGCTCGATCCTGCGGGAAAGAAGCACGCCCGCCGCATCACGCGCAGCGCCAAGGGAGAAACCGGCGCGGTGTTCGCCGCCAACGGCGACCTCTACTTCACCTCAGCCCGGCCCGATCCGGACAGCCCCGAAGCGGACCCCGTGAGCGCGTTGTGGCTCCTGCCCGCCGACGGCGGTGAGGCGCGGGTGGTCCATTCCCGCGCGGGCGGCGTCGGCGGCGTCATGGCCGCGTCAGCCGCGGATGCAACTTTCGTCACGGCCTCGGTCCTCGCCGGTTCCACGGATGAGGACAATGACGAGGAGAGGCGCAAGAGCCGCAAGGACAACAAGGTAGCGGCCATTTTGCACACCGGCTACCCGGTCCGCTACTGGGACGCGGATCTGGGGCCTGCCCAGCCCAGGCTGTTTGCCGTGGAAAACGGAGATACGGCCGGGTCCGGCAAGCCGGCGACCGTTGACGCTACCGCACCCCTGAAACTGCGCAATCTCACGCCCGACGTCGGCGGCAACCTCCGCAACACGCACGCAGTGGTCAGTCCGGACGGCAAGACGATCTATACGAGCATGGCCAAGCCGCTCGCGAAGGCTGACACACGCTTTGTGCTCGCCGCCGTCGACGTCGCTTCCGGCTCGATCAAGGTGCTCCTCGACCATGACGGAATGAGCTATTTCCCCGGCCCCGTCAGCCCTGACGGCAAGATGCTCTCGGTAGTCAGTGAAAGCGACAGTACTCCCCGGCAGGCGCCCCAGGTCAAACTCCACCTCTTGAATGTCGGTGCTGGAGAAACCCTTGACCTTGAGCCGCTGGCGCCCTCTTGGGACCGCTGGGGCAGCCCCGCGGCCTGGCTTCCGGACGGGCGCTCGCTCCTCGTCACGGCCGACGACGACGGCGCGACGCCGGTCTTCCGGATCGCCGTCGCCGACGGTACGGTCACCCGGGTGACGCAGGACGCCGCAGCGTACACCGACGTCGTGGTTTCCCCCGATGGGCTGAGCGCGTTTGCGCTGCGCAGCTCGTATGAATTCCCGGCTGAAGCCGTCCGGATCGATCTCGCTTCGGGTGACGTCGAGCGGCTTCCCGCACCGGCTGAACGTCCCCGGATCAAAGGTTCGTTGGAACGGGTGGAAACGAGTGCGGCAGATGGTTCGAGGGTTCCGGCTTACCTCGCGCTCCCGGAGGGCGCGTCGGAGGCGAACCCGGCGCCCCTGCTGTTGTGGATCCACGGCGGGCCGTTGGGCTCGTGGAACGCCTGGACCTGGCGATGGAATCCATGGCTGCTCGTGTCGAAGGGATATGCCGTGTTGCTACCGGATCCGGCACTGTCCACCGGATATGGCCAGCAATTCATCCAGCGCGGCTGGGGTGAATGGGGCAAGGCGCCGTATACGGACCTCATGTCCATCACCGAGGCAGTAGTCCAGCGGTCCGACATTGACCAGACGCGGACAGCCGCCATGGGCGGCTCCTTCGGCGGCTACATGGCCAACTGGGTGGCCGGGCACACGGACCGTTTCAAGGCGATCGTGACGCACGCCAGTCTGTGGGCCATGGACCAGTTCGGGCCCACTACGGACGCTTCGCAGTATTGGCTCAAGGAAATGACCCCGGAGATGGCGCTGGACAATTCGCCCCATCTCCATGTCGCCAAAATCAAGACGCCCATGCTGGTGATCCACGGTGACAAGGACTACCGGGTGCCGATCGGCGAGGGCCTGAGGCTTTGGTACGAACTTCTTTCCAGTTCCGGACTGCCCGCAGATGAGAACGGCGAGACCCAGCACCGCTTCCTGTATTTCCCTGACGAGAACCATTGGATCCTGCAGCCGCAGCACGCCAAGGTCTGGTACGGCGTCGTGGAGCACTTCCTTGCCAGGCAGGTACTTGGACAGGAGGTTCCTGTTCCTGGGGACCTGGGGCTCTAGGCGCCTTTCGCCTCGTAAGATTGGGGCTGTGACTTCCACCTTCAGTATCCGTCCTGCCCGCACCGGCGATGTTGCCGCGATCAAGAGGCTTGTAGCGCCACTGGCAGAGCAGCGAATCCTGATGGCCAAGGAGACCGTTGCCTACTACGAGAGCCTCCAGGAGTTCCGGATTGCCGAATCGTCCGACGGCGAGGTGATCGGTTGCGGTGCGCTGCACGTCATGTGGGAGGACCTGGCAGAGGTGCGCACTTTGGCGGCGGACGACAATTGGCGGGGCAAGGGCGTGGGTCACGTCCTTGTCCAGCAACTCCTGGAGGACGCCCGGGCCTTGGGCGTTGCGCGGGTCTTCTGCCTGACGTTCGAAGTGGACTTCTTCAAGCGCCACGGCTTCGAAGTCATGGCGGACCAAACCGCCGTCGACCCCCAGGTCTACTCGGAATTGCTGCGCTCCCACGACGAAGGCGTGGCCGAGTTCCTCGATCTGGCCCGCGTGAAGCCCAATACCCTGGGCAACACCCGCATGATCAAGGTCCTTTAGCTCCGGGTTCTTCCCCCGTCCCTGAATGTGCCGGTCCCCAAAGTCTTTACGTATATCAACTTGATGGATAAACTAGTTGAGGCTCGGTTGCGGCGGGCCAACCATACTGTGGAGGCGAGAAATGAAGTACCACGTTATGTTTCCGGACTTTTCAGGTTTCCAAATCGACATGCCGCGTCCCGGCTCCACACCGGAGTCGCGCAAGCAGGGGACCGGGGGTTGCATGCGGTCCGCGTGCACCGATCTTTGGCCCGACTCGATGGCCAAGGACGCAACAGCCCAAGACTTCAGCATCGGCCGTCTGACGGTGGGCGGACCGCCCCACTAAGCAGGCGGATACCGGAAGGTTCTTCAGAAGGGACAACCATTGGGGGTTGTCCCTTTTGCCTTTCCGTCGCTGGGTTCTGTGTTGCACGTTCGCACATACGGACCGTTCCCCTACCGTGCCCGGGGCGCTGGTAGTAGGGTCAAATCACCTACCAGCAACGCCCCAGGAGCGCGCCATGAAAAAGCTCATCAACGATCCCCGCTCGGTGGTGGACGAGTCTGTCGAGGGTTTCGGCATGGCCCATGCCGATCTCGTGGATGTCCATACGGACCCCATCTTCGTCGTTCGAAAAGGAGCGCCCGTGGCCGGCAAGGTGGCGCTTGTGTCGGGAGGAGGGAGCGGCCATGAGCCGCTTCATGCCGGCTTTGTGGGGCACGGAATGCTCGACGCCGCTGTGCCGGGCGCCGTCTTCACCTCGCCCACGCCTGACCAAATCATTCCGGCCACGGCGGCCGTCGATTCCGGGGCCGGCGTCATTCACATCGTGAAGAACTACACCGGTGACGTGCTGAACTTCGAGACCGCGGCAGAGATGGCCCAGGCTGAAGGAATCAGCGTCCGCTCGGTTCTCGTCAACGACGACGTCGCGGTGGAGGATTCCCTGTATACGGCAGGCCGCCGCGGCGTGGGCGGCACCGTGCTGGTCGAAAAGATTGCCGGCGCAGCAGCCGAGCGTGGGGATTCGCTGGAAGCCGTCGCGGGCGTGGCGGAGGGAGTTGTCCGCAACGTGCGCACCATGGGCGTCGCCCTGTCCGGCTGCACCGTGCCGCATGCTGGGGTACCCAGCTTCGAGCTCGCCGAGGATGAAATCGAAATCGGCATAGGCATTCACGGTGAACCCGGCAGGCACCGGATCGCCATGGAGGGCGCCGACGCCATCACCAGCCGCCTCTTGGACCCTGTCCTGGAGGACCTTGGGATCAGGGCCGGTGAAGAAGTGCTGCTCTTCGTCAACGGCATGGGCGGTACGCCCCTTAGCGAGTTGTACATCGTCTACCGCCGGGCCGCCCAGATCCTCGCGGAAAGAGGAGCCAAAGTGGAACGCTCCCTCGTGGGCAACTACGTCACGTCGCTCGAGATGCAGGGCTGCTCCATCTCGGTACTGCGTCTTGATGACGAACTCACGGCCCTTTGGGACGCACCCGTCCATACTCCGGCCCTGCGTTGGGGGATGTGACAGTGGGCCTGGGGGTCGAATGGGCGGTCGAATGGTTGACGCTCTCCGCACGGCTCATGGCCGAGCACCGGGAAGAGTTGATTGCTCTGGACCGCGCGATCGGCGACTCCGACCACGGTGAAAACATGGACCGGGGATTCCAGGCCGTCATGGAGAAACTTGCCCAGACTCCACCCGAAACGCCCGGTGCAGCGCTGAAGCTGGCGGCGATGGCCTTGATGTCCAAGGTGGGCGGGGCAGCCGGACCGCTGTACGGAACCGCGTATCTTCGGGCGGCAACGGCGCTGGGAGAAAGCGCGGACGTTGATGCAGCGGCGCTTGCAGGAGCACTGACTGCGGCTCGGGACGGAATTGTTGCCCGCGGAAAAGCGGAGCTGGGCGACAAAACCATGGTGGATGCCTGGTCTCCCGCCGTGGAAGCGGCGGACGAGGTCCTCGTGGCTGGAGGAGATGCTGTGGCGGTGCTGGCCGCGGCGGCCGAGGCTGCCGAGGTCGGGGCCGTGACGACTGATCCGTTGGTAGCCCGCAAGGGGCGCGCAAGCTACCTCGGTGAACGCAGCGCCGGTCACCGAGATCCCGGGGCTGCGTCTTCTGCGCTGTTGTTGCGCGCCGCCGCGACCGCCGCCGGATTCCCCGAAGGGTCCGCTGAATGACGGTGGGCTTGGTGGTGGTTTCGCACAGTCGGAAGATCGCGGAGGGCGCGGTTGAACTGGCCGCGCAGATGGCCCCCGATGTGCGGTTCTACGCCGTCGGCGGGACGGAGGATGGCCGGATCGGCACCGACCTGGAGAAAGCGATCGCCGCATTCGAGGCAGGACTTGGGGAGGCTTCAGGGGATGGCG
Organism: Arthrobacter sp. S2(2024); assembly: GCF_036662515.1. Lineage (NCBI taxonomy): Bacteria > Bacillati > Actinomycetota > Actinomycetes > Micrococcales > Micrococcaceae > Arthrobacter > Arthrobacter sp. S2(2024). The sequence continues at coordinate 565,606 of NZ_JAYKZI010000004.1, read as the reverse complement.
TGGTGGTTCTGACGGACCTTGGTTCCGCGGTCATGACGGCAGAATCAGCGGCCGAGTTCTGCAGCGAACCGGACAAAGTGCTCCTCGCCGACGCTCCCTTGGTGGAGGGCCTGGTCGCCGCAGCGGTGGCCACCCAGGGTGGTGCCATGGCCGCCGCAGTGAAGGCCGCTGCGGAGTCGGTTCGATTCGGCCCGGAGCCTGTTTTTGAGTCCGCGGGGACAGCCGAATCCCAAGGAAGGGGCGAACCGGCGGAAAGCGGCGAGTTCGAGCTCATAAACCCCATGGGAATGCACGCCAGGCCTGCGGCGAAGATTGCGGGCGGACTGGCCGGGATGGATGTCGAGGCAACGGTAAACGGCGTCGATGGCACCTCCATCATGGAACTCATGAGCCTCGCCGTGGGCCAGGGCGGCAAACTCAGGGTCGAGGCTTGGGGCAAAGACTCATCGAAAGCCGTGGACTACGTCAGGCGGCTGGTGGAACAGGGATTCGGCGAGATCTGACGTCGCCCTTCACGCCGATATGTCGCCGCACGCCGAGATTTGCCGTGCCGCGGAGGTGTTCAGGACTGCCGCAGACCATGGGCATCGAGCAAGAGGCTCGCCGTAATGGCGGTCTGGCACTGCTCGCCCCACGGTTTGGTACTTTTCGGCGTGAAGTTGAGCGTCCTGGTGGGCAAGGTCCCGCCGTTTGTGTCCAGGCCAGTCACTTCGGCATCGATGGGCGAGGACGTCAGCGTTCCCATGTTGAGGAAGCCGTAGCGGGTGCCATCCGGTGACGCGACGGCAGAGCATGACCCTTCAGGTTCCGGCCCGCAGGATTGAGGGAGCGACACGCTGCCCGGGCGCAGCTCCACATCGCCCTCGCGGCATTTCCCGTCCTGGCATGCCTTCAAGTGGACGGTTTTGACCGTCGGCGCGTAGTCTGCCGTGATTGTCAGGGAGACCACGGGGGCCATCGCAATTGCCGGGCAAACGGTGACTTGGGGTTCGCATCCCGACCAGAGCGCCGCCGTCGTGGTCAATGCAATGGCGGCCCACAACCTGCGCATACTTGAGAATAATCCCGCAGCCGACGCCCGGAACGGGATGCCCGCAACTGGCAGGCACATCGTTACCGACATCTGCGGATCGTTGCGGCTCCGCGACATCGGGCTAAGTAACGGCCGGGTTTTCCGTGGAGTCCAGGAGCAAGCCGGCCATAAAGAATAGGGTTCTTTCCATGACTGAACCCTCGGATGTGCATGCCACTCGCGCCGCATACAACACGGTAGCCGTCGATTACGCCGAACTCCTGCGCAACGAACTCCACACCAAACCTTATGACCGGGCCATGCTCGGCACCTTTGCCGAGCTCGTGCAGTCCTCGGGCGGCGAGACAGTTGCCGACATTGGTTGCGGGCCCGGACGGATCACGGCGCACTTGCGTTCACTCGGCCTGGCGGCTTTCGGCATCGACCTGTCGCCGGAAATGGTGGCTGTAGCCCGCCGCGATCACCCCAGCCTGCAGTTCAGTGAAGGGTCGATGGAGGCACTGGAGTTGGCGGACGGCACCCTGGACGGCATCGTCGCCTGGTATTCGATCATCCACACGCCTCCGGCCCGTTTGCTGCGGGTGTTCGCGGAATTCCACCGGACCCTCCTGGACGGCGGCTTGTTGCTGCTCGCGTTCCAAGCCGGTGACGAGCCCAGGCACTTGGGCTTCGCGTATGGCCACGAGATCGACCTCGATGCCTACCGCTTGCCGCCGGAACACATCTCGGAAGTCCTCCTTCAGGCCGGCTTGGTCGTCGAGGCACAGCTTCTCCGCGAACCGGACGACAGGTACGAGAAGACCCCGCAGGCCTACCTTCTAGCCCGCAAGCCAGCCCGCAAGCCGGCCACGGCGTGAAGGACGCGGCGCAAACGGAAGCCTAGGCCGGGAGCCGCAGTCCGCCGTCGTGCATCTCGGCCAAACCGTCGCGCAGGAGCCCCTCAAGAGCGCGTTCCAACTGCTCCGGGGCCGAATTCAAGCGGTGCAGGGCAGCCAGCGGCACGGCCGTGCCCTCGGCGTCGAAGCCGAGGTCGGCTGCGGGGCGCTCGAACAGCTCAGGGGCTACCGGCGAATCGGCCACGCGCAACACGGCCATGACGGCACCCCGCAACTGCCGGTCCGTGCCGTGCCACGCCTGGCCCTTGGGGGTGTACGTCGGGGGCGGTTCACCTGCGGCAAGCCACGCGCAGGAGTCGCGGACGGGGCAGTCTGAGCACTTGGGGGAGCGGGCCGTGCACACCAGCGCTCCGAGTTCCATGACGGAAGCGTTCCAGCGGACGGAGAGCGTGACGTCGTCGGGCATGAGCGATTCGGCAAGGCGCATCTCCGACGCGGTGAGCGACGGCGCCGGCAGGGCGAGTCCTGAAACGAGCCGGGCGTGCACCCGCCGGATGTTCGTGTCCACCACTGTTTCGCGGCGCCCGAACGCAAAAGCAGCCACCGCCGCTGCCGTGTAGTCGCCGACGCCGGGAAGGCTCAACAGCGATGCGTGCGTGTCCGGCACCTTGCCGCCATGCTGTTCCACGATCGCGACGGCGGCCGCGTGGAGCCTGAGCGCGCGGCGGGGATAACCGAGCCTGCCCCAATGCCGCACGGCCTCACCCGAGGGCTGCTCCGCGAGGTCCGCAGGTTCCGGCCAGCGATCCATCCAGTCTTCCCACACCGGCAGGACGCGAACCACCGGAGTCTGCTGCAGCATCACCTCGCTGACCAGGATCCCCCATGGACTGCAGTCCGGGGCCCTCCACGGCAATACGCGGGCCACCTCGGAGAACCAACGGTCCATGGAGTGGTGCAAGTCCGTGAGGTGAGGGGTGCCGGCAAGTTCAGCGGCGCTGGCAATCTCGGCGGAGCCGGGCAGTGACATGAAGATCCTTGCTGCGGTTCGTGGCGGGCCCTGTTGGCGGCCGATTCCTGCCATCCACTGTAGTGGAGCCGGCCCGGAATGACGTAGGTCATACTGGCTCCGATCAGGCCCCGGCGGCGTGGTGCGGTGCCATCCGGGCCTTGCGTTGCCTAGCCTAGAAGCATGGTCAACAAGGGCAAGCAACCGCCGAGGCCGCGCACGTCGCCGTCGGCAAAAAGCCCTGCCCGGACCGCAGGAGCAAGCCGTTCCGCGAATGGGGTCCGGCCCCAAAGGCGGCGGACAAGCCCTGCCGTTTACCGGCGTCGGAGGTTGGTTGTCTTCGGTGCCCTCCTGGTGGTCCTGGCGATGCTCGTTGCCGGGGTCGTTGCCATGAGTTCATCCCTTGCAGGCAAGGCTGATCCCGGCGCAGCCAAGACCCAAGCCGTGGGAGCCGCTCCTGCGAGCCAGACGCCTTCGACGGATTCCATCGCGCCCGCCACAACACCCCCGGCCACCCCTGTGTGCGACCTCAACCTGGTGACGGTAACGGCGTCTACAGACCAGCCCGCTTATGCGGCCGGACAGAACCCCGTGTTGAGCATGAAGATCACCAACGGCGGAGCAGCGCCGTGCCAGGTCAACGTCGGCACGTCGCAGATGGAGTTCCTGGTAATGAGCGGCGAGGACCGGATCTTCTCCTCCAAGGACTGCCAAGCGAAGGGCGATGACCTCGTGAAGCAGATCGATCCGGGCAAGAGCGAGATCGCCAACTTCCCCTGGCAACGCAACCGGACGACGGAGGGTTGTGGCGTCATCTCGGCCAAGCCGGCCACCGGCACCTACACGTTCAAAGCCGTCCTGGGAAACAAAGCGAGCACGAAAGCCGTGTTCCAGCTCGGCTAGAGGAACCTGTCCAGCAGGCTGGCTTCGGCCATGCGGCTGAGCCCTTCACGGACAGTCCGGGCACGCTGGTCGCCGATGCCGTCCACGGTCATGAGATCGTCGATAGTGGCGGCCATGAGGTACTGGAGTCCGCCGAAGTGCTCCACCAAACGGTCGGCCACGGCTTTCGGAACCGACTTCAGCCCGGACAAGAGGCGGTAGCCGCGCGGCTGCACACCGGCGTCGAGCACGTCCATGCCTCCGGCGAAACCGATGATTCCGGCGATCTTGCCCAGGTCGATCAGCTCCGCCGGGCCAAGATCCAAAAGGGCCTGCACAGCGCCGTCGATGTCCTCGGGCGAAGCGTCGGCACCGGCGTAGTCCCGGATGATCACGTCGCTGCCCGGGCCGCGGCCGGTGGTGAGCTCTTCCAACTGCAGCGAGAGCAGCCTGCCGTCCTCACCCAGCTCCAGGACATACTGGGCGATCTCCTCGGCGATGCGCCGGACCATTTCCTGGCGCTGGAGGGTGACCGCCACATCCCGGACGGTGACCATGGCCTCGATTTCGAGGGCCGACAGGGCGCTGGTGACCTGGTCCAATCGGGCGCTGTAGCGTTCGAGGGTTGCGAGAGCCTGGTTGGCGCGGGCCAGGACCTTCTCGGAGCCCTCCAGCACGTGCCGCAGGCCGTTGACGTAGAGGGCGATGATCTGCATGGACTGGCTGACCGAAATCACCGGAACACCTGTCTGGATGGCTACGCGCTCGGCCGTCCTGTGACGCGTTCCTGATTCCTGGGTCTCGATGCTGGAGTCCGGCACAAGCTGTACTGCTGCACGAAGGATATTCCCGGCGTCTTTGTCGCAGATGATGGCACCGTCCATCTTCGCGAGCTCACGCAGTCGCGTCGGGGAGAAATCGATGCCGATTTCAAAGCCGCCTGAACAGATGGATTCGATGGTCCGGTCCGTGCCCAACACAATCAGGGCACCGGTGCGCCCACGGAGGATGCGTTCCAGGCCGTCACGCAACGGTGTTCCGGGGGCCACCCTGCCCAGAGTCGCCTTGAGCGAATCTTCGGGGCTCCGAGCCATAGGTGTTCCCTTCAAAGGTGCACGCAGGCGCGCCCGCAAGTGTGCCGGTTTTCAGCAATAAGTCGGCGGGATCAAAATGCCATGTTTCCCGCAAGCTCAATGATAGAGGTATAGACCGGCAACAACCGCACGGGCAAGCCTTAAAGTGCCCCAAAAAAGGTTAGGTGACGAGGCCCCGGAAACGCGCTCGACGGCGGTCGCCGGACCGCCGCTTTGGGCTCGGTCCCCGGGACCGTCATGGAGCCGTCCGAAGGCGCGCGAGTCGCTCAAGGTCGCGCCGTACACTCTGCAGCGCGGCTTCCCTGGCCGCCGCCCTTCCGGTGTCCGGATGCGTTTGCCTCGCTGGAGAGTGGGTACCGCCCATGCTCGCGTCCGGGCGGTGTCCTTGCTGGGGCCAGCTCCTGGCCGCGGCGGAGTTCGATTCCGTGAATCCTGTGGAGTTCACCGGCGTGAACCCTGTGGAGTTCGCCGCGGGGGAGGGGCCGAGGGGATCGTAGAACAAGCCATTCCCTGGTTTCATTGATGCCCTGTTCCTTTCATGCCATCGTCGGCTGCTCAGTTTTTCCGGGCGGACGGCTCCAACGCGGGCCGGAGGCGTCCGCCATTGCTCCAAACTATCGGCCGGTGATTTCGGAGGTTTGTGCACCTCGTTTCGATCCTGTTAAGCGCTGGGTTGGGACGCTGCCTCCGGCGTGGTCCCGGGCTGCGATAAACTTGGTATCTTGGCTGGCGCGCAAATCGTGCCACTCCCTGAGTTGGCCCCGGCCCGCGCGGGGCCCGTATCCAGCCTCCATTCCACGTTCGGCCCGTCGTTCCAGTGCGGGCAACGCCCAGATCGCAGCGAAAGTAGCACCGTGTCCCAAGAAGTCCTGAGCCCCGCCCGAGTCCAGGAAATTCACCATGAGGCCTCCCGGCGTCGGACTTTCGCGGTCATCTCGCACCCTGACGCCGGCAAGTCCACGCTCACGGAAGCCCTCGCCCTGCATGCCAAGGTCATCGGCACCGCCGGTGCGTCGAGCGGCAAGGCCAACCGCAAGGAAACTGTTTCCGACTGGATGCAGATGGAAAAGGACCGCGGTATTTCCATCAGCTCCGCGGCGTTGCAGTTCTCCTACCGGGACACCGTGATCAACCTGCTGGACACCCCGGGCCACGCCGACTTCTCCGAGGACACCTACCGCGTACTGGCCGCCGTCGACTGCGCAGTGATGCTGGTGGACGCCGCCAAGGGCCTGGAAACACAGACCATGAAGCTCTTCGAGGTCTGCAAGCAGCGCAACCTGCCGATCATCACGGTCATCAACAAATGGGACCGCCCGGGCCTCGACGCGCTCGCCCTGATGGACGAGATCACGGAACGCACCGGACTCCAGCCCATGCCCTTGACCTGGGCCGTGGGCATTTCCGGCGACTTCCGTGGAGTCTGGGACCTGCGGAATGACCGCTTCGCACGGTTCGCTCGCAACAACGCCGGCGCCAACATCGCCATCACCGAGTACTTCACCCCGGAAGAAGCAGCCGAGACCCAGGGCGACAACTGGAGCGACGCCGTCGACGAAGCCGGACTCGTGATCGAATCAAACCTCGAGTTCAACGTGGAGAGCTTCCACGCCGGAACGGCAACGCCCATCCTCTTCAGCTCGGCGGCCTTGAACTTCGGGGTCAAGGAGATCCTGGATGCCCTGGTGGATTTCGCGCCCCCGGCAGCACCCCGCCCCGACGTTGACGGCGAGCCCCGTTCCGTTGACGCTCCCTTTGCCGGGTTTGTCTTCAAGGTCCAGGCCGGCATGAACAAGGCCCACCGCGACCACGTTGCCTTCATCCGGGTGTGCTCCGGCGTCTTTGAGCGCGGCATGGTGGTCACGCAGACCCGCACCGGGAAGTCCTTCGCCACCAAGTACGCCCAGCAGGTGTTCGGGCGCGAACGCGAAGTCATCGACGAGGCCTATCCCGGGGACGTTGTCGGCTTGGTGAACGCGTCCTCACTCCGCGTTGGAGACAGCCTTTTCCTGGAAGAACCCGTGGAATTCCCCGCCATTCCGCTCTTCGCCCCCGAGCATTTCCAAGTGGCCAGGTCCCAGGACCCCAGCCGCTTCAAGCAGTTCCGCCGCGGCATCGAACAGCTTGAGCATGAAGGCGTCATCCAGGTGCTCCGTTCCGACGTCCGAGGCGACCAGGCACCCGTGCTCGCCGCTGTGGGTCCCATGCAGTTCGAAGTGGTTGAAGACCGCATGGCCCACGACTTCAACGCCCCGATGCGCTTGGAGCGCCTCCCGTACTCAATGGCGAGGATCTCGACGGCGGAGGCCATGCCGGCGCTTGCCAACGTCCCGGGCGCTGAGGTGCTGTTGAGGTCCGACGGCGAATACCTCGCGTTGTTCAACGATGTCTGGGCTCTCCGCCGCATCGAGAAGAACCACCCGAAGCTCACGCTGGTCCCGATCGGCACGCACAACCCCGCGAAATAGTTCAGTAGCTCACTTGGCGTTCGAGCTTGTTTCCCAGCCCCAGCATGGCGAGGCTCACCACGAGGAATCCTACGGCGATCGCTACCGCAAAAACCGCCACTCCGCCCCAACCGCCGGCGCGCACAGGGTCGATGAACCAGTAGGCGTACCAGTTGACGAATGAGCCGCGGACCAGGCTGTAGACGAGGTAGGCAACCGGGTAGAGCAACCAATACCAGAGGTGCTTGACGGTCAGCCTGGAGCGCGGAGGCTGGAACAGCCAGTCGGCCACCATGACAACCGGCATGAGGTAGTGGACTACGAAGTTGACCCACGGCAGCAGGGAGCCGAGGTCCTGTCCTGCGAGGAGCGCGCCGAAGACGAGTCCCACGACGGCCATGGCGATCGTGGCAGTGCCCCGGGTGGCGTCGTCGAGTTCGCTTGGCCGCTTGCCAACCAGCACGCGGTAGCCGCTGATCAACAGCACCACCGACGCGAAGATGTTGGACAGGTTGGTGAAGTAGCTGAAGAAGTTCCACGGATCGAAGCCCAGGTCGATGTGGACCGTGAGCTGCGTCCCGACCGCTGCAAGGGTCAGGAGGGCAAAGAAGAGGCGTCCCCCAATGAGCACATTTCTTTTGGTCATGGGGACAATCTTCCGGTGGGCGCGGCTAAGGCACGCGCCCGACACTCCGAGACCAAGCTGTCAGCTGCCAGCCAGCGTGATCCACGCAGATGTCCAGTGGTGGACTGGGTGAAGAGGCCGCCAGTGCTGTGACCAAATGCGTTCGCCGGGTTGGCCCGTCAAGCTACTGGGCCCGCACGGGAAGCCAGTCGAGCCGGTCGCGTCGCAGATCGGGCCCTACGCGGTGGTGATCTTGCCGTCCCACGCGCCGCCGGCCGGGACGGAGGCGTGCTGGTGGATCAGTTCCCAGCGGTTCTCACGCCGCTCGAAGCAGTCGGTCTGCCGGGCCATGACGTGCTTGGTTGAGCCGTTCTTGAGCACGATGTTCGTGCTCTGCACCGTGCAGACGATGCCCATGTCCCCGTTGACCTTCGCGTCCAGTTCGAGGATCTCGACGTTGCAGGACTCGAAGTTGGCGAAGGTGTCGTCGAACAGCTTTCGCGCCGGTGGGACGCCCCTGGACGCGAACGGGGGGATGTCGAACCACAGCACGTCGGACGCCCAGTGCCGGGTGCTCTGGGCACCGGTCATCGACGCTGCCATCTCGCGGACGATGGCAATGATGGCTTCCTTGTCCTGCTCGGTCGTCGTCATGACTTGCTCCCTTCATCTCGCGGCCCTGATCGGCCGCTACGGACAACCCTGCGGCGTGCCGTCAGGGGAGGTGCAAGACCCGCTCGCGCCCGTGTATCTCCCCTTGGGGGAGGTGGCATAGTGGCAGGCATGGACGCGACACTGCCGATCGGGGACTTCGCAAGGGCCACGCACTTGAGCGTGAAGACGCTGCGCTACTACCACCAGGTGGGCCTGCTGGAACCGGATGAGGTGGACCGGCACACCGGCCACCGGTACTACACCACCGCGCAGATCCCGACCGCGCAGATCATCCGCCGCTTTCGCGCCCTGGACATGCCGGTCGAGCAGATCGCCAAGGTGCTGGCCGCTCCCGACCTCGACACCCGCAACGCGCTGCTGGCCGCGCACCTGAACCAGATGGAGCGGGAGTTGGCGCGCAGCCAGTCTGCGGTCGCCTCGCTGCGCGACCTGCTTACCCGCCCGCCGGGCGGCACCCGGGCCGAGATCGGGCGCCGGAGCGTTCCGGCCACGCCGGCGGCTGCGATCACCGAGACGGTGGACGTCGCCGAGGCGTTGACCTGGTACCAGGGTGCGCTCGGTGAGATCTACGCGACGCTCGACGCCCAGGGCCTGGCCGCCGACGCACCGGCTGGCGGGATCTTCACTACAGACCTGTTCACCCACGGGCGCGGACCGGCCACGATCTTCGTGCCTTGCGCCGGACCGCTGCGTCCCATGGGTCGGGTCGACGCGCTGGTCATCCCGGCGGTCGAGTTGGCGACGATTGTGCACCGCGGCCCGCACGCGAATATCGACCTGGCTTACGGTGCCCTCGGCACGTACGTCGCTGAACATGCCCTCGCCGTGGACGGCCCGATCCGCGAGTACTACCCCGTCGGGCGCCACGAGAGCGCAAATGCGGCCGAGTGGCGCACCGAGATCTGCTGGCCGATCTTCCACACCGGACCGTCGCCCGGTTAACCTGTGCGGTCACGGCGCTAGGTGATCAGCAGTTCCAAGGCCTCGGCCAGGTGTGCCACTTCGCGGACCGAGAAACCCTCCGGGATGGGCCCCGGTCCGTTGGGGCTGGCGGGCACCACCGCATGGGTGAACCCAAGCCGCTGCGCCTCGTGGATGCGCTGGTTGATCCCTGGAACGGGACGGACCTCGCCGGCCAGGCCAACCTCGCCGAAGGCAATGAGCCGCTGAGGCAGTGCCTTCCGCGCCTTCGCCGACGCCACGGCAAGCGCTACCGCAAGGTCGGTGGCCGGCTCGCTCAGCTTCACTCCTCCGACTGTGGCCACGTAGGAGTCGTCCTTGTGCAGGATGCAACCGGCCCGTTGTTGAAGGACAGCCAGGAGCATGGCGACGCGCGAGCTGTCCAGGCCGCTCGTGGCCCTGCGCGGCTGTGAGCTGGCGCTTTCGGCCAGGAGCGACTGCACTTCGGCTAACAGCGGGCGCCGGCCTTCCATGGTCACGGTGATGCAGGTGCCGGACACCGGCTCGCGCGTCCGCGACACAAAAAGCCCGCTGGGATCGGCGAGGCCTTCGATGCCGGCTTCGTTCAGGTCGAAACAGCCGACGTCGTCCGTGGCCCCATAGCGGTTCTTGACCGCGCGCAACAATCGCAAGCGGGAATGGCGCTCGCCTTCGAACTGGCACACGACGTCCACCAGATGCTCCAGGAGACGCGGACCGGCAATGGAGCCGTCCTTCGTCACGTGGCCAACCAGGAGGGTGGTCATGTTGCGGCGCTTTGCGGCGGCGATAATGGACGCCGCGACTTCCCTGACCTGAGAGACTCCGCCCGCGCTACCTTCGACGTCGGCGCTGCTGAGGGTCTGTACCGAGTCCACAATCAGCAGTTTCGGCTCGAGCTTCTCCACTTGCCCCAGGGCCTGCCCGAGGTCCGTTTCCGCCGAGAGATAGAGGGTATGCGCGACCGCGTCAATCCGTTCCGCGCGGAGCTTGACCTGGGCCGCCGATTCCTCGCCCGTGACGTACAGGACGTCCTGGCCCGTGCGGGCGAACTTCGCCGCGACATCGAGCAGGAGGGTGGATTTCCCGACGCCGGGTTCCCCGGCGAGCAGGATCACCGCGCCGGGAACCAGCCCTCCGCCCAGGACGCGGTCCAGTTCGTCGACGCCGGTGGGCAGGAACGCGGCGGTGGTGCCGTCTACCTCGGCAATCCGGCGAGCCGGCTCCAAAACCGTTGTGGCCGCCGTCGTACGCGCTACTGTGGCGCCCGTTTCCTCCACAGTGCCCCACGCCTGGCACTCGCCGCAGCGCCCCACCCACTTGACAGTGGTCCACCCGCATTCGGCACATTTGTACGCGGGTGTCTTGGAGGTGCGTGAGGTCTTGGAAGCCATGCGTACAAGGCTAGTGGAGGGGTAGGACAGTCAAGCGCGCCTCACTGCAAGGGAGGAAGCACGTCCCGGGCTTCCCGGGGGTCCATGCCCGCGGCTTCGAGCAGGTCCACCATGAGCGGGCGGAACAGCATCACCACTGTTTCGCCCTCGAGCTTCTGGACGTGAAGCATTTTGGGGTGCAGCCGGGTGGCAATGTCGGCCAAGTCCTGCCGTGCGCCGCGCAGGTGGGCCCGGCGGGCGCCGTCGTGCACTTCCGCGAGGCCGAGCGACAGTTCCTCGACGGCGGCGGACGTGTCCTGGAGGACCTCCGAAATGCTGTCCGTCGCCTCGTCGGTCAATGCTGCATGGTTGATGGCGCTCGTGAGCCGCCGCGCGAACACCCGGCTGTTGCGGAGGGCGAGGTCGATGGAATCCAACGACTCCTCCAGCATGGTCAGCTCGTCGCGGTGCCGCCGGTACGCCGGGGCGAGCGTGGCCACTTCACCGGATGCCTTGAGGGATTGGCGCATCCGGTCCACGAGCGGCTGGCAATTCCGCCCCCGGATGAGGGCATGCCAGGCCTGGGTGGAGTCGCTGTTGATCAATGCGCCGGCACATTCACGGAGGACCTCCGAGAGTTCGTGCAGGAGCTTGCGGACGTCCTGGCGCGGCTCCCTGCGCGGGTCCTTCGGGACCAGCATGGTAACCAGTAGCGCGAAAACCCCGCCCACAACGGCGTCGATGCTTCGGGTGAACGGCCCCCCGGCCGGCGCGGGCAGCAAGACCACGAGAAGCGATTGCAGGCCCAGTTGGGTAGTGAAGATGGTGCCACTGTCCAGGAACCGGGCCAGGAGGATGGAGAAAAGGAGCACGACGGCGGCTTGCCAGATTCCCGAACCCAGCCAGTGGAGCAGAAGATCGCCGATGACGATCCCGAGGGTGCAGCCAAGCCCGACCTCCACGACCCGGCGAAGCCGCGGATCCCGCGAGAAGCCGAGCGAGATCAGCGACGAAGTCGCGGCGAAAAGGGGTCCTGAGTGCCCAAGGATGTATTCAGCGAACGCGTAGGCGCCCACGGCGCACACGGTCATCTGGACGGCCGGGACCAAGGAGTTCCGGCTGCGGACGAAGCCAGTTCGCAGCCGCGCCCGCAGGAATTTCTTGCTCGCTGAAAGTCCTTGGGGGGCGGTCATGGCTCAAGTCTATTCAGGAGCTGCCTAGTAAATGAGGCTCGCCGAAGGAACCGCAAAGTGAGGGGCGTCACTTAATCCCTTATGACTCGCCAAGCGCAAGGGTGACGCTGCACATGTAAGCCAATGGTCCACAGCCGTTCACCTCCCGTTCACTTTGGACCGCCGATCCCTTTACCTGCGACTCCTACCGTCGATAAAGGTACAAACACGTACGCAAATCTTTCGTATGCCGACTTTCTCCCTCGGTACGCATCAGAGAATCCCTGGAAGGGGTACATCCCAGTGAAGGCAACTCGCTTCGGCCGCAACGCGGCAATCGCGGTCCTCGCAGTCGGCGCCCTTGCGCTGACCGCTTGTGGTTCAGACAACGCAACCGGCGCCCCGGCAGCCACCCAGAGCGCCGCAGGCGTCAAGGTCACCGGCACCCTGACCGGCATCGGCTCTTCGGCGCAGGGCGCCGCAATGGACGCTTGGAAGACCAACTTCGCTTCCGCGAACCCGGGTGCCACGGTCCAGTACTCCCCGGACGGCTCGGGCGCAGGCCGCAAGGCCATCCTTGACGGCTCCGCGCAGTTCGCAGGCTCCGACGCCTACCTGAGCGACGCTGAACTGGCCACATCCAAGACCAAGTGCGGCACCGACGGCGCCATCAACATCCCGGTGTACATCTCCCCGATCGCCGTTGCCTTCAACATCCCGAACGTCAAGGACTTGAAGCTCGACGCCGACACCGTTGCGAAGATCTTCCGCGGCCAGATCACCAACTGGAACGACCCGGCAATCGCCGCCCTGAACGCCGGAGTCACCCTTCCGGACCTCAAGGTCACCCCGGTCAACCGCTCTGACGACTCCGGCACCACCCAGAACTTCACGGACTACCTGGCATCTGCTGCTCCCTCTGTCTGGACCGACAAGGCTGCCGGCCTGTGGCCCGCATCCCTGAAGGGCGAGAACGCCAAGGGCACCTCCGGCGTCGTCAAGACCGTCACCGACACCCCGGGTGCCGTGACCTACGCTGACGATTCCGCAGTCTCCGGCAAGCTCGGCACCGCACAGATCAAGGTTGGCTCGGACTTCGTCAAGATCTCCCCGGCCGCTGCCGCCAAGGCTGTTGAACTGGGCAAGCCCGTTGCAGGCCGCCCGACCGGAGACCTTTCCATCAAGCTTGACCGCACCACCACGGATTCCTCCGCGTACCCGGTAGTCCTGGTTTCCTACCACGTCGTCTGCACCACCTACGACAAGAAGGAAACCGCTGACCTGGTCAAGGCATTCGAGAGCTACGTAGTCTCCGACGCCGGCCAGCAGGCCGCTGCCGGCTCCGCCAAGTCCGCTCCGCTCTCCAAGGCGCTGCAGGACAAGGCAAAGGCCGCTGTTGACTCCATCAAGGCCAAGGCCTAAGGACCACAATGGAGTAGTGGTGCCGCGGACCGCGGCGCCACTACCCTTGAATATCAACGTTCCCCGTCCCGCGCTGGTGAAACATCACCGGACGGGGCGGGGAACTTGGCCATTTTTGAGTGAATCTGAAGGATCGTGAAGTGACCACCAACTCCTTGACCACTTCCCAAGGTGCCGGACGCGCCGGGGACAAGGTCTTCTCCGGAGCCACCCTGGCCGCGGGATGCCTGATCCTCGCGGTTCTCTTCGGCGTCGCACTTTTCCTTGTCATCCAGGCCATTCCGGCCCTTGTGGCTCCACCCGCGGACATCCAAGGCGGCCACGGCTTCTTCGCCTACATCGGGCCGATCGTCGTCGGGACCCTGATTGCCGCCGTCATCGCGCTGGTGATCGCTACTCCGGTAGCCATCGGCGTCGCGCTGTTCATCTCCCACTACGCTCCCCGCAGGCTTGCCTCGGGTCTCGGCTACGTGGTGGACCTCCTCGCGGCCATTCCCTCCGTGGTCTACGGCGCATGGGGCGCGGCGTTCCTTGCCCCCCAGATTTCGCCCGCCTACGGCTGGCTGGCCAGCAACATGGGCTGGTTGCCGATTTTCCAGGGCCCGGCCTCCGCTACCGGCAAGACCATCCTGACCGCGAGTATCGTCCTCTCCGTCATGGTTTTGCCGATCATCACTTCACTCTCGCGTGAAATCTTCCTGCAGACCCCGAAGCTCCACGAGGAAGCCGCCCTGGCCCTCGGCGCGACCCGCTGGGAAATGATCAAGATGGCTGTCTTGCCGTTCGGCCGCCCCGGTATCGTGAGCGCCATCATGCTGGGCCTGGGCCGCGCGCTTGGCGAGACCATGGCCGTCGCCCTGGTCCTGTCCTCCGGCGTCCTGACCGCAAGCCTGATCCAGACCGGAAACCAGACCATCGCCGCTGAAATCGCCTTGAACTTCCCTGAAGCCAGCGGGCTCAAGGTCAGCACGTTGATCGCCGCGGGCCTGGTATTGTTCGTCATCACCCTGGGTGTCAACATGATTGCACGCTGGATCATCTCCAGGCACAAAGAATTCTCGGGAGCCAACTAATGACTGTCACAGCCCCCGTGGCGCGCAAACGCTCCGCACTGACCAAGGGCCAGTTGCCGGCTTTCGCACCGTACGTCGTCCTGGCCGTCGCCTTGGTACTCGGCGCAGCGATCCTTGCGTTGATCGGCTTCAACGCCTTCGGCTGGGGCCTCGTGTCCGCGATCCTGTTCGCGATCGGCCTGGTCGGCTGGAGCGCAGTTGTCGAAGGCGGCCGCAAGGCGAGCGACAAGCTAGCCACGTGCCTGATCGTCGGCTCGTTCCTTGTGGCGCTGCTGCCCCTGATTTCGGTGATCTGGACCGTCCTCGTGAACGGCATCCCGGGCATCATCACCCCAGGCTTCCTGACAACTTCCATGAACGGCGTCACAGGTTCCCTCGACAACAAGAGCGTCGATGAAGGCACGAAGGTCCTCGGCGGCATCTATCATGCGCTTCTGGGCACCGTGCAGATCACCCTGCTTGCAACGGTCATCTCGGTTCCTGTGGGCCTGCTGACCGCAATCTACCTGGTGGAATACGGCAACGACCGGGCCCTCGCCCGTGCCATCACCTTCTTCGTCGACGTTATGACCGGCATCCCGTCGATCGTCGCAGGTCTCTTTTCCGCAGCTTTCTTCTTCGCCGTGGTAGGCCCCGGCACCAAGACAGGTGCGGTTGCCGCCGTGGCGCTTTCGGTCCTGATGATCCCGGTGGTGGTCCGCTCGAGCGAGGAAATGCTCAAGATCGTCCCGAACGAGCTCCGTGAGGCGGCGTACGCACTGGGTGTCCGCAAGTGGCGCACCATCCTCAAGGTGGTCATCCCGACGGCGATTTCCGGCATCGCGTCCGGCGTCACCTTGGCGATCGCCCGGGTGATCGGCGAGACGGCTCCGATCCTGGTCACCGCAGGTTTCGCCACAACGATCAACAACAACGTGTTCGGCGGCTGGATGGCCTCCCTGCCGACGTTCATCTACACGCAGATCCTGAACCCGACCTCGCCGTCAAACCCGGACCCGTCGAGCCAGCGGGCATGGGGTGCCGCGCTGGTCCTGATCATCCTGGTGATGCTCCTGAACCTCGGCGCCAGGCTGATCGCCCGGATCTTCGCCCCCAAGGCCGGCCGTTGAGCCGCCAGGCCACACGCAAACTTCCAACCACAGCACCGAAGGAACACCATGTCTAAGCGGATCGACGTCAAGGATCTGAACGTCTACTACGGCAGCTTCCTGGCCGTTGAGGGCGTCAACATCAACATTGAAGCCAAATCGGTCACGGCATTCATCGGCCCGTCCGGTTGTGGCAAGTCCACCTTCCTGCGCACCCTGAACCGCATGCACGAAGTGCTTCCCGGTGCGCGCGTTGAAGGCGAAGTCCTGCTCGACGGCGACAATCTCTACGGCCCCGGCGTGGACCCCGTGACGGTCCGCACCCAGGTTGGCATGGTCTTCCAGCGGCCCAACCCGTTCCCCACGATGTCCATCCGCGACAACGTGCTGGCGGGCGTGAAGCTCAACAACAAGAGGATCAGCAAGGGCGCGGCCGACGCACTCGTGGAGAAGTCCCTGCGCGGCGCCAACCTGTGGAACGAGGTCAAGGACCGCCTCGAGAAGCCCGGCTCCGGACTCTCCGGCGGCCAGCAGCAGCGGCTCTGCATTGCCCGTGCCATCGCCGTGGAACCGCAGGTCATCCTCATGGACGAGCCCTGCTCTGCGCTTGACCCCATCTCCACCTTGGCCGTCGAAGACCTCATCAACGAGCTCAAGGACGAGTACACCGTGGTGATCGTGACCCACAACATGCAGCAGGCTGCACGCGTTTCCGACAAGACCGCGTTCTTCAACATCGCGGGCACCGGGAAGCCGGGGAAGCTCATCGAGTTCGCGGACACCACCACCATCTTCAACAACCCGTCCCAGAAGGCCACGGAAGACTACGTCTCCGGCCGGTTCGGGTAACCACTCGGCTCCCTGGGAACCGCGCGAAAAGCCCGACGGCGACCGTCATCTGGATAGGTGACTACCGCCGTCGGGCTTTTTCGTGTTTGGAAGACTACAGCCGGACTCAGTGCGAAAGCGGTGAGAGCGCCAGTCCGAGGACGAACGCCACGGCGGCGGTAACGATCGGCGTCGCGACCCAGAACCCCAGGATCCGCAGCACCATCCGGCGGTTGGTGACGGAAAAGTTCTGGTTGGTTCCCGCACCAAGCACTGCCGACGTCACAGTGTGCGTGGTGGAAAGCGGCAAATGGAGGCCGATGGCACCGATGAACAACATCAGTGAGGTCAGGCTCTGGGCGATGAATCCCCGCATCGGGTCTACCCGCGTCAGCTTGTAACCCAAGGTGTACGAGATGCGCCAACCACCACAAAGCGTTCCCGCCGTGAGCATGACGGCCGTCAGCAGGATGACCCACAACGGGAGGTCGCTGGAGTCGGACACTCCGGCAGCCACGGCGCCCAACAGGATCACCGCTACGGTTCGTTGCCCGTCCTGCAGGCCGTGGCCGAGCGCGACCGCAGCGGCCGAGACGGACTGTGCGTGGCGGAAGCGGCCATGCACGACATCGGGCTGGGTGTAGCGGGCGGCCCATGTGACAGGCCACACGAGAAGATAGGCACCAAGGAAAGCAATCACGGGGGACAGCAGCAACGGCAGGACCACTTGCGCCAGCAAAATACCGTCTACCCCGTTGACGGAGCTGCCTCCCATCACTGCGCTTGCGGCTCCGGCGCCCACGAGGCCTCCTACCAAGGCATGGGTCGACGAGAGCGGCACACCGCGCCACCAAGCGTAGATTCCCCAAAGGATGGCGCTGCACAGCCCCGCGGCGAGCATGGTCAGCCCGTTCATTCCCGAGGGGAGAACCACCCATGACTGGCTGAAAACCAGCGCGAAACCGCCGCTGAGAAGCACGCCGGCAAAATTGAAGACCGCTGCCAACACAACGGCGACTGACGGAGTGAGGGCGCGGGTCCGCACGGAGAGCGCGACGGCGGTGGAGACGTCGCGGAAGCCATTCAGGAATGCGAAGCCAGCCGCCAGCACCACCACAAGGGCGAAGAACGCGACTGCCACCTCATGCTTCCTTGACGATGATGCTGCCTACCTGGGTCGCGACACGGCGCATGTCCTTGGTGACGTCAACCAGTTGATTGGCCACGTCACGGTTCCGCGAAAACTGGGCGGACTTCATGTCGCGGAGCATCTCGGCCACCCAGGTCCGGTGGCTGCGCTCCGCACGCTTGGCCAGCCGCAGCACCTCGATCCAGTAATCCTCGAGTTCGTCCAGATCGTCCAGCTGGCGCATGGCATCAACCGTGAGTTCCGCCTGGCGGCTGATGATCTCCAGTTGGTCCGCCGCGCGCTTGGGCACCCGATCCAGTTTGTAGAGGGCCACGAGCTCACCCGCGGCATCCAGCTTTTCCATCGCCTCGTTGAGGAAGCGGGAGAGGGCGTACATGTCCTCGCGGGGGAGCGGGTTCACGAAGCTCGTGCGCATGTGGGTCAAGAGGGCGAAATGCAGATCCGTGGATTTCGCCTCGTGTTCGTGCATCTCCTCCACCAGCCGTTCGTGCTCCGAGACGGGAGCTCCGAAGATCTCAGAAAGCGTCCCGGTTGCCTCAAGAATCTGGCGGGCCATTTGCGACAACAATTGCAACCCGGCGGGTTCTTGGGGGAAGAGACGCAGCTTCATTTGGCTTCCGGTAGGCGGGAGGGATAGGGGTGGGGCGGCGTCTTCGCCGAAGGGCATAAAAATGGTGCCGAACCGGATACGCCTCTCGGCGGTAGGCCGCTCGAAGCGGCTATAAGTTGAAGCCCGGGGGTTTCGCGGTTCGACACCAGTTTCAGTTTTCTACGTCATCCGAGCTAAGTCAATCTTGACAGCTGGCGGCAGGGGTGGTTGTGACAGTCCCGCACCCTTATATTTCACGTCAGTCCAGCTCGCCCAGGCGCCAAGCATTGGCCGCGTGCTCGAGATCTTCCGCGGTCTTCACGAGCTGGTGGGAGTTCCGGGTCAGCTTGCTTGCGTGGCCTTCGTTGGAATGCTCTGCACTGTCCGCCAGGGTGGCTTGGCCCAACGCGACGACGCGGCAAAACGCGGCTGAGCGTTCCAGCGCGACGTCGAAATCGCCGTCGAACGCTCCCGAAAGGATGGCATCCGCCATCTGTTTCATTTCGTCCGCTCCCGGCGGCTCGGCTGCCCCCGCCACAACATGGGAAACCTGGGCGGTGTCCCGGCCGGCCTTGAAGTACACGGAAATGCGCTCGGAGTTCTGCATGGTGGCCGCGCGCAATGCATAGAGCCGCCACAATGCGCCGGGCAAAGACCGGGCGGGGCTCTCGGCCCACATCTCGGCGATGGCCTCGAGGCCTTGCTCGTCAGCGAGTTTCACGAGGCGCCTGGTGATCTTGGGGTCATCGCTGTCCCGACCTCGCCGCACGAGCGCCTGGGCGGCAAGGTGAGCGGCTTCGGACACCCGCGCGGGGTCCGCTCCGCCGGCAAACGGCTCGAAGTCAACCGGCGCGAAGGGTTTCGGCTTGTGATGCCTGTTTGCTCCGCCGTACACAGGAGGTCCCGATTGTTCGCTCATGCCCCAACGCTACTCCTGTGTTTTCGCTCGTGCACTCTTGACTGGGCTTGTTGTGGTGGTGCCTGCTGCCGGGCGTTCCCTTCCTGACCCTCTTTGAATCCATGGGCGCCGCGACACGCCGCGGTTGCCGCGCGTCGTCGTCGGGGTTGGGGTCAAAAGAGGTCACGACGGCGTGGGGGCCGAGCGTGTCAAAACGGCCTTGAGCTTGAGGTACAGTATTTATGGCTGTTTCTACAGTCGGCAGGGGCCTTTAGCTCAGTTGGTAGAGCATCGGACTTTTAATCCGTGGGTCGTGGGTTCGATCCCCACAGGGCCCACCCAAAACCCCCGGAACCGCACGGTTCCGGGGGTTTACTTGTGCCTGGCGAAACTACGGCGTGGCCCACGCGGCCGGGTGACGGCCGAGCGGTCCGGCTTGCTGCGACCAATGCGCGGCGACGCCGTCGATTCGCCCCGGAAGTGGCACGCGTCGCGCCGGTCCCCAGTCGGTGCTGGTTTCCACCAAGGTGAAGTCATTCGGTGCAGCTACGGACAGGTGATCAGTCGCCGGGGTCAGCGAGTACAGCAAATTGGCCGTACCGATGAGTGAGCCCTGGATGCGGGCCGTCACCGAGTGGCTAAGGCGCCGGGTCAGGGCACGGGCGACGGCCGCGGCCAATAGCCAGCCGGTCGCGTGGTCGAGGGCCTGGACGGGAAGCGGGGTGGGCTCCGCTTGGCCCCTGGCGGTGGCTCCGGCGTCGGCGATTCCGCAGCTCATCTGGACCAGGCTGTCGAACCCGCGCCGATTGCGCCAGGGACCATCCCAGCCGTAGGCGTCCAAGCTGGCGATGATCAGGCCGGGGTTCATGGCGATCAGGGACCCGTCGTCGTAGCCCAGGCGTTTCAGGGCGTCGGGCCGCAGTCCCGACACGAGCACATCGGCGCCCGCGAGCAGTTCCTCGAATATCGCGCGGTCGGTCGGGGCAGCGAGATCCAAAGCGGCGGTTCGTTTGCCCAGCGTCGTCTCAGGCAGCAGCGACGGCACCTCTTCAAAGCCCGGCGGATCGATCCGCAGCACGTCGGCACCATAACCGGCGAGGAACTTGGTGCACACGGGTCCTGCGATCACCCGCGTCAGGTCGAGCACACGCACCCCGTGGAAGGGCATTTCGCCGACAGTGTCCGGTGGGCCGGCGCCGGTTGAACGGCGTTCGACGACGGTCAGCGGCGGCGTGTCCGCCGTCGCCATCCCCGGAGCCGAGGCGAGCCATTGCCCGCGGTTGCGCATGACGGCGGCGCATCCGCCCGCCTCCACGATGGCTGTCTCCAATTCTTCGGCGGGCAACCCAGCTACTGCGGCCTGAACTGTTTCGCGGTCATGGGCGCCGAGCACCCGCACGACGGCGGCGCGGTGGCTGGCGTAGTTGGTGTGCAGCCTGATCCACGCGTCCCCCGTGCGATAGTTCCCGGCGATGGGGTCCCACAGTGGCGGCCGGGTCCAGCCGATCGGGGTGAACAGCCGCTCGGAGGCGAACGCGGCGCAGGACTCCCGGCTGTCTACCGTCACCGCTCGCGGCACTGACTGGCGGCGGGCTGCGAGGAACTGCTCAGCGGCCACTGTCGCGACCACAACCGCCCCCGTCGCCAGTCCTGTCACGTCGAAAGCGGCCGGGAGAACGGCCCGGGGCCCTGTTGTCGTTAGCTGAGTGGCCGGCCAATCCGCATCATCGGCGCCGATTGCGTGCCACACCCGGGAAGTCACATCAGCGAAGCTGTCGTTCACACTCACCATTCTTGACGGGGCCACACGAAACGAGCAATGGCAGCCGGATCTAACGCCTCCTGCCCAAGTGGGCCTCCAACTGCCAGACTGTTCTTCATGCAAGCGCTTTTGGACGGACTCCTGAATACCAGCCCGCTTGTGATCGCGTGCATCGTTTTCGCCCTCGTGTTCGCTGAGGATGCAATTTTTGTGGGCTTTGTGATCCCCGGTGAAACGGCGGCAGTGGTCGGCGGGGTGATTTCGAGCCGCGGGCTCTTCGAATTGTGGGCCATGATCGCCATTGTGGTCACGGCCGCGATCACGGGGGACACGGTGGGTTACGAAATAGGCAAACACTTCGGTCCGCGGGTGATGGCCTTGAAAATCCTGGACAAGAGACGCGCCCAATTGCAGAGGGCCGAAGACTTCCTCAAGGACAAAGGCGGCGTCGCGGTGCTCCTGGGCAGGTTTACCGCCTTCTTCCGTGCCGTGATGCCTGCGCTCGCCGGACTAAGCCGCATGCCCTACCGGCGCTTCGCGTTCTGGAATTTCAGCGGCGGCATTATCTGGGGGTCCTTGTTCGTCACGCTTGGCTTTGTGGCCGGAAATTCGTACGAAGAAGTGGCCCGTGTGGTGGGCCGGGGGGCAGCGGCCGTGGTGGCAGTAATTGTGGTGGCGATTGTGCTTGTCTGGCAGGTCAGGAAGCACCGCGCCAAGAAGGCCTGATGCCGCGGGATCACGGAAATCCTGCGGAAACTTAAAGGCTTTAGGCTGGTCACAATTCGTTCGGGAGGGGCGGTGAATGGTCCAACTGGATATGTCTGATGTTTGGCGTTATAACCGTAGTAGCTGCCCCGACGTCCTCGGCTTATCTGAGCCTCGAGTGATCTGATGTCCGCTTCTGAAGCACAGAACTTTTAAGGAGAACCGATGCATCTTTTGCCCCGTGAGCAGGAAAAGCTCATGATCGTGGTCGCGGCCGACCTCGCCCGCCGTCGGCAATCCCGTGGCTTGAAGCTCAACTTTCCCGAAGCCGTGGCCGTCATCAGCTACGAACTGATCGAGGGCGCCCGCGACGGCAAAACCGTCGCAGAACTCATGAGCTACGGGACCACCTTGCTTCGCCGTGAAGACGTGATGGAGGGCGTGCCAGAGATGATCCATGACGTCCAGATCGAGGCCACTTTCCCCGACGGCACCAAGCTCGTCACCGTCCACGACCCGATCCGCTAGGAGGCCAACATGATTCCCGGTGAGTACCGTCTCCAAGCAGAGCCCATCGCCTGCAACAGCGGACGCGAGGCAATCGCCGTCGACGTCGTCAACCGTGGCGACCGCCCGGTCCAGGTGGGCTCGCATTACCACTTTGCCGAGTCGAATCCATCGCTCGATTTTGACCGCGAAGCCGCTTTCGGCCGCCGCCTCGACATCCCTGCCGGAACGGCGGCGCGCTTCGAACCCGGCGATTCCAAGACCGTCAAACTCATCGCGCTTGCGGGAACCCGCGAAGTCTACGGCCTGCGGAACGCCGTCAACGGTCCCCTTGACGTCGACGCCGGAAAGAACGACGGCGGCGCTGCCGCCGGCACCGAAGGGCCCGGAGCCAGCACAGAAGGGACAGCCCAGTGAGCTTCGAAATTTCGCGCAAGCAGTACGCAGACCTTTACGGCCCGACGACGGGCGACTCCATCCGCTTGGCGGACACCGAACTTTTCCTTGAGATCGAGAAGGATTACACGGTCTACGGCGAAGAGGTCATGTTCGGCGGAGGCAAAGTGGTCCGCGACGGCATGGGGCAGAACGGCCAAGTGACCCGGGATGAGGACGTCCCGGACACCGTCATTTCGAACGTCGTGGTCCTCGACTACACCGGAATCTACAAGGCCGATGTGGCGCTCAAAGACGGCCACATCTTCAAGATCGGCAAGGCCGGCAACCCCCAGATCGCCGACGGCGTGGACATCGTGATCGGGGCCAGTACTGAGATGATCGCCGGGGAAGGCAAGATCCTCACTGCAGGCGGCGTCGACACCCACATCCACTACATTTCCCCGGACCAAGTCCCCACGGCCCTGTGCAGCGGCATCACCACTATGGTCGGCGGTGGCACGGGACCAGCCGAAGGTACCAAGGCCACCACCATCACGCCTGGCAAATGGCACATTTCGCGGATGCTGCAAGCCGCGGAAGGGCTGCCGATCAATATCGGCCTCTTCGGCAAGGGCCACGCGTCCGCCATCGAGCCGCTCGCCGAACAGATCCGCGCAGGAGCAGTGGGCCTCAAAGTCCACGAGGACTGGGGCGCCACGACGTCGTCGATCGACATGTCGCTGCGCGTAGCCGACGAATACGACGTACAGGTAGCCATCCACACGGACACCCTCAACGAGTGCGGATTCGTGGAGGACACCATCAAGGCCATCGACGGCCGAGTGATCCACACCTTCCACACCGAAGGCGCCGGCGGCGGGCACGCTCCGGACATCATCAAGATCGCCGGATTGCCCAACGTGCTCCCGGCATCCACCAACCCCACGCTCCCGTACACGCGGAACACCATCGAAGAGCACCTGGACATGCTCATGGTGTGCCACCACCTCAACCCGGACATCCCGGAAGACGTGGCGTTCGCTGATTCCCGCATCCGGGCCGAAACCATCGCCGCCGAAGACGTGCTCCAGGACTTGGGCATCTTCTCCATGACCTCATCGGATTCCCAGGCCATGGGCCGCGTGGGCGAAGTGGTCATCCGCACCTGGCAAGTGGCCGACGCCATGAAGCGGCAGCGGGGCGTCCTCAAGGATGCGTCAGGTGCAAGCCACGGCGCTCCGAACGGCTTGGGCGCGGAGAGCGACAACTTCAGGATCAAGCGCTACATCTCCAAATACACCATCAACCCCGCGATCGCGCAGGGAATGGCAGACTCCATCGGCTCCGTGGAAGTGGGAAAGTTCGCCGACCTCGTCCTCTGGAATCCGGCCTTCTTCGGTGTGAAGCCTGAACTGGTCCTCAAGGGCGGGCAGATCGCCTACGCGCTCATGGGCGATTCCAACGGCTCCATCCCCACACCGCAGCCACGTACCATGCGCCCGATGTTCGCCACCCACGGCAAGGCGCTGCAGCAGTCGTCCATTACCTTCCTGTCCAAGGCGGCCATCGACGCCGGCGTTCCGGAAGAGCTTGGCCTTGAACGCGTCATCCGTGCGGTCTCCGGTATCCGGAACTTGCGCAAAGCGGACCTCAAGTTCAACGGCGAAACTCCCGATATCGCCGTCGACCCCGAAACCTACAAAGTGACGGTCGACGGCGAAGACGTCACCTGCGAACCCTCCGACGTGCTGCCCATGGCCCAGCGCTACTTCCTTTTCTAGATCGCAGGAGGAGACCACATGATCATCGAAAAGATCCTCGGCAACCTGCACGAGCTGCCGCAGGCCGAGGCCGCGGCGTTGGCCAAACTCCACAAGGAGAAGGTCGTCTTACCCAGCGCCCAGCTGGTCAAACGCATCCAACGCGTCACCACGGACCACGGGAAGGAGCTCGGCATCCGCCTCCCCGCCGGATCCGGGGACCTGCGCGACGGCGACATCCTCGCCGTCGAGGACGCGAACCTCATCGTGGTCTCCGTGCTGCCGAGCGACGTCCTGGTCATCGCCGCGCGCAGCATCTACGAAATGGGCGTAGTGGCGCACTCCCTCGGCAACAGGCACCTGCAGGCCCAGTTCTTCGACGGCGACTCCGAATACGGGGCCGAAGTCATGGTGTGCCAGTACGACCACACGGTCGAGGACTACCTGAAACACGTCGGTGTGCCTTACGACCGCCAGGAACGCGTAATGCCGGTGCCTTTCCGCCATGCTGAACACACTCACTGAGCTCGTTGGCCGCGGCGGGCGGTCGGGTTGGGGCGCCGCCCCGGATTTGGGGCCGTGCCCGCTTCGCGGTGCCCTCCACACCGCGGCCCCCAAATCCGGGTCGGCTGCTTGTCGTCTCGCCTTTGGGGGCGACCGATGAGCGCCACTTATCAGCTAGCCCTCCAGCAGTTGTGCGACTCCGCTCTTCCTACCGGGGCGTTTGCTCATTCTTTGGGGTTTGAGACGTACATCGAGCGGGGGGTCGTTTCTGATGAGGGGAGTTTTGGGGTTTGGCTGTCTGCGTTTGTGGGGCAGCAGTTGACTTATTCCGATGGGCTGGCCATCCGGTTCCTTTATGAAGGGGTGGATTTGGGGGAGTTGGATGCGCATTTGAGTGCTCAGCTCTTGCCTCGGCAGTTGCGGGAGGCGAGTACCAAGATGGGCGGGCGGCTGATCGAGATCGGGAGCGAAGTCTTTCCCTCGGCCGAGCTGGAAGCTTATCGCGCTATGGTGACCACGGGCCGGGCCGACGGCCATCAGCCGCTGGCGTTCGCCGCCGTCGCGCGCTCGCTGGGCGTGCCGTTCGAAGAAGCGCTGGCCGCGTACCTTTTCGCGGCGGTCACCTCGCTGACCCAGAACGCCGTGCGCGCCATCCCTCTCGGCCAGAACTCCGGGCAGCGGCTGCTGCGCAAAGCGCACGACGACGTCGCTGCCGCCGTCGAACATGTCCGGCACCTCGGCTGGGACGACTTCGGAGCCGTCAGCCCCGGCCTGGAAATTTCGCAGATGCGGCACGAATGGCAACGTGCACGCATGTTCATGAGCTAGAACCATAGGAGGACACATGTCTGAACCCATCAAGATCGGTATCGGCGGACCGGTAGGTGCCGGCAAAACGCAACTCGTGGAGCGCCTGACCCGCCACATGAGCCGGGAAATCTCCATGGCCGCCATCACCAACGACATCTACACGATCGAAGACGCCAAAATCCTCGCGGCCAACGGCATCCTGCCCGAAGACCGCATCATCGGCGTCGAAACCGGCGGCTGCCCGCACACCGCCATCCGCGAAGACACCTCCATGAACACGGCGGCCATCGAGGAACTCAAGAAACGCCACCCCGACCTGCAGGTCATCTTCGTCGAATCCGGCGGCGACAACCTCTCCGCCACGTTCAGCCCCGAACTCGTGGACTTCTCGATCTACATCATCGACGTCGCCCAGGGCGAGAAAATCCCCCGCAAAGCCGGCCAAGGCATGATCAAGTCGGACCTGTTCATCATCAACAAGACCGACCTCGCCCCATTCGTCGGCGCAGACCTGTCCGTCATGGAACGGGACTCCAAGGAATTCCGCGGCGACAAGCCCTTCTGCTTCACCAACCTGAAGACCGACGAAGGGCTGGACAAGGTCATCGCATGGATGCGGCACGATGTCCTGATGCTCGACCTGGCGCAATGAGCACGACGGCGGCTGCGGCTGAGGCGCTGGACCCGCTTGCTGGCGCTGCTTGCGGCGCTCCGCCGGATATAGAGGGCCGTGCCCGTCCCCAGCCGCTCCCAACTCTCGCAAGCTCGAGTCGGGGCCCTCGCGGCAGTGGGCCCATCGCGGTGCCCGCCACGCCGCGGCCCTCTATATCCGGCTCCGCTGCTGCTGTCGTCTCACCTCGGGGGCGCCTCGACCTCGTTGTCGCCCTTCGTGCTGGTCGTTCCGTGGCCGTGCAGCAGTTTCATCAGGGTGCCTTGCGGGTTTTGAGACCGCATTACTTGGATGAGAGCGGGCAGGTTTGTTATGTCATGGTCAATCCGGGCGGGGCGTATTTGGGGGCGGATCTCTACGTTGTGGATGTGGAGGTCGAGGCTAGGGCTTCGCTGCTTTTGACGACGCAGTCGGCCACGAAGATCTATCGGACTCCGGGATCGTTTGCTGAGCAGCGGATGAACATCCGGCTGGGGGAGGGGGCGGAACTGGAGTTGGCGCCCGACCAGCTCATCGCCTACCGGGAGGCCAGCTATCGGCAGGATACGCACATCAGTGTGCATCCGACGTCGAGCCTCATCATGGCGGAAGTCATCACTCCGGGCTGGTCGCCGGACGGCGCTTCCTTCAAGTACCGGGAACTGCGCCTCCGGAACGAGATCCAGGTGGAGGGCGACGACGGCGCGGCGCTGCTTGCGCTCGACAACCTGCTGATCCGGCCGCCCCTGGGCGATGTGACCGGCGTGGGCTTCATGGAGGGGTATAGCCACCTGGGTTCGCTCGTTGTGGTGGATCCGCGGGTTGACCAGGCGCTCGCCGATGAACTGCACCGGCTGACGGCGGGGTACGAGGCGTACTCGGGCTTGTCGTTGAGCCGAACCCTTGCAGGCACGACGGCCCTGGTCCTGCGGTCCCTCTCGAACAGCACCGAGGAACTGGATCGATTGCTCGGTGCCTGTACCGGCCTTCTGCGCGGACGCTGGTACGGCAGGGCCCCGCTGAACCTCAGGAAGTACTGATGACGTCACTCGCGGAACTCGCCTCGATGTACCGGTGGCGTGAGCATCTCCCGATGAAGTCCCGCCTCGCGTTCATGTTCGGCTCCGTCGTCCTCCTGCACCTTGCCGCCGTCGTACTCCTGTTGGTGGGTGGCGCCAGTGGCGGGCAGCCGCTGGCGCTGGGTCTCGTGCTGACGGCTTATGTGGCCGGTATCAAACACAGCTACGACTGGGACCACATCGCGGCGATCGACAATTCCACCCGAAAGTTCGTGGCACAGCGCAAGGACCCCGTGAGTGTCGGCTTTGCCTTCAGCCTGGGCCACAGCTCCGTGGTGATCCTGGCCGGTGTGATGGTGGTTGGGGGCGCCAGCCTTGTGGGCCAGCTCATGGAGGACGGCACCACCGGACACCTCGTGCTGGGGCTGATCGGCAGCGGCGTGTCCGGGATGTTCCTGCTGGCCATGGGTATCTTCAACGGGTCGGCGTTCCTCCGTACGATTCAGCTGTACCGCGCCGCCCAGGCCGGCGGCGCGATCGCCGTCGACGACCTCGAAACCAAAGGGTTCATCGCGCGGCTCTTGGCCAAGCCGCTATCCAAGGTCCAGCGTCCGCGGAACATCTACGTGATCGGGTTCTTGTTCGGGCTTGGATTCGACACCGCCACCACCATCGGGCTGCTGGTGCTCACGACGGCGGCGTCGCTCGCGGGCGTGTCTGTTCTTGCCCTCCTGGCGCTGCCGCTGGCCTTCACCGCGGCGATGACCCTTTGCGATTCCATCAACGGCGTGGCCATGATGCGGATGTACAAATCCGCCATCCACGATCCCCAGCGCAAGCTTGGATTCAACGCCATTATCACCGGTATCTCGGCCTTTTCGGCGCTCTTCATCTCGGTCATCACACTGGGCGGTTTCCTCAATGCGGCCTTTGGACTGAGCGATCCGGTCACCACGTGGCTGGGCGAAATAGACCTCGGTGACGCCGGGCTGGTGCTGATTGGGCTGTTCGCCGTCGTGTGGGTGGTTGCGGCCCTGCGGTTCCGGGCGGCGCGGCGCCGCTAGCCGGGCTGGAGCCACTCCAGAAGGCGATCCAACGGCCACGTCGTGATGATGCGATCGGCGGGTACCCCGTTGGCTTCCGCCCGCTCCGCACCGTACTGGAGGAAGTCGAGCTGGCCGGGGGCATGTGCGTCACTGTCGATGCTGAAGAGGCAGCCGGCGTCGAGGGCAATTTGAATCAATTCGTCCGGCGGGTCCTGGCGTTCGGGCCGCGAATTGATCTCGACGGCGACCCTGTGTTCCGCGCACGAGGCGAACACCTCTTCGGCGTCGAACTCCGATGGGGGTCGCGTTCCTCGCGATCCCTTCACCAAGCGGCCAGTGCAGTGCCCGAGGACGTTCGTGTGCGGGTTTTCGACGGCAGTGAGCATCCGCCGGGTCATGGGCCGTTTGTCCGACCTGAGCTTCGAGTGGACACTGGCCACTACAACGTCCAGTTGGTTCAGCAGTTCCGCGGACTGGTCCAGCTCTCCGTCTTCAAGGATGTCCACTTCGATGCCGGCCAATAGCCGAAAGCCCGACTCTTGCCCGCACCGTTCGTTGATTCCATCCACAACGGTGAGCTGCTCCATCAAGCGCTCGAGGCTGAGCCCGTTGGCGATAGTGAGGTTGGGGGAGTGATCGGTCAATGCTATATATTCCCGGCCGAGTATACGAGCCGCGTCGGCCATAACCTCAATCGGCGAGCCGCCGTCCGACCAGTTGCTGTGGCTATGCAGATCGCCCCGGAGCTCGGCGTTCAGCTCGTGTCCACCGTTGACCAAAGGTTCGGCGCCGCGACGGCGGAGGTTCTCAAGGTAGTCGGGAACAGCGCCGCCCAGGGCCTGGCTGATCACCTCGAAGGTCCGGCTGCCGATTCCCTTGGTCCGCTTGAGGCGGCCATCCTTGAGCCGGGCAGTCAGTTCCTCGTGGCTCAGTCCGGCGATGACTCCCGCAGCCCGGCGGAAGGCCTGGACCTTGAAGCTGTCCGCGAGTTCCCGTTCCAGCCAGAAGGCGGTTTCATTGAGCGCGTCGATGGCGTCCATGGCTCAATCATGTACCACGCCGCGCCCATACGGATGTGAGGGTTCGGATTTTGGTGGTTGTTTGTGAGCGAGGGTTCGGGATTTCTGACGCCCGCTCACGTATGCGGGTGTTTCGACCGACGCTCGCTCACGTATGCGGGTGTTTAGACCGACGCTCGCTCAGATCATGTGAGCGAGGGTTTCGGAATGGGGGCGTCATGCTGCCGGAATAAGTGGGACGGCCATCACCGCCCTGCAATAATCGGAACCAGTTGCCTCGCTTGAGTTGCACGCGGGGCGGTATGCACCTTCGGACGAATCACATCGCAGACGAGGCGGACATGACCAACACTCCCATCCAGCAGGCCACCGACACCACGGCGATTCCACCCGCTACCAACCCCGCCATTGACGAGGACCTGCTTCACCGGCTCGCGGATGCTCACGGCGTCGGGACGTCGTTCCATGGCTGGGATGGGCTGCAGCACGACGTTTCGCCCACCACGTTGATCCAGGTGCTTGGTGCCCTGGGGGTCGCCGCCCATTCCGACGAGCAGATCGAAGCGGCCCTTGCGGACGCGGAAGTGGCGCCGTGGCGGCGGATGCTGCCGCCCGCCGTCGTCGTCCAAGAAGGAACGACGGCGGCTGTCCACGTCCACGTCCGCGACGGTTCGCCGGCCCGCCTGACGATCTCGCTCGAGGACGGAACAGAACTTGCCGCCGTTCAACAGGAGGACTGGGCGCCGCCGCGCGACGTTGATGGAGTGCCCACAGGCCGTGCAACGTTTGAGGTTCCGGCCGGTTTGCCGCTCGGCTGGCATTCGCTCACGGCCGAGTCCGACGGCGTGACGGCGACCGCCGCGCTCGCCGTGGTTCCAGCCTCGTTGCAGACGGCGGCAGGGCTTGAGGAACGACGGGGCTGGGGACTCGCCACGCAACTGTACTCGGTACGCTCGAAGCGCTCATGGGGTATCGGGGATTTCGCGGACCTTGCCGATTTGGCATCGTTGGCCGGCGCGCGCGGGGCCGACTACGTCCTGGTGAACCCACTGCATGCCGCAGATCCGGTGCCTCCCATTCAGGCATCGCCGTACTCTCCCTCCACCAGGCGATTCTTCAACCCCCTCTACATCCGGGTCGAATCCATTCCCGAATTGGCATATGTCAAGCCTCGCAAGCGCGCCACGGTGGACCGGCTGTTGGACCACGTCCACGCGCTCAACAAGGACGCCGAACGACTGGACCGGGACCAGATCTTTGCCGCGAAGCTCGCTGCCTTGGAACTCCTTCACACGGTCAAGCTCTCTCCGGCCCGGCAACGCGCCTTTGAGGAGTTCTGCCGCGAGTCCGGCCCCGGCCTGGACGATTTCGCCCTTTGGTCCGCGATCCGTGAAGACCGGTCGCCGGACGACCCCTTCTGGCAGGACCCCGCGGCCACCCTCGGTTCGCCCAAGGTCGAGTCGATGCGCCAGGCTTTGGCCGACCGGATCGGTTTCCACCGCTGGCTTCAGTGGATCTGCGATGAGCAACTCGAGTCGGCCCAGGTCGCGGCGAAGCGATCCGGCATGCGGTTGGGAGTAGTGCACGATCTCGCCGTCGGGGCGGACTTGAGCAGCGCCGACGCCTGGACCCTGCGCAGCAGCTTCGCACCGGGCGTCAGCGTGGGCGCACCGCCGGACATGTACAACCAGTTGGGCCAGAACTGGAACCAGCCGCCGTGGCACCCGGTCCGTTTGGCAGAGGCGGGCTACGCGCCCTTGCGCGCGATGCTCTCCACCGTCCTTCGCCATGCCGGCGGAATCCGCGTGGACCACATCCTGGGGCTGTTCCGCCTGTGGTGGGTGCCCGCCGGCAACTCGGCCCGCGACGGCGCCTATGTCCGCTACGACCACGAGGCCCTCATCGGCATCCTCGCTTTGGAAGCGCATCGCGCGGGTGCCGTGGTCATCGGCGAAGACCTGGGCGTCTTTGAGCCGTGGGTGCGGGACTACCTTGCCGCCCGCGGCATCCTGGGCACCTCGATCCTCTGGTTCGAGTACGACGGCGACTCGCCGCTCCCGCCCGAACGCTACCGAACGCAGGCCCTCGCCAGCGTCAACACCCACGACCTCCCGCCGACTGCGGGGTACCTCGCCGGCGATCACGTGGAACTCCGCAGCCAACTGGGTTTGCTTGAACGGAGCGTGGCCGAGGAACGGGCCGAGCACGAGGCCAGCCTGGACAAGATGATGGGGTTGCTCCGGGAACGCGGCCTGCTGCCGGCCGACGGAAAGGTGCTTGGCGAGGAACAGGTCATTGAGGCGCTCCATCGCTTGCTGGCCCTCGCGCCATCGGTCCTGCTCGGCGTTGCGTTGGTGGACGCCGTGGGGGAGCGGCGTGTGCAGAACCAACCGGGAACGACGTCGGAGGTCTACCCCAATTGGCAAGTACCGCTGGCCGACGACCACGGCCGCGCGGTGCTGATCGATGACCTTGACGCGAACCCGCGGTTCAACTCCCTGCTGGCGGCAGTGGACGAGGCTGTGCGGGGATAGGCAACGCATCGAGACGTGAGTTCTCGCCTCTTTGTCCCTCCCCACGACGCTCGCTCACCTTTGGGCCTTTTCCCTCGAACGCTCGCTCACCTTGGTGAGCGAGCGTTCCCGATTTTGGCCGCATTTGTGAGCGAGCGTCGCTGTTTTGGCCCGTCAGGGGGCGATGACCAAAACGGTAGGGGAACCCACGTCCACCTGCTCGAGGACATCCCCCGGTATACCCGTGGCAGGGTTCAGTGCAAAGGTTGTGACTTGGTTGGAACGCTCGTGCGCCACATGGAGCCAGCCGTCGCGGACCAGGTGATGGCGGGGCCAGTCTCCCCCGCTGGGCACGTCAGCCACGGGCCGGAGCCGGGTTCCGCTGCCTTCGACAGCCAATACCGAGATCCGGTTGGAACCGCGGATGCCCGTGTAGACGAAGCGATGGTCCGGGGAAAGCGCGATTTCCGCTGCCGCGTCGCCGTCGTCGGCTCCACCGGCTGTCGCAGGGCCGCGACGGTGGAGCGCAAAGCGGCCGTCCGCGCCCGGCAGGAGCACCACCACTTCGATGGAGTACTCGGTCACCACGAAGACTGCGTCGACGGAGGGGTGCTGGACCAAGTGTCGCGGGCCGCTGCCCATCGGGAGCGCGACTTCGTGGTCCTTGAGGAGGCCGGTGTCGGGGAAGTAATTCCACACCCGTACGAGGTCGAAGCCGAGGTCGGTGGTCATGATCCGGCCGTCCTCGAGCATGAGGCTTGCATGGGCGCGACTCACCCGGGGTCCGCCCGTGGCGATGTCGAGGCCGCCTTCGACACCGGCGTGCGGGTCTTTCGCCGGCGGTGCGGCAAAGCGCGAGGTGATGCCGCCGTCGTCGTCGAGCCCGTACAGCAAAACGTTGCCGTCGCCCCAACAGGCGACCACGATGAAACGTGCGGAAGGGTCGACGGCGACGTGGCAGGCCGCAGCTCCGGCTGGCCAGGCCTCGCCGAGCGGCTCGAGGCCGAACAGCCCGGTCCGCCGGTACGCCCGGACCGTCTGCGCGGCCTCGGCCACTGCATAGACCACTGGCAGCGTGGGATGAACGGCAAGGAACGACGGCGACGGCGCTTCGACGGCGGTGCCCAGCCAACTCAGGCTGCCATCTTCGCGCGCGGCGACTGCCCCAATGCCCCATCCGTTCCCGTCGCTGTCCGCGGTGTACGCGCCCGTCCAGATGAGCGTTCCGTCGATGTTCTCTGCCATGCCGTCCTCAGTGTTGGTGAGTGAAACCTGTATCAGTGTCCCTGTACGTCAGAGTCGACACCGGCATCGGCGCCCGCGTCCAAAGTGGCGATCGCGGACAGGTCGTCATGATCCAAAGCGAAGCCGAAAACGTCCAGGTTTTCCTTCATGCGCGCGGGGTTGGCGGACTTCGGGATGGCGACGAGCCCCTCCTGGACGTGCCAGCGCAACACCACCTGACCGGGAGTCTTTCCGTGTTTCTTCCCGATGGCGGCCAGCACCGGGGCATTCAGGAGATCGCGGCCGGCCCCCAACGGACTGTACGATTCCGTGGCGATGCCATGGTTGCCGTTGAAGGCACGCTCATCGATCCGGGTGATGGATGGCGAGATTTGGATTTGGTTGACGGCCGGCACCACCGAGGTTTCCTCGAGGAGCCGCTCAAGGTGCGAGGGCTTGAAGTTGGACACGCCGATCGAACGCACCTTCCCCTCAGCCTGGAGCCGCTCGAATGTCTCCCAGGTGGACACGAATTCATTCCGTTGGGGGAGCGGCCAATGGATCAACAAGAGGTCCACATAGTCCAGCCCGAGGCGCTTGAGGGATCCTTCAAGGCCCTCGACGGCGCGATCGCGGCCCTGGTGGGTGCCGTCCAGTTTGGTGGTGATGAACAGTTCCTCCCGCGGGACCCCGCAGTCCCGCACGCCTTGCCCGACGCCGGCCTCGTTACCGTAGCGGTACGCCGTGTCGACGTGCCGGTAGCCAAGCTCGACGGCGGACACCACCGCCGTGGCGACCTGGGCGTCGTCGAGGGGCCAGGTTCCGAGGCCGATCTGCGGAATGGCATTACCGTCGTTGAGCCTGACAGTCGGAGCAAGTGCCATGGTCCTGTCCTTTCAGTTGCTAGATCGGCCTCCGTGCCCATTGGACCAGTTGATCGCTGAGTTTCATGAAGTCCTGGTCCACGTGCTTGATGCCTGGATGTTCATCATGCCACCGGACGATCTCCCGTGCGCCCGCCGCGAACGGAATTTCTGCCCGATACCAGGGCACCAGCGTTTTGATCTTGGTGTTGTCGAAGACCACGGAGTGGGACCTGTCCCCGAGAAGCCCAGGGCCAAGCTCCGGGGAGTGCGCTGCAATGGTGTCCGAGGCGATGTGCACCAGTTCGGGTTCCGGCACCCCTGCCGCTGTGGCGAAGAGCCGGTATACCTGGTCCCACGGGAGTGCTTCGTCCGAGGTGATGGTGTAGCTTTCACCCACAGCCTGCGGCCGGCCGAGGAGGCCGACGAAAGCGACTGCAAAATCATCCGCGTGCGTGAGGGTCCACAGCGAGGTACCGTCGCCGTGGACTATCACGGGCAGGCCTTCCCGCATCCGATGGATGTCCGTCCAGCCGCCCAGGAGGGCGATCCGCGTGCGGTCGTAGGTGTGCGAAGGCCGGACGATGGTCACGGGGAATCCTTCGTCGCGGTAGGCGCGGACGAGAAAGTCTTCGCACGCGATCTTGTCCTGGGAGTACTTCCAGAACGGGTTCCTGAGCGGGGTCGATTCGAGGATCGGCAAGTGTGCGGGCGGCTTCTGGTAGGCCGAGGCCGAACTGATGAACACGTACTGCCCGGTCCGGCCGCGGAACAGCTCCACCGCGGCGGCCACATGCTCCGGCGTGAAAGAGATGAAGTCCGCGACGACGTCGAACTCGCGGCCGTTCAGCACCTCCGCCACCTCCGCGGGGTTGCGGATATCCGCCTGCAGCAATTCCGTGCCCGGAGGTGCCGGCCTTTCCGAGCTCACTCCGCGATTGAGCACGGTGAGCCGATGACCCAGCGCGACGGCGCGCTCCGCCGCCGCCGCGCTGATGGTCCCGGTCCCGCCGATGAACAGCAGGCGCAACGGTGCCGACGTCACCACCCGTAGTCTTCCGGCGCGGTCCGGTGGCCCGGGAAGATGTCGTCGAGCCGCTTGAGGGCATCGGCGTCGAGGGTGACATCCAAAGCCCTGATGGCGGCGTCCAGCTGCTCCTGCGTGCGCGGACCCACGATCGGCGCGGTTACAGCCGGCTGGTGGAGCAACCAAGCCAAGCCAACGTCGCCGGGCTCGTAGCCAAGGTCGTCGGCGAGGTCCTCGTACTGGCGGATCTGGTCTTCATGCTTCTTCAGGGTCTCCGCCGCGCGGCCCTCAAGGCGACGGACGCCGTCGCGTTCCTTCTTCAGCACCCCGCCCAAGAGCCCGCCGTGAAGCGGCGACCACGGGATGAGCCCGAGGCCGTACTGCTGGGCCGCCGGGATGACTTCCAGTTCGACATTGCGGGTGAGCAGGTTGTAGATGGACTGCTCGCTCACGAGTCCGTTGTAGCTGCGCCGTGCGGCAGCCTCCTGGGCCTGGGCGATGTGCCAGCCAGCGAAGTTGCTGCTCCCGGAATACAGGATCTTGCCCTGCTGGACCGCTACCTCGATGGCCTGCCAGATCTCGTCCCACGGCGTGTTCCGGTCCACGTGGTGGAACTGGTAGACGTCGATGTAGTCGGTCTGCAGGCGCTTGAGGCTGGCGTCCAAGGCGCGCCGGATGTTGAGGGCGGAGAGCTTGGACTCGTTGGGGCGGTCAGTCATGGTTCCGTAGAGCTTGGTGGCGAGGACGACGCGCTCGCGGCGCTCGCCGCCCTTGGCGAACCAGCGGCCCAGGATTTCCTCGGTCCAGCCTCGGTTGTCGTGGCCGCCGTAGACGTTGGCGGTGTCGAAGAAGTTGATGCCGGAGTCGAGTGCGGAATCCATGATGGAGTGCGCTGCGGATTCCTCTGTCTGCGGGCCGAAGTTCATGGTTCCGAGGCACAAGCGGGAGACGCTGAGCCCTGAGCGGCCCAAGTGGGTGTACTGCATGGTTTTGGGTTCCTTACGCTGGTGGTTTCTACATTTGGCTGAAGGATGCGACGGCGGGATCGGCGCCGAGGCGCGTACCGGCGTCGAGCGCGCTGATGGCTGCCAGTTCGTCCGGGGTGAGCTGCAGCGCTGCCGCCGCGAGGTTCTGGCGGATCCGCTCGGGGTGGACGGACTTGGGGATGACGATGTTGCCGGTTCCGAGGTGCCAGGCCAGCACGATCTGTGCGGGGGTGACACCGCGCGTTTCGGTAAGTTCGGCGACCGTTGGCGACCCCAGGTCCGCTCCTTGCCCCAGCGGGCTATACGCCTCTACGGCGATCCCGTGCGAGCGGCTCTTCGCCGCCAGTTCCCGCTGTTGGAAGGTCGGGTGCAGCTCGATCTGGTTGACGGCGGGAACGACGTCGGCGAACTCCAGGAGCGTGTCGAGATGATCCTGCAGGAAGTTGGAGACGCCGATTGCCCTGGCGCCGCCGTCGGCATGGATCTTTTCGAGTGCCTTCCACGCATCCACGAACAGGCCTTGAGACGGGACGGGCCAGTGGATCAGGTAGAGATCGATGACGTCGAGGCCGAGTTCGCGGCAGCTATTGTTGAATGCCGCCGCAGCCCGTCCCTGTTCGCCGTTGCGGAGTTTGGTGGTGATGAAGAGTTCTTCCCGGGCGATGCCGGAAGCCTTGATTGCGGCGCCGACACCGGATTCGTTCCGGTAGGCCGCTGCGGTGTCGATGTGCCGGTAACCGGCCTCCAGAGCGTCCTCCACGGCCTTCTGGGTCTCGGCAGGCGGGACCTGGAAGACGCCGAAGCCGAGCTGGGGGATGGTGACCGAGTTGTTCAGGACGAGCCCGGGAACGGTTGAATTCTGAGCGTTGGACATGTCCGGCCCTTTCGTCACTGGTGGGTGTATTGCCTGACTGGCTTTTTCGAGCCTATGCACTTTCGGCACAACAATCAGCAGTTTTGACGCCCCCTGTTTTTCCTAGGACTCGGAGTCCTACCTTGGCCGTAGAAACAAGCCCTGAGGGAAGGAAGAATAGGCACATGGGTCAAAGTGCCGAGTTCGGAAAGTTCCTCAAAGCCATGCGTGCCCGGATGTCGCCGGAGGACGCCGGTTTGCCGGAAGCGTCCGGCGCGCGCCGCGTTCCCGGGCTGCGCAGGGAAGAGATTGCCCGCTTGGCCGATGTCAGCACGGACTACTACACCCGCCTCGAACAGGGCCGCCATATCCATCCTTCACGGGCGGTCCTCGAATCGGTGTCGCGGGCTCTTCGCTTGGACTCAAGCGAGCACACCCACATGATGGACCTGCTTGAGCACTGCGCGTCGACTGCCAAGGCGCCGACTCCCGCACCACGGGTGCGGCCGGCCTTGCGCCAACTTCTGGACGCCGTGGGCGACGTTCCGGCGCTCCTGCTTGGCCGGCGCAGCGACGTGCTCGGAGCCAATCGCATGGCGGTCTTGCTGTTTGCCGACTTCCCGTCCATGCCTCCCGCCGAGCGGAACCTCACTCGCTGGCTGATCCTGGACCCGCAGGCACGCGAACTGTTCCGGGACTGGAAGACGGTTGCCGCGGAAGCCGCCGGCTCCCTGCGTGCGGATACCGGGCGGCACCCCGACGATCCACAAGCGAACCAGCTCGTGGGCGAACTCGCCGTGAACAGCGAACATTTCCGCCAATGGTGGGCAGGGCATCGAGTGGCCGCACGCTCGTCCGGCACGGTCCGCTTGCACCACCCCACGGTGGGGGACGTGGAACTGAACTTCGAGAATCTGGCGCTGCCGGAGGACCCGGACCAGGTCCTGCGGGTCTATTCAGCGAAGGCGGGTTCGCCGTCGGATGATGCCTTGAAATTGCTGGGCAGCTTTGGTGCGGGAACGGCGTTTGGTGCCGGAACGACGTTTGCTGCCGGAACGGCGCCGGGCGCGGAGTTGTCCGAGCGTCATGCGATGGACGAGAGCTGAGGGAGTTTCAGCCAAAAGTGCTCCACGTCACTGTGCTGCTGCATAGTGAATCAGCGTGATTCTGTCTATGTGCCCATTGGGCGGCTTTTGAATCGCGTTTACGCTGAATCCAGACCTTTTCGCATATCAAGGATGGAATTCAACGATGAAACGCATCGCGCTGCTGAGGGAACGGGCAACCACCGCCGGGTCCGCGGGATCCACGGGCTCGCATTGCCCGGCATCCGGTCAGTGGAGCCCCGAAGGTGAACCCCACGTGGTGCACACGTTCTTCGAAGGCCACGTCTTCCCGGCCCATAACGGTGCGGCAACGGTCTGGCACCGCCAGTACCTGGTAGCCGAGTCCCGATGAGTCCCGAAACCTTGGGGGCGTGGGGCCCAAGCCACTTCACGACGTCGGCGCAACGGCCCGCTGGAGCGGCACTTCGCTTGCCGCCGTCGAAATGGTCGGAGCTCAGCCGCGGCGAAACCGTCTGGATCCACGAGGACAAATGGGGCTTCGACGCCGGCCTTGTGGACGAAGTTTCGTCGGACCACGAATTCCTGTGGATCGAATTTGCCGGCCGCGGCCGGCGACTCCTCTGTGGCGGTGACCCCGTCCAAGTCTGGACCCGCGGGTGAGTCCAGCCTCGCAACTGATGGCCGCCAGCCTTTCCACAGAAAGGCTGGCGGCCGTCGTCGTTTTGGGGTTTTGGGGGCTTCTTAACGCTCCAGGCGGAATCCGAGCTTGATGGTTACCTGCCAGTCGGCAACGGCGCCCTCGCTAAGATGGCCGCGGATTTCCTTGACCTCGAACCAGTCGAGGTTCCGGAGCGTCTGGCTCGCGGCCGCAATCCCGTTCCTGATGGCGGCGTCGACGCCCTCGGACGAAGTTCCAACAATTTCGGAAACGCTATATGTGTGGTCAGCCATTCTTGCTCCTCATGATCGTCCTTGATGCCTGAACTGCGGGCCTGGCAGGCCGTGAAAGCAGACTAGCCGACGCAGGGCCGGCGGACTAGGGGTCTGGTCCCCTCCGACGCTCGCTCACATATACGGCCCTTTCGGCCGACGCTCGCTCACCTATGACGCCAAACGGCGGAACGCTCGCTCACTGATGAGGCCAGGATCATCGGCAGCAAAACTGTGGGTGAGATGGCAGTGGCAGCAGCGTGCAACGCCTCCTCATTTCCCCCGTACCCCCAGAGCGCGAAAAAGGTGGAAATTCCATGCTCAGCGGCTCCCGCGACGTCATAACTTCTGTCGCCGACCATTGCCGGGTTGGAGATATCGATGCCCAGGGAGGCAAGGCGGAGCAGTGCTTCACCGATGACTTCCGCCTTGGTCGCCCGTCTTTCAACGTCCGATGCCCCGCATATGGTGATGAAGTTGCTTTCGATTCCAAAGCGTCGTGCGAGTCGTAGTGCTTGATCTTCCACTTTGGACGTGGCAACAGCCATGGGGATACCGGCTGAGCGTAGTTGCTCCAGCAGTTCTGTGACTCCTTCGTAGAGGCTCGATTGCTCAGCGCCGTGATCCGCGTATGCCTTGCGATAGTGTTGGAGGGCTCTCTGGGCTGTCGCTTCGTCAATCCCGGAGACTGCCCTGAACGATTCGACCATCGGTGGCCCGACAAACCTGAGTAGTTCGTCCGGCCTCGGGACCGGCGCTCCCACGGATTCCAAAGCCCGGGCAGCACTTGAGGTAACACCTCGGGCAGAGTCGATAAGTGTTCCGTCCATGTCGAACAGGACGCAGGTGATGGCGCCGAACGTTGGATGGCTGTGATGCGGAAGTATCATCTTTTCTGGAGCTTTCGGTCGTGGATCGGGTTCTGCTTGGGTTGTGCACAGGGATTTACTTTTTGAAGGGTGGGCATGGACCGCGTGAGTCTCGATCACATAGACCAGAGGATCCTTGCGGAGCTCACCAAAAACGCACGCATTAGTCATGCCGAACTGGCGAGCAAAGTCCTGCTTTCAAGGAATGCTGTGCGCCAGCGCGTCGACCGGATGGAACGGCAAGGATACATCCAGGGATATACGCTGGTTGCTGGCCTACCCGGGCAAGGGTCCGTCTCGGCTTTCCTTATGGTCTACCGGAAGGACCGGGTGCGCGGTTCGGATGTCATTGCTGTTTTGCGGTCCATTCCGGAAGTGGTTTTGTGCGACGTCGTCAGCGGGGACTTTGATCTTCTCGTGAGGCTTGAAGCCCGGTCCTTGGAGAGAATCCAAGAGATCTGGGAGCAGATCGCCGCACTTCCGGGCGTCACGGATACCGTGACGGCCATGACGCTTTCCAGTCTCATCCGGCGTGGCGCAGTGCCGACCGCGTGAGGAGTTGGCGATCAGACCGCTGATATGCGGGTACCCCTGACCGGAAGCGCAGCCGATTCAAGCATCGATTGAGCGGTGGCACGGTCCAGGAGGTTCTTGCCGGTAACGACGTCGAGAATGGGTGATCCGTCCCGCAGGGCTTCCTTGGCGACCGCCGCCGCGGCCGCGTAGCCGATGGCCGGAACCAGTGCCGTTGCAAGGCCCACCGAAGCTGCCGTCTGGCGGGCGAGGCGGTCGGTGTTCGCTTCGATGCCTTCCATGCAGTGTGTGCGGAGAACGCGAGCTCCTTGTTTGAGCCACGAAACGGCTTGAAGCAGGACGTGAGCGATGACAGGTTCGAAGGCATTGAGTTGGAGTTGGCCATTGTCTGCAGCCATCGTTACCGCGGTGTCCGCTCCGGCAACCGCGAAAGCGATCTGATTCATGGTCTCGGGGATGACAGGGTTCACCTTTCCGGGCATGATGGACGACCCCGCTTGACGGGGAGGCAAGGTGATCTCGCCAAAGCCATTCTGCGGTCCGCTGGACAGCAATCGGAGGTCACTGCTGATCTTGGATAGCTTGATTGCGGTCCGTTTGAGCATGCCCGACACGTGCATGAAAACTCCGACGTCGGACGTCGCCTCAACCAGATCGTTGGCAGGAAGGACGTCGACGCCGGAAACTTCGGAGAGTGCCCGCAGCACCAGTTGCTGATAACCCGGTTCGGCGGTAATGCCGGTGCCGATGGCGGTGGCCCCCAGGCTGCATTCGCGCATCAGATCGGTGGACTCCAGGAGCCGGGAGCGATCTTCCTCCAACGTGGCGGCGAAGGCATTGAACTCCTGCCCCAGGGTCATCGGGACAGCATCCTGAAGCTGGGTCCTACCCATCTTCACGACATCGGCAAATTCGGCACCCTTGTTTCTGGCGGTTTCGGCAAGCTTGCCCAATTCCTGGTTGAGTTCCGCGATGGCGAAAATGAGGGCCAGCTTGATGGCGGTTGGATAAGCGTCATTGGTGGATTGGCAACGATTGACATGGTCGATGGGGTGCAGGTGCTGGTAGTCGCCGAGGCGCTGGCCTAGTTTTTCCAGCCCGAGGTTCGCGATCACTTCATTCGCGTTCATATTCGTGCTGGTGCCGGCCCCTCCTTGGATGACGTCAACGCAGAACTGTTCGAGGTGATGCCCTTCCTGGATTTCCCGGCACGATTCGCGGATTGCTGCCGCCTGCCGGGGCGAGAGCACCCCAAGTTCGCAGTTGGCCTGCGCCGCGGCGTTCTTGATCATTGCCAGGGAGCGTACCAAGTGCGGATGCCTGGAGATCGGAATGCCGCTGATGGTGAAGTTTTCCAATGCCCGGGCAGTGTGTGCTCCCCAGTAGGCGTTGGCGGGTACGGGAATGTTCCCGAGCGAATCGGTCTCGATGCGGCTGGTCATGGCTCTATGTCCCGCGGTTCTTGATGCAGACGACTTTGGGCTGGGTCATCTCTTCGTAAGCAAAATGGACGCCTTCCCTGCCGAGGCTTCCGTATTTGGAACCCCCGAACGGCATGCCGTCGAACCGATAGTCCGAGGAATCATTGATCATGACTCCGCCTGCGTCGAGCCGGCGCGCGGCGTCCATGGCGTTGCTCAGGGAGTCCGTGAAAATGCCGGCGTGAAGGCTGAATTCGATGGCATTTGCTACTTCAATGGCTTCTTCGAACGTGTTGAAAGCATGCAGCATGACAACAGGCCCGAACACTTCTTCCCTCCACAGCCTGCTGTCCGCGGGGACCGCTTCCAGCACAGTCGGCTCAAGCACATTGCCTACCGTCACGTTGCCTGCGAGAAGTTCAGCGCCGTCATGGATGGACTCATCGAGCTTGGCTTTGAGTTCGTCTAACGCAGCGGGGCTGATCATCGGCCCGACGTCCGTCCGCTCATCCGATGGATCTCCGGATACCAATCGGGCTGTCGCTTCCAGGAAGCGCTGGCGGAAATCGGCGTACAACGGTCTGGCTACAAGGATTCGCTGCACCCCCACGCAGTTCTGGCCAGCGGCCCAGAACGCTCCGGAGACGCAGGATTCCACGGCGTCGTCAATGTCAGCATCGCTCAGGATGATGACAGGTGCGTTTCCGCCCAGGTCCATGGAAAGCTTCTTCAGGCCGGCGGTGCGGGCAATGCTTTCCCCAGTGGCGAACCCGCCGGTAAAGGACACCATTCTCACATCCCGGGACCGGATGATGGTTTCGGCCATCTCCCGATCCCCGTGAACAACAGTCAGGACTTCAGGCGAAAGCCCAGCATCCACGAGGGCGTCCGCGAGGAGTTGGGCCGACAGGGGAGTCAGGGCGGAGGGCTTGAGGACCACTGCGTTGCCTCCGGCAATGGCCGGACCGATCTTGTGCGCCACGAGATTGAGGGGGTCGTTGAAGGGCGTGATCGCTGCAATGATGCCAAGCGGTTCGCGCGAGTACCATCCGGTCCGGTCTTCCGAGCCCTCGTATGAGTCAAAGGGAATGACCTCTCCGGCGTTCCGGCGCGCTTCGGCCGCGGACAGGCGAAGGGTATTGACGGCTCGCAATACTTCCTTTCGGGCCTGGCGGATGGTCTTGCCTGACTCGGCAACAATGGTCCGGGCGAACTCTTCGCTTCGCCGTTCGATGTCGGTGGCAGCAGTGTCGAGGATTTTCCCCCGGGTGTTGCGGGACAGTGCCCGTGCTTTTCGCGCGCCGGCCCGGGCCACTTCGAGCACGGCGTCGGCGGCACAAGCGTCGGTCAGGGGGACCGTGCCGACGATCCTGCCATCGTAGGGGCTGGTCACTTCACGGAATCGTGGCAGCACCATTTCCGTGGCGCAGAGTGTGGACTCAGACATGTGCGGCCGCCCCTGTCTTTGCTGAGTGGATGGCGATGATGTCTGAGAGCAAGGCGTAGGCGGTCTCCACGCGACCTGCTCCAGGTCCCGATACGGTAACCGGGCCAAGTAGATCGGTATCGAAGGAGACGGCGTTCGTAGCGCCCGAAACGCCGGCAAGTCCGTGGTCAAGGGGCACCGCGACCGGGGCTACACCTGCGGTGACGGTCCCGTCAGGATTCCGCCGTGCCGAACCGACGAGCTTCCAGCGGCGTCCGTTCCGGGATGCCGTTCGGACATCTTCCGCCGTGACCGTCGAGATCCCTTGCCGCCGGACGTCCTTGAGTTCGATGTCCGCGTCAAGCAGTTCGTTGGCGAGGATGAGGACCTTGAGCTGGACATCGTAGCCCTCGATGTCTGCTGCTGGGTTCGCCTCGGCGTAACCGAGTTCCTGTGCCTCGCTGACGGCAGCTTCGAAGTCCAGGCCGGCTTC
The DNA here is from genome assembly GCF_036662515.1 of Arthrobacter sp. S2(2024). Classification (NCBI taxonomy): domain Bacteria; kingdom Bacillati; phylum Actinomycetota; class Actinomycetes; order Micrococcales; family Micrococcaceae; genus Arthrobacter; species Arthrobacter sp. S2(2024). The sequence continues at coordinate 522,108 of NZ_JAYKZI010000004.1, read as the reverse complement.
CATCCGACCGAGCACGTAATTGCTGGTTCCGTTGAGAATGCCTTCGAAACCATTCAACCGGAGTCCTGAAAACATCTTCTTCGCCAAACGGATCACCGGCGTGCCACTCATGACGGCTCCTTCGTATTCGAAGTAGACGCCATTTTGCGCGGCCAGGGAATTCAGTTCGGCCCCACGGAGGGCAACCGGTCCTTTGTTCGTGGTGCAGACGCTCTTGCCCGATTCGAGGGCCCACCGCACATGGGAGACCGCAGGTTCGCCGTCGTCGGGGTTTGTGAAGGTGGCTTCGCAGATGATGTCTGCTGTGCACGAGCGGATGACCGACTCATTGTTGGTGTCCGCGGATCCCCCGTGTTCGGCGAAGGTTTCGCTCCCGCCGCCAAGGCCCAGGGCCATGGAGAGGTCGATACCATCAGGCTGGACCAGGGATCCGAGGCGAAGGTCGGTGATTGCCACGACCCGGAGGCCAAAGCCCAGCCCGGAACGAAGTGCCTCATTGCGTGTTGCGATCAGTTCGGCCAGGGTCCTGTTGACGCCGCCAAAGCCGATCAGGGCAATGTCATAGGTGGTCATGCTGCTCCTTCAGTCAGTTACATCGGTCCTCCAATATTGACCGGATTCCATGTCAGCCAGGGCATGTGATTCCGGCCGAAGAATAGGGCGAATCGACCATCCGCATGGCGATTCGACATCAGCGCCCGCAAGTAACATGCGTGCAACATATGCATGCCCAAATGTTTTTAATGACCAATTCGACTACGCTGTGTTATCTTCATCACCATCCCCTTGCGCACCTCCGGCAATCCGGATCACCCCTCGACCCCCGAGGTATCACGCGCATTCTTCGCACCGATTCGACCACCAACCTGACCACCGACCCCGGAGGCACCATGGAATCCTCATTACCCGTCGCGCTAGAACCACAGCTCTCATCCCCTCCGTCGTCTGAATCCGGGCTACGCCGGTCCATGGGGCCCAGGCACCTCGTCATGATCGCCATGGGCGGGGTGATCGGCTCCGGACTTTTCTTGAGTTCCGGCTACACGATCTCCCAGGCCGGACCGCTCGGCGCGGTCATCGCCTACCTGATTGGCTCCTTCGTGGTCTACCTGGTAATGGCATGCCTTGGCGAACTTGCCATCGCGTACCCGGTCTCGGGAGCCTTCCACATCTACGCATCGCGGTCGATCGGACCAGCCACGGGATTCACCACGGCGTGGCTCTACTGGCTTTGCTGGGCCGTGGCCATCGGCTCGGAATTCACAGCGGCCGGCCTCCTCATGCAGCGATGGTTTCCAAACATCGACGTGTGGGTCTGGTGTGTCATCTTTGCCGCCGTTCTTTTCGGCCTCAACGCCGTCTCTTCGCGGTTCTTCGGAGAGTCGGAGTTCTGGTTCGCGATCATCAAGGTCGGAGCCATCATCGTCCTGATCGTGCTCGGGGGTGCCGCACTATTTGGTTTCCACCCATTGAGCGAGACCGGCAACCATCCCTTCCTCCTCGAGAACTTCAACACCACCGGGGGTCTCTTCCCCAACGGATTCACTGGCGTTCTGGTCACCGCGCTTGCAGTGTTCTATGCCTTCTCCGGTTCCGAGCTCATCGGCGTAGCGGCAGGCGAAACCGCGGATCCTGCCAAGAGCATTCCGAAGGCCATGCGCAGTACCGTCGTCCGCTTGCTGATCTTCTTCGTCGGGGCCATCGCGGTCATCGCCGCCACCATCCCGTTTGATCAGGTCGGCCTGGACCAGAGCCCGTTCGTGACGGTCTTTTCCTCCATCGGCATCCCGTTTGCCGCCGACGCCATGAATTTCGTCATCATCACCGCGCTCCTTTCCGCCGGCAACAGCGGTCTCTTCTCGTGCGCCCGCATGCTGTACTCTCTCTCGGACGAAGGACATGCCCCTCGCGTGTTGCGAAAGCTGACCCGCCGCGGCATCCCTATGGTTGCGCTCTCCGTGAGCATGGTGGGTGGCCTGGCATCGCTCATCAGCAGCGTGGTTGCGCCCGAGACGGTGTACTTGGCCCTTGTGTCCGTCGCAGGGTTCGCCGTCGTCGGCGTGTGGATGTCCATCGCCGCATCGCATTTCTTCCACAGGCGGACTTTCGTCAAGAATGGCGGCAACGTCGCCGCCCTTCCCTATAAGGCCCCGCTGTTTCCCCTAGTTCCGATCCTGGCGTTCTCGCTCTGCTTCATTTCGTTGATCGGTATCGCGTTTGACCCGAACCAGGTAGCCGCCCTCTACTTCGGGGTCCCCTTCGTAGGAGCCTGCTACGCCTTGTTCTATCTCAAGTACGGACGCAAGGCGCGCACGGCCGCGCCGTCTTTGCTGGATCGCTGACCATCGTTCACCCAGCTCTCGGCCGGGGACTGCTGTCCCTGGCCGAGGGCTGTCCGACGGATGGTCAGCCATCCGAGGCTTCAGCTGGCCGGGATCATGACCCACTCCCCCAAAGATGACAACCGCCATATCGATAGCTATCCTGCCCGCACCAAAGTCGGGTATGGCCTCGCCCACACGCTGGACCGGGACTCAAAGTTGGCAGCGGTGACCGCAGGATACGGCGACGGCTACCGCCGCGCGCTGGCCCGTGGAGGCCATGTGCTCGTCCGTGGCCGGCGTGTCGCCATCGTCGACCTTGTTTCGATGAATTCCATGGTTGTTGACGTAACCGACATCGCTGACGCCGCTCCGGGCGACGAAGTTGTGCTGTTCGGAAAGCAAGGAGCCGAAGAAATCACCGTTGAGGAGATAGAGGCGGCGAACTCGGCAATCCTCGCCGATCTCTACACCGCGTGGGCAGGAGGAAGCCGCGTTCCGGTCAACGGGGACGTGTGAGAATAGGGCCTGATGAAGCTCGGAAGGAGCATTGACAATGGATTCTTCCTCGGAAGCGTCGTCCATGGCACAAGGACTTCGTATTGTGCGCTTGGTCGCGGACCGGGAGAAGTGGGGCCGGCGGCTCCTCGGCGTCTCCCAGCTCGCCTCCGAGCTGGACATGGAGCAAAGCCGCGTATCCCGGCTGACCCAGGAATTGTGTGATCTGGGACTTCTCGAAAGGGTCGAACGCGGTCCGTTCCGGACAGGCCCGCAATTTTTCGGCCTCGCGGCGTCGCTTAATACTGGCTGGGTTCGCCAATCAAGAACCGAGTTGGAGGCGCTGGTGGCCACGCTTGGCCTCCGATCCAGGGTTTCTGTCCGCGAGGGCTTCCGGGTAATTCTCCTGCGCGCATCTAGCAATGACGCGCTCCCTGGCAGCTTCGTCAAACCTGGAATGGTGACGCCGACATGGTGCACGGGATCAGGCCGGGCACTCTTGTGGGATCACGAGCAGGCCGCGATTCAGGATCTCCTCAAGGACGCCAACTTCATCGGTGTCGGCGGTCCGGGCGCGGCCCACTCGACCGAGGAGGTCTGCGAGCTGATGGACAGGGACCGGAACCGGGGCTTCATAGTGGCGGCCGAAGAATTCGAACATGGCGTCTACGAATTGGCCGTTCCTGTCCGTGACCCGGAAGGAGCGATTCTTGCTTCACTTAGTGTTCTGGGCAACCGGCCCCAGATCGAGCCCAGGGCCGGGAAAATCGCGAAGGTTCTCACGGAAGCCGCCGCGCGGCTCGGATCATGCGGTCGCAGTACTCGGGACAATACGGGAGGAAGGGGCCTTGCGAGCTAGGCCAGCGCCTGCGGCAGTCCCTGACCCATCGTCGATTCGAGCCACTTTCCCCACGACACGAGAGCCGAGGCGCAGAGTTCCCGCCGCGCTGCCAGCCGTGTCTTAGGACCCACGACCTGCAGGGCAGCCACCACTTCGCGTTTGAAATCCCGTACGGGAACGGCTAGGGAATACAAGCCTGGTTCTGCTTCCTCATCCACGATGGAATACCCCCGCCCCCTAGCCTCATGCAGCCGCGTCAGGAAGTCCTCGACATTGACCGGAGTATTGGGGCCGTGGCGAACAAATGCAGAGGACGCGAAAACGGTTCGGACCTCGGCGTCGGACGCCTCCCACAACAATGCCTGGCCGGCGTCGCTGCAGTAGGCCGGGTAAGGCCGGCCCAACCACGAACCGACCATGTTGCTGCTCGCCGGAATACGCTCACCGACCGTCACCGTGCTGTCACCGCTCAGCACTCCGAGAAAGCATCCTTCGTTCGTTTCGCCGGCAAGGCCCTCCAGGGCAGTGATCCCGTCCGTCTGCAGCCGTTGTTCGGTCAAAAGCTGGGCGTCGGTAAAGAGTGACCAGTTCAGGTTGTAGGACCGCCGCTCGGCGCGTTCCAGGAACCCTTCTTGTTCCGCGACTCGCAGGCTCCGCGAGACCTGGCTGCGATCCTTGCCTAAATCGGCTGCAATATCGGCGACCGTGCCGCCGGCGAGGCCTTCGGCGTTACGGGAGCCGACTGCAAGGACAGCCATGATTCCCCGTCCCATGCTGGATGTCTTAGGCATGGATCTGATTCTAGCCACCGGACGGGCGTGACTCAGTGGATAGCAAACACCCGGGCGGGAAAGCCGCTGCCCTCAAGGGGTTTTGGCCACGTCGCAACCAGGGCGGCACCCTTTTCCGGAAGACCATCCAGGTTCGCCAATAGCTCGATCTGCCAACGGTTCTGTCCCAGCACGTATGTCTCCAGGCTAAAGTCCTTGCGGGAAGTGGCCAGCCCCGGGTCCGTGTCTGTCTGTTCATGACCTACAGCCGCAATCGACCGTCGTTCAATCAGGAAGGTGAGGGCCTCCTGCGACCAGCCCGGACTGTGACTGATGCCTTCGTCGTCCCTGTTCGCCATGGCGTCGGCATCGGGCCAACGTCGGCTCCAGCCGGTCCGCAGTGCCACAAAGCTACCCGTCGGGACAGTGCCGTTTCGGGTTTCCCATGCGTGGATGTCCGCCACCGTGGGGGTGGCATCGGGATCAGCCTTGACCCGTTCTGAAATGTCCAGGATGACCAGCGGAAGGATCATGTCCCCTACCGGGATCTGATCCAAAGACCGGCCGCCGCGGATGAAATGTGAGGGGGGATCAACGTGTGTTCCCCATTGCCCGATGATCGAATAGCGGTGCGCGGTGAATCCGTCGCCATTCTCCAGATCGAACACGGCTTCCCTGATCTCGTCGGGGAAAGCGGGGAAGTGCGGTTGGCCTGGGTGGAATGCATGCGTCAAGTCGGCGAACGTCCTGCCCGCTATGAGGGGCTGGAGCCCGTCCCAAAAATCCGTCGTGGCGTTGTCGGTCATGATGCGACCCCGCTCTCGCGGGCCTCTGCCAGTGCGGTGGATGAGACGCTCACGACGCCGGATAGCTCTATGACAGGGACTTCCCAAGGGTGGATCTCCACAAGGTGACGCATGAACCGATCCACCCGCTCGTCGTCCAGGGCGGCGTCGAAGTACGTCGTGAAGACAAAGGTCGGCGAAATGGTCCGCTGGCCCACTTGCCCCAAGGTGGGGTTGGCGCCTTCAGCCACGGTGAATCCTTCGAATCCCACGCCGGACTCGAAAACGTGCCTGTAGTTTCCAAAGTCCCCCAACTCCGGGGAGTCCGCCAAGGCCTGAAGCAGTGCCGTAATGCCGTGGTCATTCCGGAACGCACCGGCCTCGCCCTCAGCGAGCCCAGCGAAAGTCTCGGACGCGATAGGCCAATGTACGCGCAGCTTGCGCACTGATTTCATTTCTATCTTCAAGGGGTCCTCTTCCCTGCGCTTGGCGCCGATTGCTTGACTGCCATGGTGGCATAACTTGCCTGATCATTACAAGCATTTTCAAATGCTCATAATGACCAATATAGTGAGAGGGTGGTCACGCTGGACCATCTCGTCCCCACATAGGCACGAATGAAGATCAACTGCTTGGAGCCCCGAACGATGCCCAGTAAGATCACGCTGTCCCGCATGCTCGACGCCGGCTCGAAGCTGACGCTGGACGGCGCACTCGCCACTGAGCTCGAGGCGCGGGGCTGCAATCTGGAGGACCCACTTTGGTCGGCCAAGGTGCTTCTGGAACAACCGCAGCTGATCAAGCAAGTGCACCGCGACTATTTCGATGCAGGAGCCACGGTAGCCATCACTGCGAGCTACCAGGCCACGCCGCGAGGCTTCAGGCAGCGCGGCATCGGCGAAGCGGAAGCCTTGGGGCTGGTGGCATTGAGCGTACGCCTGGCCGACAACGCGAGGCGCGAATACTTGGCTGAAAACCCGGAAGCGGGACCCCTTCTGATTGCCGGATCAGTAGGCCCTTATGGCGCCTACCTCGCTGACGGTTCGGAATACCGCGGGGACTACACCCTCAGCCGGATCGAGTTCATGGAATTCCACAGGCCCCGGATCGCGGCGCTGGTGGAGGCGGGAGTGGACCTGCTGGCATGTGAGACGTTGCCTTCGGTTTCGGAGACGAAGGCACTGTTGGCACTCGTAGAAGAGTTCAACGTCGAAGCATGGTTCTCCTTCACGCTACGGGACGGGGAGCACATCAGCGACGGCACAACGCTGGCCAACGTCGCAAGGCTCTGTGCAACGCAGCCGCGCGTCGTCGCGATCGGCGTAAATTGCGTGCCTCTGGAACTGGTCTCTCCGTCGCTTCGAGCCCTCCGCAAAGTCACCTCAATCCCGTTGATCGCGTATCCGAATTCCGGCGAAAGCTATGACGCTCTAACCAAGACCTGGACGCCCGGCCCGGCCGTGGGCGGTGCTGATGGCAAGCAACCTGCAAGCATTGCGGAAGGAGCCGGCATCTGGCAAGAACTTGGCGCTCGGCTTATTGGAGGGTGCTGCAGGACGACACCGCAGGTTATTGCTGGGATCGGTCGATATATGTGAGCGGGCGTCCGCCCGCGACCGTTGATATGTGAGCGAGGGTCCGCCCGCGACCGTTGATATGTGAGCGAGGGTCCGCCCGCGACCGTTGATATGTGAGCGAGGGTCCGCCCGCGACCGTTGATATGTGAGCGGGCGTCCGAGAACTCAGTCGGGCGTCCCAAGGAGCCGGGCCTGCCTAGGCCTCCAGGACGTATGTCCTGAGATCGTCGAGGGTCTGCTGCATGTGCGCGTCCATGGCCTCGCGGGCGCGGGGAGCGTCGCCGGCTTCGAGGGCTTTGAGGATGGCCCGGTGATGTCCGATCGCGTGCCGCTGGATATCGGGGATTTGCGAGGTCTGGGTGCGCCGGGTTTCCAGGACGCGGTGCAGGGGTTCGAAGAGCACAGCGACGAAGACGTTGCCGGAGGCGTGGAGGATGACATCGTGGAAGCCCAGGTCCGCCTCGACGAACGCGCTCACATCGTTGGAATCGTGGGCCTTCTGCATGGCGGACACGTGAACCTGCAGCTGGTCGATTTCTTCGGGGGAGACCCGTGAGGCGGCCAGTTCGCAGGCACCGGTCTCGAGCATGCGGCGCAGCTCGATGAGCTGGACGGCCGCTGCGGCGTCGTTCTTTCCTTCCGAAGCCGCTCGCAGCACAGCTTCGAGGGAAGCCCAGCGGTTCAGTGGGTTGACGAAAGTCCCCCGGCCGCGCTCCACGCTCAGGATTCTCTGGGCCTCGAGGGTCTTCATGGCCTCGCGGACCGTCATGCGGCTGACTTCATGCTTGGCGCTCAGTTCGAGTTCGCCGGGAACCACTGTGCCCGGCGGAAATTCGCCCGCGACGATGCGGTCCAGCAGCTCGTCAGCGACGACGCCGACCAGCGACTTGCGTGCCATGGTGCTCCGTTCCTAGATGTCTGACATCTTACGCCGGCGGTTGCCGGCTTTCGTTCCAAAACGCGCCGAGCGCCACGGCGCAAGCATGCGGCTGCTCCCAATGGACGCTGTGCCCGGCGTCGGGTATTGCCACGAGCTTCCGCAGCGGGCTGGCTGCCACGAAGGCTTCCGCTTGGTCCAGCGAACGTAATCGGTCCCCGACGCCGGCAATCACCAGCGTCGGTGCGGTCACCTTTTCGGGGACATCGGCAGCCACTCCGGCCATCGCCGCGAGGCCGCTGGGGCCAAGGACCTCGAAAGGCAGCTCAAATCCTCGGCTCAGCAAGCGATTGTCCTCCGGCGACAACGCCCCGAACCAGGCCTTCACGCACTTGGCGCGCGTCGCGTCGTCAATGAGGCCTTGCCGTAGCTGGGATTCGAGCATCGATTTGAAGCCTTCGTTCGGCGGGGCCGGAACCATGCCGATCAGGGCCACGCTGGCCACGAGCCCCGGGTGCCGCGCGGCCAGTGTCAGCGCCACGCTTCCGCCCATCGAGTGGCCCGCAATGTGGACCGGTGCCGCGTTCCTGGCAGCAACGGCAGCGACGGAATCGGCAGCTGATTCCAGAGTCCACTGGAAGCCCGGAGGCAACATGTCCCCGCGGTGATACCCAGGCAAATCGACGATCCAGACTGTTTGTCCGGCGTCGAGCAACTCGGTGGCGAGTGGCTCCCAATAGGCGGACGTCGACGCCCAGCCGTGCAGCAACAGGACGGGAGGTTGGGGCGGAAAGTCCGCCTTAACGGCGGCCGCCGGGAGGCGCATGTCCACGTGTAATGCCGCGACGGCGGGAGGCTCTTGAAGCATGCGCCAAGCATAGTGACGACTGACACTTGCACAGCCGAAAGCGGGTGTGTCACACTAGCATTCAAATATTAGATGTCTGACATCTTACATTTACCTTCAAAACCACGATGGAGTGCACAGTGACCCTTGAAGCCGATGTCCTGGCTGCCTTCCCGGCTGAAGTCCAGATCCCCGCTCAGCTGGTTGCCGACGCCGTAGCAGCGTCTTCCGCAACCTCGCCCCGCATCCTGGTAGTCCTCGACGACGACCCCACCGGCACCCAGTCGGTCGCCAACCTGCCGGTCCTCACCCGCTGGGAGGTCGCCGATTTCACGTGGGCGTTCGCCCACATCGCGGAAAGCCGGTCTCAGCCCGCGGTCTACGTGCTGACCAACACGCGCAGCCTGGACCCGGTTGAGGCCGCTGCCCGCAACGAGGAAATCGTGCGGAACGCGCTCGCCGCCGCCGGCTCCCAGCTGCGCTTGGGATTCGTCAGCCGCTCCGACTCCACCCTCCGTGGCCACTACCCGCTGGAACCGGACGTCATTGCCGCCATTGTCGCGGACGTGACCGGCGCGGCGACCGACGGCGTCGTGATCGTCCCGGCGTTTCCCGACGCCGGGCGGGTCACCGTTGGCGGCGTGCACTACACGCGTGGCACCGGGCACGACGCCGGCAAGCTCACCCCGGTTGCCGAGACCGAGTTCGCCAAGGATGCGAGCTTCGGCTTCGCCAACTCGGAGATGGCCAGGTATGTGGAGGAGAAGTCGCAGGGCCGGTTCCAGGCAAGCGATGTGATCGTCCTGGACCTGAACATCATCCGTGCCGGGGCCTCAGCCCAGGACCCTGCCATTTCCGCCAAGGCCATTGCAGACGCGATCGAACCCGCCACGAACTCCACGCCGATCGTCGCGGACATCGTCACCGAGAATGACTTCCGGGCACTGGCCCTCGGGCTTGAAGAAGCCGAACACCGCGGCAAGAAGCTGCTCTACCGTGTGGGTCCGCCCTTCGTCCGCGGCCGCATCGGCCAGGAAATCCGTGAGGCGCTCAGCGGCGAGGAAGCCTACGAAGGCAACACTCCCTCCACAGCCGGTGGCCTCATCGTTGTTGGTTCGCACGTCGGCGTCACCACGCGCCAGCTCAATGCCCTGACGGCCCAGCACGGCGCCGCCCGGATCATCGAGATCGACGTCGAGAAACTGCTCGCTAGCGGCGCGGAGGCCTACTTGGACGAGACGGTCGCCGCCGTCGTCATTGCCCTCCGCAATGGAGACGTCATCGTCCACACGAGCCGCCTGCTCATCAAGACGGACGACGCCGCGGCGAGCCTGAAGATTGCCCGCACCGTCTCTGCCGCCGTCGTCGCGATCGTGAACCGGACGCTCAAGACCTTCCCGCCGCGCTTCGTCATCGCAAAGGGCGGCATCACGTCCTCGGACGTGGCCGCGCACGGCCTGGAAATCCGCCACGCGATAGTCCGCGGCCCCATGTTGCCCGGCATCGTCTCGCTGTGGGAGCCGGTGGACGGGCCCGCGAAGGGCATCCCGTACATCGTCTTCGCCGGCAACGTGGGCGACGACGAATCCCTGACTCAAGTCACGCGCAAGCTCAGCAACACCTTCTAGCCGACCCTCTTCCTAACGCAACCCCCGCATTCAATGGAGACCACCATGACCAGCAATTACACCGTCGCCGTCCTCGGCCTGGGCGCCATGGGCCTGCCGATGGCTACCCGCCTGGCGACCCAGCTCACCGTCCACGGCTTCGATATCGCCGAGCCGCGCCTGAAGCTCGCCGCCGACGCCGGGATCCGCACCTTCGCCTCGGCCCGCGAAGCCTCGGAAGGCGCCGACGCCCTGCTCCTTGCGGTGCGCAACGGCGAACAGCTCGACGCCGTCCTCTTCGGCGAGAACGGCGTCGCTCCCGTGCTCAAGCCGGGCGCTGTCGTGATCCTCGGTAGCACAGTCGGTACCGAGGCTATTCCGGCTACCGTGGCCCGCCTGGCCGAATACGGCGTCGAACTCGTGGACGCGCCGCTCTCCGGCGGCCCGAAGCGTGCCGGCGAAGGCGACCTCCTGATCGTGGTTGGCGCGACGCCGGCGGCCCAGGAAAAGGCCCGCCCCGCGCTCGAACTGCTGGCCTCCACGCTCACCGTTGTTGGCGACAAGCCCGGCGACGGCCAGGCCCTCAAGACCGTCAATCAGCTCTTGTGCGGCGTGCACATCGCCGCTGCAGCCGAAGCCATGGCACTCGCGGACGCCCTCGGACTCGACCAGGCGAAGACCCTCGCGGCGCTGGAAGCAGGTGCCGCTGGCTCCTTCATGCTGTCCAACCGCGGCCCACGCATCCTCGAGGCTTACACCGAGGATGGCGCCGAGGTCCTCAGCCGTCTGGACATCTTCGTGAAGGACATGGGCATCGTCGGCAAGGCGACGCGTGCCGCCGGCCTCGCCGCCCCGGTCGCCGCCGCTGCCGAACAGCTCTACCTCCTCGGCCAGGCCCAGGGCCTCGCCGCCGCCGACGACTCCGCAGTCATCAAGGTCGTCGCGCCCACGAGGCGCACTGTCTAGCAAAGCACCCCAAAGAAACGTGCGACGACGGCGGTCCCCCCTCCTCCCCC